>CAZLDQ010000017.1:9858-13275 GCA_964558295.1 uncultured Planctomycetaceae bacterium | reverse complement strand
GCCCCGGCCGCCCCCCCCCCGCCGCCCCCGCGGCGCGCCGGCACTGGGGCCGTCTTCGGGCTGAGGGCGGCAACCGTGGTCGACTCCCGGCCCCTGACCGTGGCCAATTGTTCGAGCACTATTGGATCAATGTCTTTGGAAACAAAGCGGATTGCCCCATCGGCCATTCCCACGAGCATTCCATCGGGTTGGCCGCTGCCGAAACCGTCTGGGCCGTTGACGTAGGGCTGCTTGGTGAAAGCACGCACCGTGGCTTCACCGCCGGCACCCCAGGCCCCCAATTGCTGCGTAACGCCGACCATGGCGATCGTGTTCGATGCTCCGTCGGCGATGTCCTGCGCACGAATCGACCGATTATATCCAAAGACACCCGCCCGCGGGTCGTTCGGTTCTAGCGTTGCGGCATCTTTACCGACACCGGCCAGACCTACGTAGTGGGTCACGGGAAATCCCGCCGTGGTTGTGCTGGGGCCAAGGGCTGGGTTCGTCACGGTCTCCAGGGGGCGTCGCGTGATGGATCGGTTTTGCGGGCTGTTCCACGAGTAGCCGAATTGCAAGTCCTGTTGCCAGTCGCGATGACCGTAATAGGGCAACAAGGTGGCGATCCAACTGAGTCGGGTTTCTGGCGGCAACAAGACGCCTCCGCTTGCGCCCCGCGGAAACGTCCCTTCCGCCCGTTGATGTTCGCCAAGTCCGACCAAGAGCCGACGCGTGGTGGTCTCATTGGCTGCCCGTGCGGCCCGGAACCAGTCAGCCTCAATGGCCGTCTGGTTGCCTTCGAGCAAGTTGGCCAATTCGGCCAGCGAAGGCCCTCCGTCGAGCCGTATCCAAACGGTTTCCTCTGCCACTTGCCAGTGGATGGTCCGAAGCAGAGTCTGGGCCTGCTTTAGCAACGACGCGTAAGGTTCCGACTCGGGCTCTGCCCCCAGCGATTGGAGCCTGGCATCAAGGGCCGGCTTGGCGGCTGCGACCAATTCGGTGATTGTCGTCTGAATCTGGTCGGCGGTGGTCTCCCCTTCGCAGCTCAACGCCAGTTCGCTCGTGGTACGCTCTTTCCCGCGCAGCGTAAACCCGATTGCTTGCGGTGACTGCCAGAGAATGTGCCACGACTTGCGTCCGACTGGCCATACGTCCAGCAGGGTTTCAGGCAGACGCCATCCGGCCTCGCGTGCGGCAGTCAGATCGACGATCCCCAGCGCATCGCTCTGCGGAGCTGCCCCTTGGAGAAAACGGTCGATCGTCGCACGCTTCAGTTTCTTCTCGCCAACGGCCAATTGCCGCAACAAGTCTTCCTGGCCGGTCACGATCGTTTGGGCATCAAGCACGGCAAATGGATGCGGCCAGCCTGCCTTCAGACGGCGGCAGGGAGCTCCATCCAACTGCAACGGCACTGGTTCGCCCAAGGAGCGGAGCACGCTGGCGTCTTGGCTTGGATCGAGCTTCAAGAGCACCACCCCGTGGTTCGGCCAATCTGTCAGATCGGTCGATGCCCAGGTCATCTGACGGACTTTCTCCGATTGCAGGCCAAACGTCTTCAAGATCAACGCGCCCGAAGACTGCCAAAACGGTTCCACGAATCGTATCGTGGGGGGAGAGTTCGGCGACCCCGCCAAAGCAGCCAACCGCAGGTTGATGAGGAGCCTTGTTTCCTCGGGCAACCAGCGCCGGTTGAGCTTGGCCGACGGCATAGGCTCGGGGGGCTCAGGCGGTTTCGTTTCGGGCTTCGCGGCCGGCGGTGGGGCTGGTGTGCTTTCTGCCACTGGGACCGCAGGGAGTGGTGTGTTCCGCGGGGAGATGATCGACCATGCGCCCACGAAGAGCACCAGGCCGGCCACGGGGATCATGCTGAGCAGAAGCCACTTGTGCCAAAGCGCCTCGGTGGGCGATACGCCCACAGGTGACAGCGGCATCGTACTTAGGCTCGCTGTTTCCCGGCCCACGGCTTTTCCTTGGCGTGCCGGAGGGGGCGGCGGGACAACTGCCTTCGCCGGAGCGACGACCGGGGGAGGTTCCGGCAGTTCCCCGCCCTCCTCATATGGAGGGGAGGGTGGTGCTGCATTGCTCGAAGGTGGTGGGGAGTGACCAATAGATGGGGTGGTCGCCGGCGGCTTGTCCATGGCGGCCGAGGGCTCGCTTGGCTTGGCTGCCTGGGACTTCCACCCGGGCGGTGGCATAATTTCCACCATGCTCCCACATTTGGGGCAAGACTGGATCGTGCCGATGAGCGCCTCGCTACGGATCGTGAGCCGGGCTTGGCAGGTCGTACAGGCGATGGAAAAGAGTGGTTCGGCCACGAGGCTGTCTTATCGCCCAAGGGTCTGGAGACGAGAACCGTTGGCTACCCCCAAGGCCGGTCCGACCGGCACACCTGCAATTGTAGAGCGCAGAGGTCCTGTTTTGCCAGCACCGAGAACCGTGTACGGCAAAAATCTCACCGTCGTGGTAGACTCTGTGCGAGGCTTGTTGGGTAGCCCTGGTCCTATACTGCTCGCGTGGGACAGATTCTCCCCAATAGCACTAGAACGGGCCAAACAATGGGAATTCTCCTTGGGAATTGACGGTTGAAGACCAGGAAACCTTGCCCGGGCGACATCCAGGGGCTTCCCCAGAACCGTCTCGACGAACAAAATGAAGGATTCGCGTGTCCTTGAAGTCCGGCACGTCAAGAAAGGGTACGTTCGAGATGGGTTCCCGTGGTTCCGAGCTGAAAATCCGGCGAATTGACAGCCAACGCGAAGATGTCCGCGCGGCGATGGACGAGTTGCGCGAGCGGCTTAGCCCGCGGGGTGACATCGTTAGCCAGGCAGGACGCCAGCGAACAATGGAGGTCTTTGGTGAGCCGCTCTCCCCTGCTCAGGTGGTCGCTCGCATCTGTCGCGACGTCGACCAGCAGGGGTTGCCGGCCGTGCTCGACTACTCCGCTCGGATCGATAAGGCCCAACTGACGCCGGACACGATTCGCGTGCCCGAAGACGAACTGGTCCGCGCTCACGCTCAAGCTGAGCCTGAGTTCCTGGCCGCCATTCGACGTGTTCGTGACAATATCCGCGTGTTCCAAGAAGCGATCCTACATCACGATGTGCGCGTGGAGCGGCCTGGTGGGTATCTAGTCGAACGTTATCGACCGTTGGGACGCGTGGGAATTTGCGTGCCAGGCGGAGCGGCTGCCTATCCGTCGACGGTGCTGATGACGGCCGTGCCGGCTCAGGTGGCCGGCGTGCCGGAGTTGGCGGTTGTCGCGCCGCCTACGAAGTTCGGCTCTTACAATCCCGATCTCTTGGCCACTTGCCATGAGTTGGGCATCCGTGAGGTTTATCGTCTTGGCGGTGCTCAGGCTGTCGCGGCGCTGGCCTACGGGGTCGAAGGAATTCCGCGGGTCGACAAGATCGTGGGGCCGGGCAACCTGTTCGTGGCCTT
>CAZLDQ010000017.1:0-9848 GCA_964558295.1 uncultured Planctomycetaceae bacterium | reverse complement strand
GGCCCAAGCGGTTTGACTATGGCGAAGTGGATATCGACTCGATCGCCGGCCCGAGCGAGGTCGTGGTGATTGTCGACAGTTCGACGCGGCCCGAGTATACGGCTTACGACTTGCTGGCCCAGGCCGAACATGCTCCCGGGGCGAGCATCCTGATTGGCTGGGATGCCGCAGCCTTGGAGGCAACGGTTGCCGAGGTGGAGCGTCAATTAAAGCGAGTGGAACGCGGCGATCTGGCCCGGCAGAGCCTTGAAGATTTTGGGGCCGTGATCCTCGCCCGTGATCCCGACGAAGCCTGCCGGCTAACCGACGAGATTGCCCCCGAACACCTGCACATTGCCACGGAAAACGCCGAGGAGTTGGTCGAAAAGATCCGCCATGCCGGCGCCATCTTTCTGGGCAACTACACACCGGTCGCCTTGGGCGACTATGCCGCCGGCCCTTCGCATGTGTTGCCCACCAGCGGTACGGCCCGCTTTGCCAGCGGTCTTTCGTCCAACGACTTTCTCCGCGCCGGTAGCGTCCTCCACTTTTCCCACGATGGCATGACTCGGTTGGCCGGTGATGTTTGCACCTTGGCGACGAAAGAAGGACTGACGGCGCATCGGGGGAGTGTGGAGGTGAGAATGCAGAATGATGAGTCTAGGTGTGGTTTGGTTTCCCCCAATCCCTAATCCCTAACCCCTAGTCCCCAATCTCTAATCCCTAAACCTATTCATGTCTTACGTTCGACCTGAGATCGCCGCGATGGCCGGCTATGTGCCGGGTGAGCAGCCACAAGATGGGCAGTACATCAAGCTCAATACCAACGAGAATCCCTATCGGGCCTCTGTGGCGGTGGAGCATGCGGTCCAGGAAGCGTTGGCTCGGGGGTTGCAGAAGTATCCGCATCCGATGGCTCAGCCGTTTCGCGTGAAGGCGGCCGAGATCCTCGGGGTTGAGCCGGATTGGATCATGTGTGGTAACGGGAGCGACGATATCCTGACGATCGTTACCCGGGCCTTTGTCGGTACAGGCCAGTCGCTGCGTTTGCCGTATCCGAGCTATATCCTCTACAAGACGCTCGCACAGCTTCAGGGGGCGGAAGCCGAAGAGGTGTGGTTTGAGCCCGATTGGTCGCTTGCGGATCGCTTTGCGGCGGGGACGAAGAACCTTCGGCTCGTGTTTTTGCCGAATCCGAACAGCCCTTCGGGCACAATGCTGCCGCCCGAGAAGATCTTGGAATTTGCCGAACGCCTCCCCTGCCCTCTTCTGGTCGACGAGGCGTACGTCGATTTCGCCGACACGAATTGCATTCCCCTGGTGGCGAAGAACGAGAAGATTCTCGTCTCGCGAACCTTCAGCAAGTCGTACGCCCTGGCCGGTCTGCGGTTCGGCTATGTAGTGGGACAGCCGCAGATGATCGAGCAACTAGTCAAGGTGAAGGACTCGTACAACTGCGACGCCCTCGCGATTGCCGCGGCTACGGCCGCCATCGGCGACCAGAAATGGCTGGCCGAGAATCGGGCAAAAATCCTTGCCACCCGAGCCCGGCTGACCGCGGGGATGCGGGCTTTAGGGTTTACAACGGTTGATTCGCACGCCAATTTCACCTGGAACGTGCATCCGGAACTTCCGGTAAAACCGCTCTATGAGCAACTGAAACAAAACCACATCCTGGTCCGATACATGAATTATCCGGGCTGGGGCGATGGTTTGCGGATCAGTGTCGGTACGGATGCTCAGATCGATACGTGCCTGGAGCGGCTGGAAGCCATGATTTAGAGTTGGAAAGCCCCTTAACCGGCGGACTGTGCCCCAAAACGCGGCGAGCAAGCTCGCCGCCGAAATGGAGCGTTCTTTTTCACGAGAAATTCATGCCACGCACTGCCCAAATTCAGCGCAACACGGCTGAGACCCAGATTGAACTGAAGCTGACCCTCGACGGCAGCGGCCAGACGCAAATCGTCACCGGCGTGGGGTTCTTCGATCACATGCTGACGCTTCTGGCCAAGCATGCCGCATGGGATCTTGTCATCAAGGCTCACGGCGATCTTGAGGTCGACCCGCATCACACCGTCGAGGATGTGGGGATTTGCCTGGGGCTGGCGCTCAAAGAAGCTTTGGGCGACAAGGCTGGCATCCGTCGTTATGGCCACTTCACGCTGCCCATGGACGAAACGCTCGTCACTAGCGCCGTCGATCTGGGTGGCCGGGCCTACTTCGTCTTCCAGGCCGACTTCCCCTCGCCCAAGATTGGTCAGTTTGACAGCGAGCTTGTGTTTGTCTTCTGGCAGGCCGTGTCGGCGAACGCGCTGGCTAACCTGCATGTGCTCCTTCACTACGGCCAGAACAGTCACCACATCGCCGAAGGTGTCTTCAAAGCTACAGCCCGCGCCTTGCGCATGGCGATTGAGGCTGATGCTCGAATGACAGGGATTCCGAGCACCAAAGGGACGTTGTGAGCGGAACTGAGAATTCGGGACCAGGGGCTGGGAAGCAGACTACGAATGCCTAGTCCCCGGCCCCTAAGTCCTCTTCCCTTCGATCATGTCTGCTCTCTGTACTTCGTCTTGACGGCGCCACAGACCGGGCACTTGTCAGGAACGTCGCCGAAGACGGTGTGACCGCAGACTTCGCAGACGTGGATTGCGCCGGCCGGTAGGTCTTCACCTTGCGACAAGGCCTTGAGGGCACTGGTATACAACTCGTGGTGAATCTTCTCGACCTCTAAAGCGTAACGGAAAGAGATCGCTGCGGGCCGATTCCCTTCCGCCTCGGCTTCCTCCAGATAAGGCGGGTACATCTGGGTGAACTCGTGATGCTCGCCGGCGATGGCTTCTTCGAGATTCGCCTTGGTGTCACCGATTCCCTTCATCGCGCGCAGATGGGCATGGGCATGGACCGTCTCGGCGGCGGCCACAGCGCGAAACAGCTTGGCGATCTGGGGGCGTCCCTCGGCGTCGGCCTTGGCAGCAAAGGCGAGATACTTCCGGTTGGCTTGGCTTTCTCCGGCAAACGCGGCCTGAAGATTATCTTGGGTCGACATGCGATGCTCCTTGGTAACGAACTTGTCTGGCAATGGAAGCTGCCAAGATAGCAGCCCGTCGCGTTTTTCGGCAACCCCACACACGGGAGGCCGCCGGCCATCGATGAGTTGGTGGCTGGAGGAGGTTCTCCAACTGCTCGACCTCGATTCCTGCCAGTCGCAGAATTCCGTGAAGTGTTCCCGGTTTGAGCATCCTTCCAGCGTGAACAGGCACAGGAAAGGTCCTTGCTGTGTCCCTTCGTTGCCATTACCGTTTGATCGATGCAAGTCCCGCCCCGGCGGCGATCAGCAGCGAGCCCGAGGTGGCATTGAGTGTGCGGCAGAACCAAGGACGGCTTGCATAGACGCGAATTCGTGTGGCGAAGAATCCGTAGGTCGATAGCACGGCGAGGGCCATGAGTAGGTGGATAGTTCCCAAGGCGAATACCTGGGGAAGAATCGCATCGCCGGGGTGGAGAAACTGAGGCACGATGGAGCCGAAGTAGAGCAATGCCTTCGGGTTGGCGGCGTGGACCGTGAACCCGCCGGAGAACCAACGCGCTCGTGCGGAAGCGTTCGACGAGTCAAGAGCGATGTTTTCCGGACGAACCAGTGCCTGCCACAACAAGCGAAGTCCGAGCCAGACTAGGTAGGCTGCCCCGAGCCATTTGACCAGCACGAACAGCCGATAGGAGGCCAACAAAAAAGCACCCAAGCCGGCAACCGAGAGGAGGAAGTAGATTGCATCAGCGCACAGAACGCCGACTGTTCCCAAGGCGTACCCACGTGTTCCGCCCGAGAGTCCTGCCGACAACGTATACAGCACGCTCGGTCCGGGCGTTGCCGTCGCCACCAAGGATACCAGCAGAAACGCGACCATCACCTCCAGCGTCATTCTCGTTCTCCCAAGCAGATCCGCATTCGTACAACCCGGCGTTCCTGGCCCCAACCCCACGTAATACGTCTTCCTCGCGCCCGATGATCAAACGCCCCCAATTACCCCAGAACGGATGGACGTCCTCCTCAGGCCCGCCAACTCCACGGCCCACTATCGTCCCTGAATCTCCTCATGCTCCGTGCTCACGATTAATCCCCGATCATCGATCAGGTTCAGATAATACACCGTCACGCCTTGCGGCAACTTGGCGGTTACCCGGCAGTTGGCGGCATCGACTGTTGCAGGAACAGTCTCCCATTTGCGTTCTTTCCAGGAGCCGGTCTGGCATGTGTAGTTCAGTTCGGCATGAACAATCGGGACTTGGGACTGATAGGTGGCCCAAAGCGTTTCGCCGTTGCGACCTTGTCCGGCGATTTGGGCCAGCGGAAGGCCACCGTTTAGCAGGCTTTCGGCGAAGGCGTGGATTTCGGCCGGGTTCTCGCCGGCTCCGCCGTGTCCATGGGGCATACGCACGCGCAGGCAAATCGAGCGCGGGCCTTGTGACAAGCGATACGATTTCTGTAGCGAATCCATCGGATAGGCGAAGTCATTGGTGCCGGTGACCCAGAGCATGGGCATCTTCGTGTTTTTCAGGTAGACCGACGGGTCCCACCAGCGGAGCCAGCGTGCCGATTGTTCGGCAGGCATCTTGGCGAACGTGTCGACCCAAGTCGAATTATCACCGAGAAAGCCGCAGCCATAGACTGGCACGGCGAAGCGGAACCGAGGATCTACGCCTGAGGTAATGCACGTCAGGTAGCCGCCCCAGGAAATGCCGGTCAGACCGATCCGCCCGGCATCGACTTCCGGCAGGCTTCTGAGCAAAGAATGAGCCAGGAGGATGTTGGCCACGGCTTGCCAGGTCCATTGGTCTTCCTGCGGCCAGTCGATTTGGTTGAAACCGCCCCAACCCGGTGGGCCGCCAGCCTCGTGTCGCTGCCATTTGCCATAGGAGCCGATCGGCACGCAACCGCAGAGATCCGGGGCAATGGCGGCATAGCCACGAGAGTTCCACAGTCGAACCCAGGCGTCGAAGGCCGTGCCTCCCCCTCCGTGCACCAGCACAATCCCGGGGACTTTTTCGCCCGGCTTGAGGTTCTTAGGCAACCCGTAGTAAGCAAACACCTTAGTGGGTTTCTTCTGGAAGGGAACGCCGTCAAAGAAGATCGATTCCACCTCCTTGGCCACAGGTTCCTTGGCCGGTTCGAACCGAGGGGTCTTGCCCAACACGTTGAGGTCCCACTTCGGGCCTGCCGAGGCTTCGACGTTTGTGGGCCGTTCTGTCGCCCGGCTGACGAGCGGGAGGAGTGTTAACAACAGAACAGCAGACAGACGCAGCAGGTTCATGGTGTTGTTTCTCTTGGGCT
The DNA here is from genome assembly GCA_964558295.1 of uncultured Planctomycetaceae bacterium. GTDB lineage: Bacteria > Planctomycetota > Planctomycetia > Pirellulales > Thermoguttaceae > JBDKTH01. Next base: position 4,540 of record CAZLDQ010000017.1, on the reverse strand, counting down.
GGATCAAAGAGACGGGATTTTTGGCAGACTCACCTCCCCCGTCCGTAACCCTTCCATCTTACTTGTACTTGGCTCGATCTTGAAAGGCTATCGGATAGGCCGGAGCCATCCATCCTGACGACATATACAAAGTACGTCAAACAGCCTTATATCCAAGGGGGGGGTAGTACCATTAAAGAGGGGGCGATGGTTTCCTCAGCGATTCCGCGTTAGATTCCCCCATCTGCCCACGATACCAAATAGAATGAGGCTGTTTTCTTCAAGTCTCAGCCCTGTTTTAGGTGGTTAGGATGTGCGACGATCGGGATGCGATTGCCGAGAAGATTGTCCGGAATCAACACCGGGTCTTCGCCTATATTGTCACCCTGTTACCCAACCGCGACGACGCTGAGGATGTCTTTCAGAATACGCTATTGATTCTGTGGCGGAAATGGAAGGACTACGACCCAAGCCGTGATTTCTTCAGTTGGGCCTGTGGAGTGGCGCACAATGAAGTGCGCAACGTATTGCGGCGCAACCCGCAGGGCCGGGTACGGCTTTCCGACGATCTGTTGGAGCAGATTGCCCAGACACGGCAGATGGCCGATGGAATCTTTGAATCGCGCAGCCAGTTCCTGGTGCACTGTCTGAAGAAGTTGCCCGGAAACCAGCGGGGCCTGATCGAACGGTGCTACTTGGGTTCCGAGCCGATCAAGGTGATTGCTTCCGAATTGGGAATCTCGTCGGCGGCGTTGACGATGCGGCTGCAGCGCATTCGGAAGCTCCTCTTTCGATGTGTGAATTCCGCAATTCGGGCGGAGGAGGGTGTTCTGTGACGCGGATTTCCGAAGGGCACTTCGATGAGGTTGATGACGAGTTGTGGTCGCTGACGGAGGCGATGTGTGACGGCACGATCCACGCCGAGCAGAAGGAACGGCTGGAAGCCTTGCTGCGCTCAGGCGAGGATGCGAGACTATTTTACGCTGCCTACATGGATCTGCACGGCCGCATGCTCTGGCGGTTTCGCGGAAGCGGCTACGGACTACCCAGCAACTTGAAGGATGGTGTTGCCAATTCGCTCCTGCCAGACGTGGCCACGCCGATCGGCCCGCTCCAGCGGGGTGTCCGGGGCAGGATCGGAATGCTGTTCTCCAAAAGATCGCGCCGGACCGTGATGGGCGCGCTCGGCCTCGTGATGACGCTTGGCGCTATGATCTTTCTTGTGATTCATCTGGTCCAGGATTATTCAGCGAAACGCCATCTGGTGGCCCGAGTCACAGGAATGGTGGACTGCTACTGGGCCGAGGGTTCGCAACCCCTCGACGTGCACGAATACGTCGGGTTGGGCCGGCAGCTCCATCTGGAGGAAGGCCTGTTGGAGATCACCTATCGGACCGGTGCCACCGTGATTCTCCAGGGGCCGGTGTGCTATCAGGTTGACTCCTGTAACGGGGGCTTTATCTCGATGGGCAAGCTGAGCGGCAAAGCCACGTCCTCCAAGGCAAGGGGGTTTACTGTCCGTACCGCAACCGCCACCGTTATGGATCTTGGTACGGAGTTTGGCGTTGAAGTGATGCCAGACGGTGCGGTGGAGACTCAAGTCTTCTCGGGCAAGGTCAAGCTGGCTGCCTCGACGTCGCCTGGTCAGACGCCTTCGGAAATCGTTCTTAATTCGGGACAGGCCGCGCAGGTCGTCCACAAAGACGGGGATGATGCGGATGCGGCGAACGCTGCGAGTCTGATGATTCAAGTGGTTTCGGTTACGGATACCGATCGCTTCATCCGAGCGATGCCGCCGGTTCAGTCCGACATCTTGATCAGCCCGACCCGCTGTAACGGATCCTTTGAGACGCCTGCCATCGGTTTGCACGCCCAGGACGGAAAGGGCCTTCCTCAAGGGGTTGCCGCCAAACGCCGAGACGTCCATCCACGCTACTGGAATCCCATGTCGTTGGTTCGGCCCAAGGGTGCGGAGGTCCACGGTGCCACAGGGAACCAATACGTCGTCCTCGAGAATTCGCAGTCCGTGCTTTCAACACAGTTTGACGGCAAACAAGGACATCCTGCCACTCGTACGTACGATGCCAACACGACCTACGTCCTTACCGCCGACTTGGGCAGCAGTGATCGCGATGCTGAGGGCGTGGTGGGGTTTGCCTTCGAGGGAGCCACGCGGCGATGCGAACAGTCCGTGCGTGTGACGGAACCGAATGCGATGAAACCGATGCCTGCGCTGAAGCTCAACACGAGTGAGCATCCCGAATTCGTCGGTAAACTGGTCACCGTTCACTTCATGAAAACCAAAGGACGCCAACTCTATGTCGATAATGTGATGCTCAGGGCTCTGCCGTCGCCATCTGCTCGACCGTGAGTTGCGACAGGGATCTGTTGCGATCAACCGGCCAACGCCTTGCTAGATGGCAGTGTCCATCGATACGATCATCCAAGAGCTTTATTGAAGCAGGAGTAAACCATGGGACAAAGCATTGAGCGGGCCGTATGGGAGATTCTGCACAAGGGGCAGTGGCGAGCGAGGGGGAGCACATCGGTCGGTTCGTTGCCAAGATGCGGCAAGCTCCGTGGGTTTACCCTCGTGGAACTCCTTGTGGTGATTGCGATCATTGGCATTCTGATCTCGCTGCTCTTGCCGGCCGTGCAAGCTGCACGCGAGGCGGCGCGGCGAGGCCAGTGTGCCAACCATCTCAAACAGATCAGTCTGGCGATGCATAACTACCATGACGTTCAGAAAACGCTTCCCGTGGGCGCGTACAGTTGCTGCTGGGGGACGTGGCTGGTTGGCATCATGCCTTACATAGAGCAGATGCCACTCTACGAGAAGTACTCTTACAAGAATATGTTTGATACTCCAGCCGGCGGATATCGTTATGGTGATACTCCGAACAGGCCCGTCACCACCCAGCGGATCAGCACGTACACTTGTCCCTCGGATCAATTGAGTACGCATTACAGCGGGATCACCCACCACAACTATGTGGTCAACATGGGGAATACCGGGCGATACCAAACTCGGGATTACAATGGGGTGATTTTTGCCGGAACGCCGTTCTCTGGTGGTAATCCTTCGCTGTCCTACGCCTTCTCCACCATCACCGACGGTCTGAGCAACACGCTCATGCTCTCAGAGACGATCCAAGGCCAGGGCCCCGACACCGACCCTCGTGACCTCCGCGGGTTCGCCTGGTGGGGCTCGGGATGCCATTTCGAGACGTATTTGACCCCCAACTCTTCCCAGCCCGACGTCACCGCGTCGGCAAGCTACTGCAACGCGAACGCCAATCCTGGTTTTCCTTGTGTCGGGGCCACCAGTTCGATGCCCGAGACCCTTGCCGCACGGAGTCGTCATCCGGGCGGAGTTCAGGGGGCGATGTGTGATGGTTCCGTGCGGTTTTTCACGTCGACAATCGAGTGGAGCACCTGGAACCGCTTGGGCAGTACTCAGGGGGGAGAGATGTTAGGCGAGTTCTAGACGACACGACAATCGACCTGGGCGTTGTCTCGGTCGATTCTGATCAAAGCGTTGAGAAAGGACGGACAGATGCGTACCTGGAAAACATCGGGGCTTTGCCTGATTGTGCTGGGAATCCTCGCGTGCGAAGGATGCGGCGGCTATGATTCGCAGGGGCGATTGCCGGTTACCGGTCGCGTGACGCTCAACGGCGCTCCGCTGGAGCGAGGAAGCATTCGCTTCGAGCCGCAAGACGGGCAACCGTCGATTGTCAGCGGAGCGATGATTGTGGGAGGGCAGTACATGATTCCGGGAGAGACGGGACTTCCGCCGGGTAAGTACCTTGTCCGAATCCATGCGTCCAGTTCGGGACGTCGGCATTCCAGCTCGCCTACGGATGCCCCCGGACCGGAAGTCTCGGGGCTGACCTCCACGGAATTGATCCCCCCGGAGTTCAACACCAAGAGCACGCAGATCGTTGAAGTCCGCGCCGGGGCGAACGACTTCACCTTCGATATCGAGAGCCGGAAGTAACGTGTCCTTTCGGCAGGCGTGCATGGATTGCTTTGAAGGGTGTGATATCATTGGCTGTCGGATCATGATAGTGAGGAGAACAGCTGATGAAGACTTGCAAGACTGGGGGCCTTCCCGCCAAGCTGGAGGTTGTTCGACGGCAGTTTGATCGCTGGCGAAAGACGCACCGGCCGCGCTCGCGCATCCCCGACACGCTGTGGGACGTCGCGGTGAGGACGGCCGGCAGGCATGGCCTCCATCCTACCGCTCGGACGCTGCGATTGGATTACTACCGCCTCAAGGAGCGGCTCGAGCAGCACGCCGCGGCGGAGGCGGGGCCGACGGAAAGACGCATGGCGGGGGCGTTTCTGGAGTTGGCCGGTCCTTCCTCGGTCGGGCCTTGTGCATGCACCGTGGAATGGGAGGACGCCACCGGGGCGAGGATGCGGCTTTCGCTCCAGGGCGTCGCGACGCCCGATCTGGCGGCGCTGAGAACGTGTTTTGAAATTACCTGAGTAGCGAAAAGTTGCTACGGCTCCCTGCCTTTGGGACCAACCGAAGGAAGGAGCCGTAGCATGAAAC
>CAZLDQ010000016.1:0-45181 GCA_964558295.1 uncultured Planctomycetaceae bacterium | reverse complement strand
GGTTGATGCATTTCAGTAGCGTCGTCTTCCCCGAGTTGGCCGGACCGATGATCGCCAGGATCTGCTTCTCAGGGATGTCCAGGCTGATGTCGCGCAGGGCGACTTTCGGGCCATAGCTGACGGTGACTTGGTTGAAGCGGATGTGTGGATTCATGGGCGGGCCTACCACTTCTTGCGCGAGCGGAGATACATCCGCAGGCCGATGGAGAAGCTGTTGACGGCCAACACCAGCCCGATCAACACCACGGCCGTACCGTATTGGGTTGCTTCCGAAACGCCACGGACCTGGGTGCAAAGGGTGAACAGATGCATGGAGAGGGCCATGCAGCGGTCGTGCAAACCATAGGGAACGAACGAATCCCAGCCGTGATCAGCGATCGGCACAAAGAACACGGCCCCGGTAAAAAGGATCGGGGCGGTTTCCCCGGCCGCCCGGGATACCTGAAGGATCACGCCGGTCAGGATGCCGCTGATCGAGTTGGGCAATACGATGGTGCGGATCGTCTGCCAGCGAGTGGCGCCCATGTTCCAGCAGGCTTCGCGGAAGGCCATGGGGACGGAAGCCAGCGCCTCGCGGGTGCTGGTGATGATCACCGGAAGGGTCATTACGGCCAGGGTGCACGAGGCGGCCAACAGCGAACGCCCCATCCCAGCGAAAAGGACAAACGCGCCGACACCAAACAACGCGTGCACAATGCTCGGCACACCGGCCAGATTCATCACGGCGAGGTTGATGATTCGGGTCAACCAGTTGTCGCGGGCATATTCGTTCAAATAGACGCCGGCCAGGATTCCTACCGGAGCGGCAACCAAGAGTGAGGTCAGCACAAGGAAGAACGTTCCCACTAGGGGAGCCCATATGCCGCCGGTGGTCATGAAGTTTTTCGGGTTTTGGAAGATAAATTCCAGGGAAAGGGCTGGCCAGGCTTGAACCAGCAGGTAGCCGAGGATTCCGAATACGGGAAGCACGAGGATCAAGGCCATTGCCATAAAGACCAACTCGGCAATCGCCTCTTTGATTCTCTTTCGCTTTTCCAGTGTGGTCGGGGTGAACGTCTCGCGGTGGATGATTCGGAGCCGTTGGCCTGGTTCGAGCGTCAGTTGGCCGTTGCGGTGGAGACGCGTCAACTCTTGAGCTGCTTCAGGGAGCCCCCACCAGGGCGACAGTTCGGTTCCGTCGCCGCCGTCGCCGAAGGCGCGCGCATTGACGTAGAACAGTCGTTGCGGTTTCCGGCGAGACCGTGACCGCGTGTTGGCGAAACTGCAGGTGACTTCCAGGTGCCACGGGACCGAGACCTTGGCCCACGCGGCCGAATCATTGGCCGGTTGTTTGGCGATCGCCTGGAATGCTTCCTCCAAGGTCGGGAACGAGCCGAGACTCTCGACGAGGTGACCATTGCGAGTCGTTGAGAGGGTGTATTGGAGCAACCGAGTGGGCTTAGTGGTTTCCTTCATTGCGAATCCCTTTAACCACTAAGTCGGCAGTAAGGTTGACAACAAATGTTACAGCAAACAAGACCACGCCGATCAAGAACAAAACACGGTAGTGATCCCCTCCGGCAACTGCCTCGCCCAATTCGGCGGCGATGGTGGCGGTGAGTGTGCGAATCGGATCAACGAGGCTGTGGGGAATTTGGACGGCGTGTCCGGTGGCCATCAACACGGCCATCGTCTCACCGATCGCGCGGCCGACTCCGAGCAGGACGGCCGCCAGGAGACCGTTTTTAGCCGCTGGAAAGAGGACGCGATAGACGATCTCCCAACGGCTGGCACCGAGCGAGAGGGCCGCTTCGCGGTAGGAATCGGGAACGGCTTTCAGGGCGTCTTCGCCCACGGAGACAATGATCGGAATACTCATCAGGGCGAGGATGATCCCGCCGTTCAGGAGATTCACGCCGACCGAGGCATCGGTGAGGTTGAGAATGATCGGGCCGATCACCATGTAGCCGACGAATCCCCAGACGATGGACGGAATGGCCGCCAGGAGTTCGATGAGGATTTTGAGCACTTCTTTGAATCGGCCTTGGCAGAATTCGGAGATGTAGATTGCCGCCCCCAAGCCGAGAGGGACGGCTAAGAGCATTGCCAGGAGGGTTACCGAGATTGTCCCGATCAGCAGGGCCAGGATGCCGTATTGCTCGCGAACCGCAGACGATGGTTGCCAGACCGGACTTGTGAAGAACTCGATCAGGTCGAGACGTCCCGAAAGCATGGGGGCCGCTTCGCGAAATACGAACACAAAGATGGCGAAGACGAAGAAAATCGAACTCCAACCGCAAAGCCGGATGAGCCACTCGACGACGGGTTCCACGCGATCCGCCGCAATGTGGACATACTGCCCGAGCCGGAACGATCGGGATTGCTCGGGTTGGGAAGTTGAACTGGTACTACTCATATACTTGTCAAGGGACTGATCCAAGCGGCGTCTCCGAAGGAACGGAAGGGAAGTGACCAGGGAAACCCTTCCGCCGTTGCCTCGACTGCCCCTAGTTGTGCCTCCCTGCCGGCGAGTCCGTCGCTCCACTCGGCACGTAGCCCAGTTCCAAGACGACTTTTTGTCCCTCCGGGCCGTGGATCCAGGCAAGATACTGTTCGATCGGTCCGGTGGGTTGACCGAGAGTGTAGATCTGCAATGGACGGCTCAGAGGATAGGTGCCATTGTTGACGTTACCGACCGTTGGGGCAATTCCAGGCTCCCCTTTGCGTTTGGAGACCTTCAACACCTTCACCTCATCTGTCATATAACCCATGCCACTATAGCCGATTGCTTGTGGCGTGCGGGCGACCAAGGTGACAAGATCTTTGGAACCGCTTTGGTCGATTGAGCCCAGTTTGAGGTCTCGCTTCTTACCGAGCACGGCCTCACGAAAATAGGCGTAAGTTCCGGAGCTGTTCTGTCGACTGACGCGAACAATCGGCTTGGCGGCCAAGGGACCTGTAACGCCCAACTGGCTCCATTGGGTCATCGGCCCGCCATCGCCGAAGATATCCGCAAGCTCCTCCAACGAGATTGATTCCAATGGATTCGCCTTATGGACGCAAATGGCCAGGGCGTCATACCCTACGATATGCTCGATCGCCTCAATTCCGTGCTTCGCTTTGGCCGCTTCGAGTTCCTTGGTGGTCATTTTGCGACTGGTGTTGGCAAGATCGCAGTTGCCGTCAATCAGGCTGGCGATGCCGACACCCGAGCCCCCACCAAGGACTTGTACACTGACACCGCTGTGTTGCAGGTGGTATGTCTCAGCCCAAGCCTGCGCAATATTGACCATTGTATCCGAACCTTCCACACGGATGATGGTCTGCGTCGGTTCGCCGGAGCCTGCCGTCGACTGGCTACACCCCCCTAACATTAGGAGAAGCATGCTTCCAGTCAGGGCGGTCAGCCCGTCGCGACGATTCATTCCCACGCCCTCCGGATAGCGTAAGAGCAAATATTCAAAGTATTTATATCACGGCATCCAGCCACGATCGACCGTAAACACTGTGTTGGGCCTATTGGCCGGCTCGTGGCGGCTCGCCCGAGAATGTTAGGAAAGTTTGATCGATACAGTGGGGTGCCGTCAAGAGTCCCCCCGTGGAACGCCACGGAAGAAGTAGAAGGGAGATTTGGGCAAATATGGGAGTCTGTTCAGTCTGGCAAGAATGGGGTAGACGGGTACCGAAATGGCCCTATCCAAACAGGGCAATCGTGAACCGATCGCCCCGGTTGGTGACGCAGTAACGATATCAACGTTTACTGGTTGGAGAAATTGCCTGGAAAGCTACTGCTTGGGAGGGAAAATTGGCTGCTGGTTCCACCAGAGAATGGCGAGGCTCCGGTGGGAATCTGGCCGCCCTGAATTGTCGGTGGCGTTTGATGGTAGAGTTCCCAGCCTTTGTCGGTCGGCGTGAACACATAGACCCCCGGTTCGAGACTGTAGCGTGCGAGCCCGAACTGTCCCCCGCGGTCGAACTCGATGATCCACGACCGATCGCTTTGGAGATCACGTGTCTGACCGGGTTGGAGAGTGATTGTTTGGCCGTTCAACGTAAACGACAATGCGACACGGTTTTCGGGTGGATTGACCACTTGGATGTTGGCTGCCGCTGGCAAAGGGTTGGGAGTGAAGGTCGGAGCCGGCTCCGTTGCTTGAGGCACAGACTCGGGGTAGGACGGATATGAGTAGTCGTAGACATAGCTGGGGGCATAGTACGAAGAGTACGGGTAACCATAGTAGTACGGATAGTGATAGTACCAAGGACGGTGATGGAGGTGACGGGGGTAATAATAGTCGTGGCGAGGCCTGTTGTAGCCGAAACCTGGATGGAATGCCTGACGGGAACCGCTAAACCCGCCGCCAATGGCCGGACCACTGCCTATCATACCTCGGCCACTTCCCACCATGCCTCGGGAACCTCCCATGCTGCTGGCACTACCACTTCTGGGTCCCTGAACGAGCAAGAGACCATCACTGGTATTGCCGGGGAGGACGGCGAAGAGGTTTTGGGCCAAATGAGGCCTGGCAGACTTGTCGAAGCCCGTGATGGTTTCCGACGTCGATGCGTTGGAGACCGTACCTGCCATCAACAGTAGTCCAACGCTCCACAATGAACTGAGGATTGCAGAGTGTATCATGATTGAATTCCTACCAAAATGAAGTCTGAAGAAGAGAAGGTAGAAGCAGGGAGAGGATGCCGCCGCGTCACCTATTCATACGGCTAGTATCCCCCATCCCCACCAAAACAACTCTAGCGCAGCCAAGGCGTTCTGACAATAACCGGGGGGAGGGCCGTCGGAGAGAGAGGGAGCGGTAGGGGATTTGCCCGGAGGCAAGTGTCTACGGAAGTCCCATTTCCCGACGGATAAGCCAGTCGCGAAGCCTGACAGGCAGGAACTTGAGCACCTGAAGCGAGACCTGGGTTGCAAAGCCGACCGGATAGCGGGCCTTCGGCTTTCGAGCCGTTAGCGCATGGACGACGCTACGCACTACCCACTGGACCGGCATTCCCCCCGCGGCTGTCCGATTGGTATAGGCTTGGACCATTTGGAGGTTTGTGTCGTAGAGTCGATGTCCCTCCTCTGATAGGCGTTGGAACATCTGCTGAGCCTGGATCCGAGTCCGCTGCCAGATCGGCGTTTTGACACTCCCCGGTTCGACGAGAGAAACCGAGATGTTCCAATCTCGCAATTCCAGCCGCAAGGAATCGCTCAGGGCTTCCAGGGCGTGCTTTGAGGCGGCATAGGGCCCGACATACGGTGCGGCGATCCGACCGCTGATAGAACTCATCATGACAATCCGGCCTCGTGCAAGTCGCAAGAGTGGGAGAAAGGCTTGCGTGACCGCGATGGGGCCGAAGACGTTCACTTCGAACTGTTGACGAAGCTGCTCGAGTGGGAGGAGTTCCAGAGGACCGGCCACGACGATGCCCGCGTTGTTAACCAGGCCCAACAAACCGGACTGGCCCACCATGCGGCGAACGGTCTCCACCGCGGCAGTGAGCGAATCGGTCTGGGTGACGTCGAGCATGATCGGTGTGAGTCGCGGGGATCCCTTTTCCCGCAGCCGCTCCGCATCCTCCTCACGGCGGACGCCGGCGAACACAAGGAAGCCACGTTGATCGAGTTCGACGGCACAGGCTTCACCGATGCCGCTTGATGCGCCGGTGATGAGGATGGCTTGCGGGGGAACAGTGGGATGCGACATGGTGTTGCGGAAGAGATTGCAGAGTCGGAATTGAAAAATACAAATCGGGGGAATTCACCTACTATTAGACGGATACGGCCCGATCCACCGTGGTTGGCACGGTGGGGCGGACGGTAATTTGCACGGAGCGATAACCAACGCCTCATAGCCAGCGGGTATCGATCGTAACGGCCAAGCCGGCAATCGTGCCAGCATATATATGGTGCCCGTTTCACCTTGCGCTGTCCAGTGGGCTGGGCTGTACGTAATTATCGTGAGCACTAGCAGGAGGCTTGAGGAAAGGACTCGAACCCGTCTGCTTGATCGGTTGATTTGGAGCCGTTCCATACCACCTCGTCCTGGTTGATGCTCGGGTCAGCCGAGTTGGGCGCGGACGGCGATGAAGTAGACCAGTAGCACGGCGGCCATCACGTTGGTGAGCCATTTGACGTCGCGGCCCTGGCCGGCAATCAGCTTGACGATCGGGTAGGCGATGAAACCCAGGGCCAATCCGTCGGCGATCGAGTAACTCAAAGGAATTCCGAGGATCACCAGGAATGCTGAGATAACCTCGGCATAGTTCGACCAGTCAAGTTTCGTTATGCCCTGCATCATCAACGACCCGACGACCACCAGCGCCGGCGCTGTGATTGGCGGGTAGCTGCCGACCATCGCGATCAAGGGACTGAAGAATGGGGCCGCCAGGAACAGGACAGCTACGGTGAGGGCCGTCAGGCCGGTGCGTCCACCTTGTTCGACACCCGCCGTGCTTTCGATGAAGCTGGTCACCGTGCTGGTGCCAAATGCCGCGCCGATAACCGAGCCCAGCGCGTCAGACAGGAACGCCTGGCGCAAACGCGGGAGTCGGTTGTCTTCGATCAGGCCGGCCCGTTCGCTGACGCCGACCAGGGTGCCCAGGGTGTCGAAAACGACCATAAACAGGAAGATCAGCACAAAGGGGACCATCGGCCAAGCCAGTGCCCGGGAAAGGTCCATTTTCAGGAACGTCGGCGCCATCGAAGGGACGGCCGAGACTACGTCGGTGGCGATCTGGAAGCGGGTCATCAGCATGGAGTCTGTGATCAGCTTTGCCTGGCTTATCTGCGCGGGTAACCAGGGCAGGCCCAGTCTAAGCACTATGGAGAGCACCGTGGTTGCCAGAATGCCCCAGAGGATCGCCCCACGGACTCGCCGCGCGTAGAGGCCGGCGGTCAGCAGGAGGCCGAAGAAGAATACGACCAAGTCAGGCGAGTCGAAACGCGGGTTCAGCTTTAGGCCTGTTCCCGGATCTTTGAGGATCACGGCGGCATTTTGCAGGCCGATGAAAGCGATAAACAACCCGATGCCTACGGCAATCGCATTGCGCATGCTGGGGCTGATGGCGTCCATGATCAATTCGCGTACGCCAAAAAACGACAGGAGGATGAACAGTACGCCAGAGAGGAAGACCACACCCAGCGCGATTTGCCAAGGGCTGGTCTGACCGGGTTGAAGCCGCCCAGCGGCCGTTTCACTGGCTATCAGGACCGCAGCCGCCGGCAGGGCCGAGAAGACGAAGAAGAAGTTCTGCCCCATTCCAGGGGCCTGGGCAATCGGGTAGCGAGCGTAGAGGGCCATAATGCCCGTGGCCAACGCGGCCGATAGGCACGTGGCCGTGGTCACCGCGCCGAAGTCCATTCCCGTTGGGGTGCCGAATAGGCTCCCCGACAAGACGGCTGGCTGGACGAAGATGATGTAGGCCATGGTCAGAAAGGTGGTCAGACCGGCAAGCAGTTCCGTGCGGACATTGGTCCCATGTTGGGAGAGGCCGAAGTAGCGGTTGAGCATGAGGGATCCTCCTCAATGGAGGGGTATTCGGTTGGTCGGGGCTTTCATTGTGGTTAAGAAACAGACTTGGTCTGCCAGTAGCTGCCTTCCCCTTGTCTCGTCGCCTTTGCCCAAAGCCCTTGAAGAGGTAGAATAAACAGACCCATGAGTGAGAACAATCCTTGTCAAGATGTGTCGGTTGCGGGAAATGGAGAAACCAATCCTCTCGATGAGGTGGTTTTGTACGTGCTTCCGGAACCGGTTTCGGAACAGCCATCACCTCAGCCACAAGCTTTTCGCAGGCGGTGGGTGCTGCCGCTACTGCTGTTTCTAGCAACATGCGGTAGTACTTATTTGATTGGCGGATCGGTTTATGCTCTCTGTTTGATGACAATCTTGGTCTGCCACGAGGCGGGACATTATGTGCAGGCCAGACGATACGGGGTGTATTCCAGCCTACCGTTTTTTCTTCCCGTACCAGTTCCGCCGATTGGCACACTCGGGGCGGTGATTGGGATGTCATCAAGCATTACCAACCGTCGCGCATTGTTTGATATTGGTATTACTGGCCCCTTAGCCGGTCTGATTCCTACGCTGGCTTTTTGTTATCTTGGGTTGGTTTTCGATTCGCGATTGGGGCCGATCAATCCGTTTCCGGAAATGGGAGTGCACCAGTTGGGCGAACCGCTCCTGTTCAAGCTGCTCGGCTGGTTACATTTTGGTTCGATTCCGGAGCATCAGACGATCTACATTGGCCCAATGGCAATGGCCGGCTGGGTGGGGATGCTGATTACGGCCTTGAATCTGTTCCCGATCGGACAACTTGACGGGGGGCACGTGCTCTATGCGCTGTTGCGTGGGCGAGCCCACTGGATTGCCACGTTGATTTTGCTGGGAGCGATCGGGCTGGTCGTCTTGTTTCAGTACTACTGGTGGACACTGATGCTGGTACTGCTAATGTTCATGGGGCCGAGGCATCCGCCGACCGGCGACGACGAGATATCGCTGGGTACGTGGCGCATCGCACTCGGCTGGCTTACTCTGGCCTTTTTGCCTTTCGGATTTACGCCAGACCCGTTCGGGATTCGAATGTAGGGCGGGCTTTCCCGGCCGAGAGAACTAATTCCCCAACGACTGAAGCGGGGCGGGGATGCGTCCGCCAAAATGAACAAATTGGTCACTCGCGCCGGCGTTGCGGACTTCAATGATCGGCATGGAGCCAAAGAGGCCACCGAAGTCAACCACATCGCCAGCTTTTCCGTTGGGGACAGGGACCAGTCGGGCAGCAGTCGTCTTATTGTTGATTACGCCAATCGCCATTTCATCGGCGATGATCGCAGCGATTGTCTCCGCAGGCGTATCGCCCGGGATAGCGATCATATCGAGGCCGACTGAGCAGACGCTCGTCATGGCTTCGAGCTTTTCGAGCACCAGATGATGGGCGCCGACCGCTTCGGCCAAGGCGGCGTCTTCACTGACCGGGATAAAGGCCCCACTGAGCCCGCCGACGGAACTGGAGGCAAACAGCCCGCCCTTCTTGACGGCATCGTTGAGCAGGGCCACGGCCGCCGTGGAGCCGGGAGCGCCGATACGGCCGATCCCCAGGGTTTTGAGAATCTCGCCGATACTGTCGCCGACTGTCGGCGTTGGGGCCAGTGACAGGTCGACGATTCCGAAGGCGACGTTCAGTTCCGCAGCCACTTCGCGGCCAATCAGTTCGCCGACCCGAGTGACGCGGAAGCTGGTGATCTTGATCTCCTCGGCCAGATCGCCCAGGGTCAGCTTGGAATCCAAGGCCACGCGGCGTTTCAAGGCGCTCCCAACCACGCCGGGGCCCGAGACCCCGATATTGATCGTCGCTTCGGGTTCGCCCGCCCCCATATAGGCTCCGGCCATGAAAGGGTTGTCTTCGGGGATGTTGGCGAACACTACGAGCTTGGCACAACCAAAACCACGCTGGGCTTCGGTGGCCTTGGCGATTTGCAGGATGATGTGGCCCATCTGATGGATGGCATCCATGTTGATCCCCGCCTTGCGCGAGGCAACGTTAATCGATGCACAGACGCGCACGGTCTGGGCTAGCACATCGGGGAGCGAATTCATTACGACCGCGTCGCCTGCGGAGATCCCCTTGTGTACCAGGGCTGTGAACCCACCGACGAAATCGACGCCGCAGTCGGCGGCCGCTTTGTCGAGCGTTTGGGCTACCTGCACGGCTGCCGCATGGCCATGCCCGGCCAAGAGCGTGGCGATTGGTGAGATCGCTAAACGCTTATTGGTGACGGGGATCCCATACTTGCAGCTTACGCGGTCGCAGATCTCCACGAGCCGGCTTGCCCTGGACGTGATCTTGTTGTACAGCTTGCGGCAGACGTGGTCGACGCTTGGCGCGGCACAGTCTTCGATATTCAATGCCAGCGTAACGGCCCGCACGTCGAGATGTTCGGCGTGCAACATGTGGATGGTCGACAGGATTTCGTCGGTGCGGAGCATTTGCGGATCGGTTCGGGGTGTCAGGCTTTCGCAGTGCTACAAATCAGACGTAACTGGTTAGTGGCCACAAAGACGTTCTCATGTTGCAGTTTCACGGTGAAACCGAGTTCCGCGCCCATCTGCTCCAAGTCGGTCTGGAGCATGCGGATGTCCCAATGTTCGGGAACCTCCAATTGACCGATGAGCACGAATTCGTCACCGCTGCGGTCGCCGAAGAGGTCGACGATATTGATGTCTTTGCCCGCCAGATACTGGCTGAACCGCCGCACAATGCCGGGCTGGTCCTTGCCAAAGGCAGTGATGACGAAGCGATCGTAGGAGGTTTTCGGCCGGAAACTTTCAGGCAACTGCCGGGGACGTGCCATTACCTGAAACGGCGAATGAGCGTTCCCCGCCACGCGGACTCGTTCGGCCAGCTTGTCCGCTTCGATAGGTTGCGGAAGACTGACAATCATAATCAGGGTGAAATACCCGCCGAGGACCGTCTGGCTGCAAGCATCGATATTGCCGCCGAGCGATTCAACAGCCTCCGTGACCGCCGCCACGATGCCCGGGTGATCGTCCGACATCACATCCAACACATAAGAATGTTCGAATCGCGTCATCATGGCTTGTTGTCACTTCGCGGAGCAAGGATTTTGCCCAAGTGGAACGTGGAGACTCCGGCAGAACTGGGATCGGAACTGCTCGCCAGAATGAGGGGGGCAGGTTTCTGTCTGCTTCCTGAGGACTCAGTCGGTGGGCGAGAGCTACAGATTCTCGTCTAAGGCTACCATAAAAGCTGCCCTAGACAAACTCATGCGGATGGGGGGTTGGTTGGGCTTACTTCACGCGGCAACCGCCGCGCTGGTTGATCGGCATGAGGCGCCGATCAGGTGGATTGGAGGAAGCCGCGTTGGCGGCAGCTTTCGACAATCAGATTGGCGGCGGCGGGCAGGCCCACGCGCTCGACATTGATAATCAGATCGTAAAGGTGCGGATCTTCGATGTCACGGCGGAAGAAACGTTTGACGAATTCTCGCCGGTCACGGTCGATTGTGGCAATATAGTGCCGGGCTTGCTCGGGAGTGGAGTCCATGACGACAGCCACCCGCTCGACGCGGAATTTCTCCGAGGCGATTAACCGTATGGAGATGCCTGCTTCCGGAGGCAGAATGAACTGTGCTCCCCGGCCGACAAAAATGACATGGCCCTGTCGGGCAGCCGAGATGATAACCCGGCCGAGATCGACAACGTACTTCTCGTGCGAAATCAGCTTGGGATCGACCCACGGCCCGAGGACATCATGGACCCAGGTCGATTTCGTCTCGTCGACCAACTCGAGCATGGGACGCGAGAGGCGGAAATGCTCGGCGACTTTGTCCACCAGTTCCTTGTCGAGGACTTCCCAGCCCAGCTTTTGTCCGAGCAGTTGGGCCAGTTCTTCCCCCCCGGCCCCTGCTTCCCGCGAAATCGAGATATACGGCCCAACCTTTCTGCCCCGTCCATGGTCCGGATCCAAGCGAAGCATCCGGTCGGCGATTTGGTGAGCCATGTCCCACGCCCGCATTTGCCGCTCAGCAGCGGCGACAATCTTGGGTTCTTCCCGGGTAGCCTCTTTCATGATTGACCTCCCATCGATGAAAGATCGTATTACCACCAAGCAGGTTCTTTTCCCAAGCGAATTCGTTTCGTCAACCGCTCCTAATACATGGGGGGCATCCCAACTAACCCCCTTGTGTCATGGGGAGATCCCACCTACTTTTAGTATAAACGGGTTTGCTCCGAAAGAGAAGCATTTTCACGGTTTTTCTTGACGCCCTGCGACTGTGGAGGGATAGTTGAATCGCTTGTCAATCGGGCGTTTGGGAGGATAGAATCGGGGCTTTCCGCAGGCAAGATACCCGCAGCTTCCCAGCCGCAAGTGTGTCCTACGCTGACTCTTCAGACAGGGTTAGATTATGAGCAAGGATTGTTGTGACATACGAAAAGTCGTTCTCCCCCTATTCTTGCTTGCGGTGATTCTCACGCAAGCCAATGCCGCTACGGTGTTGGTGGAAGCTGAGAGTTTTGCCGACCACGGTGGATGGCTCGTCGATCAGCAGTCGATGGACGTGATGGGTTCGGCCTATTTGTTGGCCCACGGGCTAGGCCGGCCGGTCGCCGATGCGACCACGACGGTCACGCTGGCCGAACCGGGGGAATATCGAGTTTGGGTGCGCACGAAGGATTGGGTTGCCCGTTGGAACGCACCAGGCGCGCCCGGCAAATTCCAACTACTTGTCAACGGCAAGCCACTGACGGAGACCTTCGGTACAAAAGGGGCCGACTGGTTCTGGCACGATGGTGGCACGGTGAGGATCGACAAGGCGGAGGTGACTCTTGCTCTGCACGACCTGACCGGTTTTGAAGGACGTTGCGATGCGATCGTGTTGACCACGGACGGCGGCTTGGTACCGCCCAACGAGCTGAAAGCTTCAGAAGCGTTCCGCCATCAATTGCTGTGTTTGCCTGAAAAGCCGGACGAAGCAGGGGCCTACGACTTGGTCGTAGTTGGTGGCGGGTTGGGGGGCTGTACAGCGGCTGTATCGGCCGCCCGACTCGGATTGAGTGTGGCCCTGGTCCAGGACCGACCGGTGCTCGGCGGCAACAGCAGTTCCGAGGTTCGGGTATGGATCGGCGGTCGGTTCAAAGTGCCACCATATCCGGTGATTGGCGAGATCGTGGCTGAGATGTTTACCCGGCCCAAATTCTGCCCCGGTCCGGCCGAGGCGTATGGCGACGAGGTGAAACTCAGAGTAGTCCAGGCCGAGAAGAATCTGAAGCTGTTCCTCAACGAGCACGTTGATCGCGTGGAAATGAAGGGAGGACGGATTCAGGCCGTCGTGTCCAAAAGCATTCTTACCGGGCGGCGTTCGCGTTTCGTTGGCCGCTGGTTCGTCGACAACACGGGGGACGGGACCGTCGGATTCCTGGCCGGCGCCGACTATGAGACGACGGCCAAGGGGCACATGGGCACAAGCAATCTCTGGCATCCGGTGGACACCGGCGTTCCGTCGCCGTTTCCTCGTTGCGAGTGGGCCTTGGACCTGACCGATAAGCCTTTCCCCACCGAGTTGAAGCAACTGGGGCAATGGTTTTGGGAAAGCGGGTTTGATCTGGACACGATTGAAGAAGCCGAAGCGATTCGCGACCACAACCTCCGAGCGATGTACGGCGCTTGGGATTGCATGAAAAACGTCAAGAATCTCTATCCCACTTATCGGCTTGACTGGGCTGCAGCCATCGCCGGCAAACGTGAGTCGCGGCGGCTCTTGGGTGACGTGGTGTTAACCAAAGAGGATGTGGTCTCAGGCCGTGATTTCCCGGACGGCTGTGTTTCTTCGACCTGGTCGATCGATCTGCATTATCCGAACAAGAAGTACATGGAGGCGGCCCCGGAGAATCCGTTCATTTCGGTGGCCCAGTTCACCCGGTTTACAAAAAATCCCTATCCCGTGCCGTACCGTTGCCTCTATTCCCGCAATGTACCCAACCTAATGATGGCGGGACGCAACGTGAGTGTGACGCACGAAGCCCTCGGCACGGTCCGCGTGATGGCCACCGGCGGATTAATGGGTGAGGTGCTCGGTCGCGCGGCGGCAATTTGCAAGAAACACGATGTCGATCCCCGGGCGGTTTACGAGCAGTATCTCGACGAGTTCAAACAATCACTTTGGCAACCGACCAAGAGCACAGCCCATCCGGCGGCGGCATTCGCCCATCAGGTCGGCGCGAATATCGCTTTGGGAACCCCGGCCAAGAGCTCCGGCGATCAAGATTCGGAAGGGCATCCGGCGGGGTTGGTGGTCGATGGGGCGGCCGACACCAGCAGCAACGAGATCTGCTGGGTGAGCAAGGGACCGTTGCCTCACTGGATCGAGTTGCGTTGGGCGGAGCCCAAGACGATCACCGCAGCGAGGATGATTTCCGGTTATCGCACGGGGGAAGGAGTTGTCGCCCCCATCTCGGATTTCGTCCTGCAAAGGTTTGACGGCAAAGGCTGGCTCGACATTCCGGAAACCGCCACGCGTGGGAATAGCGAGGTGGACTGGCAGTGCCGATTCAAACCGGTCACGACGCAGCGGGTCCGACTCTTGGTGCAAGAGTCCAAGGAGGGGACTTCGCGGATCTGGGAACTCGAACTGTACGAGCCGTAGACAGTGCTTGCGTTTCTCTTGGGGCAGTCCCTCCCTTTGCACGCAAAACGCGGAAGTAATTCTTCGGCCGCCCCTTTATTGGCCCTGCGCCGGCTTGAGGAGGGGATCGTCAAGATCGAGCCGGTAGAGTACTTGGTTATAGTCATACCGCGGCGTCGGCTGTTTGTTGTCGCTGAACAAGGTGGTGTAGGTCCCCTCGAAGAAAAGCATCGGCGAGCCGTCGGGCGTGAATTCGGGATGCAGCCGCGGGTTATAGAACGTGTAGTTTTCGTGGGTGAGCACTTTAACCGCAGGCCCCCATGGTCCTTGCGGCGTATCGGCCTCGGCATACCATAGTTCACCGAACGCATTGGGCTTGCCTAACGCTTCCATGAACACGGTAACCCAGCGCTTGCGCCACGGGTGCCAGGCGATTGAACCACTGTGCGGTGTGATGGACTCGCCGCCTGCGGCCGGCACGGTTGTCTGCGGTTTGAGCGACTCCCACGTTGTCGCGTCCTGCCACGCCTCGAACGTTGCTGGGCAGCGCAGCGTAGGGAAGTTGATGCCGAAAAACACCCACTGCTTGCCTGTTTCATCTTTCCAGAACGCCGGCTGTCCTTCGGGAAACGGCGGTGGCTTCGGCGAGGCCTCGGATTTGGTCCATAGCACACGCCGGGGCTCGAACGCCTGTCGCTCCTCATTCCAGACAGCTAGCCCTGCTTGGTAGGCTTCCAGCGGCGGCTTGATCTTCACATAGGAAGCGACCAGATGAGGCTTACCGGTTTTGTCGGGCAGACTGACGTAGCCGCTGGCCCAGGTCGGGCCGCTGCCAGGCATTTCGGCGACGCCGCGCGGTCTTCCTGTTGCGTCGGTGAAATAGTCAAGCCGCAGACGCACCGGTGGCTCGAAGGACGTCAACGCCTGTACGTCGCTTGTGGCACTAGTCATATGAAAAATGCCCAGCGGATAATCCGGCATCGTCGTATCACCCCATGCCCAGAAGAGTCTCCCTCGATGCACGGCGTTCTGAACGCTATCACAGCCGAAGACACCTGATTCACGCCAGTCGCGCTCGAGCCCGAGCTTCTGACTCTCGCCAAAGATACCACTTCCGGTGAGTCGCCCCATGCGCCGGGCGATGATGGTCCGCTCGACTTCCACACGCAGCGTCTTGCCCGGCTCTGGCACAAGCCGCACGCCACGCATGCCGAAGCCGTCCGGGAGGACTCTGTATCCGTGGCCAATCACCTCAAACCAAGTGTCGCGTCCCATCAATTCCGGCAAGTCCAACGCAATCAGGCCGGCGTTGTCGGTAACTAGACGCACGTTGTGCGTCGTGCGCAACTCGACCAGCGGCACGGGCCAGCCGCTGCCTTTCTCGACAACCTCGATGCGGCAGGCTGCCGGCAGTTGGCGCGTGCCATGGAGATTCGAGGAGACGGAGACTGCGACCGCTTCGTCCGCTTCAACACGCGAGGCCTGCTTCGCAAATACCAAGCCGATTGTCAAAAGAAGGACTGTCGTCGGTAACCACCACAGTTTGCTGCCCTTGAATGCTCCCTTCCAGGAACGCGATATCGACAGACGGCTAAGCCAAGTTACATCCTGTCGTACAAGTGTCATTTTCATAGCATCTTTGGATGAAGAGGAAAAATTCCAAAGGCATCGGCAGAAGTCGCCACGTATTGTGAGGGGCTGCGCAGCAATAAGTTGGGCGATTCTGAAGAAGCAAGACGCGTAGCAGGCCTTGCTTCTTCATACTTCTACTCTGCAAGGAGCGTAAGGTGTTTCGGGCTTGAGATTCATGGAAGCAAAGGCTGCCTTGCAGCGTTTGCGTCCGCGTTCAACCTTACCAGACAGCCGCCGTTGCTTCCATGAAATTGTCCGACTTATTTCTACGCGGAGCCGAAGTGACGTGAGTCGTCGCATCAACGCCCCCCTCCATAAGATTATAGGCCATCCATCTCCCGGGGGGGGGGTTGCCGCAGTGTGAACTTGCGGATACGCCCACCCCGCCCCCCACCCAACTTGGCTGTCCCGCCGGGAGCATGAGATTTCTTGGCCTTTCCAGTACAGAACCGCCGTTCTTGTGTTGTTATTCTGGAAGAATCCCTCTCCATTGAGATCTGGGGCCGAGCCTCTCAAGCCGAGGAATGCCAATGCCCCCCGCTGACTCAGCCGTCGAATTCGTCAGCCTGTTCGCCCGGCACGATCGGGGCATCTACAAGTACATCCTGACACTCGTCATCGACCCCAACGCGGCGCAAGAAGTGTTTCAGGAGGCGTCGGTTACGTTGTGGCAGAAGTTCGGCGATTACCAGCCGGGAAGCAATTTCTTTGCCTGGGCATGCCGGGTTGCCTACTTCGAGGTGCTCAAGTATCGCCAGTCGCATCGCCGGGATCGTCTGCGTTTTAGCGATGCTTTGCTGGAGACAATCGCCGAGGAGCGGTCGGCCGGTGAAGAGTTGCTTCAAGCAAGGCGGCGTGCCCTGGCCGGCTGCCTCGAAAAGCTGCCGCCACGGGATCGATCGCTGATTGAACATCGCTACGCCGGCTCGCAGACTGTCTTGGAGATCGCCCGGCAGAGCGGCCGGCCCGTGAACACGTTGTACAAGGCGTTGGAACGTATCCGTCGTGTGTTGATGCATTGCATCGAGCGACACGTCGCAATGGCCAAATGAGTTGAACCGGATTGACAGGAGCGGCATTCGTCGTCGATCCCATGACTGCTCAAGACCTTCGATTCGACGATCTCTCACCGCTGCTGGCCGCTCTCTGCGATGGGGTGATCGGCGACGACGACTTTAAGCGATTGCAGCAAATACTTCTTGGCAGTGCCCAGGCGAGAGCCTGGTACATCGAGTACATGGATCTCCATGGCGAATTGTCTTGCGGCCAAGTGATCCACAACGAGATGACGTTTCTCGAGAAGTGGACACGGAGCAATGCACCGTTGGCTGACGAGAGTCTTCTTTCCTCAACGGTTGACGAGTATCCGATTTGCATTGTACCGTCCCCCAGTGTTCCGCAAGACCTGCTGATCGACGACGAGGAGCAAGAGTTCGACGACGAACCGTGCGCGCCGGACGGCCTGCTAATCCGCGGGGCACGACAAATCGTCAGCCAACTCACCCGCGAAGGTGTCATACCCTGGATCGCGGCCGTTGCGATGTTCGGGGCCATGGTGTTTGCGATCTCGAAATGGGACCTGCCTGAGCCTTCGTCGCAGGTGGTGGTGAACGACGTACGTCCTCAGCCGGCCGCCTGGGTCAGCCAACTGCATGAGGTCGAGTGGGCTGCCGGCCAACCGTCCTATGGCTGGGGGGCAGCGGTCATGCCAGGCAATGCGCTTCGGCTTAAGTCAGGCCTTGTGCGATTGGTCTTTTCTAGCGGAGCGGAAGTCCTTCTCCAGGGTCTCGTGTCGTTTTCTGCAGAAACCGCCGACTCAGGCCGCCTGCGCGTGGGAAGCCTCGTCGCCCGGGCGGAAACTGACCTAGCCCAGGGCTTTACGATTCGCACGCCGACAGCTCAAATCGTCGACCTGGGAACCGAGTTTGGCGTGACCGTGGACGAACAAGGCCAGACCGAGACTCATGTGTTCGCCGGACATGTGTTGGCCCAAGCGATTGGCGTCAAGCGAGCCAGCAGCGAGCCGGTTCGGCTCAAAGCGGGCCAGGCGGCCCGGGTCGAAACGCAACACATCGCGATTCGCCCACTTGCGGCCACCCCCGAGATGTTCGTCCGCCACGTGCCGCCGAGGCGTTTGACTCCCGTCGTTCACTTTGCGATGGAAGAGCCCAAGGGGCCGCTCACCAGCCAACAGGGAGGGCACAAGGCCCAAGAAGGCCCCGGCGGCGGCTTTCTCTATCGCCAACCGGGAGTGCCGCCGGGTACCTATGGTGCCATCACCATCGGCCCGGAAGGCACAGGATTCTCCGCCGGTTTGAACAAGGCGACCGCGCAGTGGAATCTTGACGCCGCGGGAACGGCAAGGCTGAACCTGGCCAACAACTTCACCGTGATGACCTGGCTTTACCTGCCAACGGTCCCCAGCGGCATCGTGAAGGTTGTTGGGCTGAGTGCAACGGACCCTACTGCCGGTTGGTCGCTCGGAGTTCGTGAGGCGTCTGCCGGTACGGGAATCCACTTCTGTGGCAATGGAATTGGCGATTTCTATTCCGGAAGCTCGATTCCTTGGACCAAGGGCCAGTGGCATCATATTGCCGTTACCAAGTCCAACGCAGAAGGCATCAAATTCTATCTCGACGGAAACCTCATCGCCGCCGAAACCCGGCCAGCCGCGAGGGAGGCTTTCGAGCGGTTGGGCCTCAACGAATTCTATTCACTTGGCCGCGGCAACGACTTTGTGAAAGAGCCTGGAAACGGCAGGCGAATCGATGAGTTTCGTGTTTATGACACCGTGCTAACGCGGGAAGAGATTGTCTTGGCTGCAAGCACCAGCCAATAGGCGGAGAACGACCGGTGGAGAGGCCTTGTGCCCATGCATGAGGATGGTTTCTCGGAATCAGGGAGAATTGATGATGAACTCTCGAAGACAATTGGGTTTTACCCTGGTAGAACTGCTCGTAGTGATCGCCATTATCGGCATCTTGATCGCCTTGCTTCTGCCAGCTGTTCAGGCCGCCCGGGAAGCCGCTCGGCGGGCCCAGTGTACCAACCATCTCAAGCAGATGGCGCTGGCTCTGCACAACTACCATGACAGTTATAATGCGTTTCCGGCGTACGGTCAGCTTGGAGGTTGTGTTTCTGACACCTCGACGACGGGGTATGTTTACTCCGCCCATGTCAAAATCTTGCCGTTCCTTGAGCAGCAAGCGCTTTATGAAAATATACGGACCGTCTCAAAAGACTTCTACAGGGAAAGCAATTCTGAAGCCGAGATCGCTGCCGAGAACTATCCCGTTGCTACGTTCAAGTGCCCTTCGGATCTACCCCATCCCGTCTACAAAGGCTCTTGCAGCTATCCGGTCTGTGCGGGGTCGAACCTGGGGTGGAATGTCGCAACGGCCCAGCAGAACGGTGTATTCCGTCGCCGGAATGAAACTCGCATGGCAGCGATTACGGATGGAACGTCAAACACGATCATGCTCGGCGAGCACCTGACCGGTGATACCGACGACAACGCCTACCGTCCCATGACGGATGTAGTACGAGGATTGAATTGGACGGCCAGCGAATCGACATCCCAAGGGGCAATCGCTCCCTCAGTGGTTGAAGCTGCCGGCGCCAACTGTAATGCCAATCCCGCTAACCATAGCAGCTACGCGGCCGCTCGATTCGTGCGTGGCATCATGGAATACAGCGTTTTCAACACCCTAGCGCCTCCTAATTGGAGATATCCGAGTTGTATGACCGAGACGAACACCGGTAACCACGGTTGGAGCAAGGGGCTTTATCCCGCGCGGAGCCGGCATCCCGGCGGCGTCAACCACGCGTTGGCCGATGCCTCAGTTCGCTTCATCTCCGAAACGATTGATCTGACCACCTATCACGGCCTGGGTAGCCGTGACGGTGGCGAGGCGGTGTCGCCCCCTTGAGCAAGAGTCTCGAAACAACGTGACAAGGCCAGGAAATTCGAGTTCCAATCGTTTTTCTGAGGAGTTCAACGTGATGTCCCTGTCTCACCGTTGGTGGTCGTTCGTATTCCTCATGATCCTCGTGATCGGTTGCAGCGGTCGGGAGGCGCCTGTGCGAATGGTCGACCCGCCCGGGCCGCGGATCATGAAAGCCGCCCTCGAGGAAATCGCAGTCACCGGAAAGCTCGGCGATTCAATCAAGGTGGTCAAGGAGCAACTGGAATCAATGGGCGAAGGCAACACAAAGCTGGCCCAAACCCTTCAACCCGACTTCGATCAGTTGATTGCTCTCACCGATCCGGCTGCAATCAAGGCGAAGGCGAAGGCGATGGCCGACAAACTGTAGGGCTGGTTCTCAGATTCTTTTTCTTTCCGGAAATGTCTCGAATGATTGACACTCTTGAACGACGCCGCGTGGTTCTGTTTTTGCTCCTCCTCGCTCTTGCTTCAACGGCTCGCGCGGATAACCTTCTGAAAAATCCTCGTTTTGAGGAGGCTCTCGCGCCGGCCTGGGAGAAACGCACGCCGGAAGACGCCACCCGCAAGCTGTTCCGGGAAGATGTCGCGGGCCGCGAAGGCTCGGCAGCCGTTGTGTTGGAGAATCTCCAGCCGACCTCGACCCGGTTGCGCCAAGGGCATGACCAGTCGATTGTCGTCCAGCCAGGAAGCCTCCTGGAACTGTCGGCTTGGGTCAAGTCGGAACTCAACGACGACGGCGAAACCACCTTGCAGATTTACTGCATGGACGCCAAGCAACAGATCCTCGCACAGCCGACCTCCGTTCCTGCCCAGGGACGGTTCGACTGGACCCGGCGCCGCGTGCTGGTCCAGGTTCCCAAGGGCACGGCCTATGTGATGGCCTACCTGCAGATCGGCAAGGGCGTCGGACGGGTACTCTTCGACGACGTGGAACTGGCCGTTCGACGCCAGCCCAGGCCTGAGCCACCGGCTCCCAAGGTCGGACTGTTAACCGATCTAGCTGACGACCATCCCACGATGGGCGAACTGAGAGTCCTCTTCGAAGACGGCCTCGTGCGACTCCCGCCAGAAGAGCCGCTCGACGCGTGCCAGGCCGTTTTGATGCTATTCGAGGGAGGCGTACCGCGGGCCGCGTTTGCTGCCGTCGAGCGGTTTGCCCAGCGTGGCGGCCGGGTGTTTATGGACCTGCGCAATTTCGCTCAGTGGCAAAAGGCCGAGGCCGTGTCCGTCGTGGTCGGCCCGGTCGAAAAGCAACCGGAAGAAAAGCGGATGCTCGCCGGCTTGCGCGTGGTTAAGACGGCGGAGGCGACCGCGGGATTTGAAGTTGGTCAGATCATGCCCCGAGCCAGTTGGCCTGAGGGAAAACTGATGCTCTTGCCGGCCGGGTTCTCACGCCCAGGGCTGGAGGTCTTGGCCGTCGGACCGAACGAAGAACCGGGATTGGTCCGCATGACGGTCGGTCAGGGGGCGGTCACAGCCGCCGACGTCCTCTCGCTTCGCGAGCCTTTCTACAACCACGTCGGGGCGTATTACAAATACACCATCGTCACCAACGCTCTAACCAATCCAGTACGGTTCGGTCAATACTACCCGAAGAAGTTGAGCTATGCGGAGTTCGTCGAATTGATGAATCAGACGGCGATCGACTATCCCGCGATCCGTTTTCAGGAAGAAGGGCCTGCTTCGGCAGGATACCGGATTTACAGCCTTAATCTCGGCCAGCCCGTGAAACCGCTCTATTTCCTCTATGCCGCCGCCCATGGCAGCGAATGGGAACCTGGGTATGGGTTGGTGACCTTCGCACGCCGGCTGGCCGAAGGGGCTTTTCAGGACGTGATCGATCTCAACAAGGTCCAGATCAAGATTGTTCCCTGTCTCAATCCATGGGGCTACGACCACGTGCGGCGGCAAAACGCCCAAGGGGTCGATCTCAACCGTCAGGGCGATTACGAGTGGGACAAGTTCGTCGGTACCGACAGCAACCAAGACGGCAAGTGGCTCCCCGGCGACTACGACTGGAAAGGCTCTGCCCCCTTCACCGAGCCGGAGGCTCGCACCTACAAGGGGATCGTTGCCAACCCGGATCTCTACTGCATTCTCGACTTTCACGGCAATGTGGGTGCCAGAGATAACAAGATTGGCATCCTGCCGGTCAACGCGCGGCCGGAAAACGAAATCCTGGCACTGGATCTTCAACACATCGCCAACCAGCGGCTGCGTGGGCGTCATTTGCTCCACCAGAACGACGAAGACACGATCTCGCAGTACCTGTTGACGCGAATCTACAGCGACCGGCCAAGACCCGTGCTGATGCACACTGCGGCCAGCGGCCGTTTCGGCCTGCTCATTGAACTAACGGCCGGCTATCGTGCAAGCTATGGCACGGTACTCCAGACCGACGTGACCTGCGAGCTTTGCCGCGCCCTGTTCATCGCGTACCCGGTATCGGCAACCGTGGACAAACCGTAGGATCATGAGACGGCTTCCTCTTTATCGGTCCGGTCATGGAGACGGGGGCGGGGAAGTGCTGGCACCCAAACGCAGGGCAATTCCGCGCACCAAACCACTCTCCCGTAGTAGGAAGGGGGCGTGAAGCCCCGTCATCCCGTCATATGGAGGGGTGGGGCTTGTCAATCGCCTGTTTTTCGGGCATGATGTGGCGTTTTGGTCGGTTATGTGGCGACACGATCTAGATACCCCCACCTTTTTTGCTCCAAGGAGTTGGATCAATGCGTCGGCCGTTTGTTGCTGGTAACTGGAAGATGAACATGGACCGGGCCTCTGCTGTGGCGTTGGCCGAGGCCGTGGCAAAAGAGGCAACAGGCGTCGATGGCGTTGAGATGGCCGTTTGCCCCCCGTTCGTCTACCTCGAGGCTGTCGGCAAGGCGTTGGCCGGCTCCAAGGTCGGTTTGGGCGCTCAGAATCTGTATCCGGAGCCCAAGGGAGCCTATACTGGGGAAGTCAGCCCCCTGATGCTCAAGGATATGGGCTGCAAGTACGTGATTCTTGGCCACAGCGAACGGCGTCACATCCTCCGCGAGACGGATGCCGAGATCAACGAGAAGGTCTTCGCTGCCCTCGACAATGATCTCGTGCCAATCGTCTGCGTGGGCGAACTGTTGGCCGAACGCGAAGCGGGCAAGACCCTCCGCGTGCTCCGCCGTCAGTTTGGGGGGTCGCTGGCTGGCCTGTCGGATGAACAGATGAAGAAGGTCGTGATCGCCTACGAGCCGGTTTGGGCAATCGGCACGGGGAAGACGGCTACCCCGGAACAGGCCGAGGAAGTGCATGCCGATCTTCGCAAGATTCTCGAAGATCGCTACAATAAGGAAGTTGCTGAAACCGTGCGGATTCAATACGGTGGCAGCATGAAGCCCGAGAATGCGGCTCAACTGCTCAGCAAGCCGAACATTGACGGCGGCCTGATCGGGGGGGCTGCCCTGGTGGCCGCACAGTTTATGGCCATCGTGGCGGGAGTGCCGAGTCAGAAGCGGGCGTAAGCCCCACACGGCCCGTGGGTCGGATCGTTCAGTCGGGCTGCCAGTGCACGTAGGAGCCAAGGACGCATGTCATACCTATTTCTGTTCCTGTTGTTTTTCACGGCCGTCTTTCTGATCCTCTTGATCCTCATTCAGCGAGGCAAAGGGGGCGGGTTGGCTGGCGCGTTTGGTGGGATGGGCGGCCAGAGTGCTTTTGGCACCAAGGCTGGCGATACCTTCACGCGCATCACTGTCGGTGTGGCGGCATTCTGGATCGTGCTTTGCGTGCTGAGCGTCAAGTTGCTCGGGACCCACACCAGCCGGGTGGACCTCCGTGGCCCGGCTCCCGTGGGGCCGAAGAGCAGTGGGCCTGCCAATCCCGGCAGCGAACCTGCGGCCAAACCGGCGGCTCCTGCTGCCGGCGGCGAGAAGGCGGCCGCTCCGGCCCAGGCGGAAAAGACGCCGGCAGAACCGGAAAAGGCCAAGTAGACGCGGCCCTGTACAAGTAGCGGATCGCACGATAGGGATCGTCATCTGGCAGGCTCGACGTTGTTTTGTCCAATCAACAAACGGAGCCGACTGCACGTATTGGCCGGGTGGACTCGGTGACCCTGAAAGAGGAGTAACCTTCCTTGTTGCTCAGCATGACCGGCTTTGGCGAATCGCATTGCCAGAAAGACGGGATGGCCGTCTCGGTGGAGGTGCGGACGATCAACAGCCGCTACCTGAAAGTCTCGACCCGTATCAGCGAAGGCTATGCCGCCCTCGAGTCGTTGGTCGAAGGGGTCGTGCGCCAACAAGTTCGCCGGGCGACTGCACAGGTGAACATCCGTATCCAGCATACTCACTCTCCTGACGACTACCAGATCAACGTTGCCGTCCTCGAGGGCTACCGGCGGCAGCTGGATTTGCTGGCCGAGCGGTGGAACCTTAAGGCCGAGGATACCGTCTCCTTGGCGAGTCTGCTGCCGCTTCCCGGCGTGATCAGTGAAGAAAGCCAGGCGACCGTCGATGTGGCGACTTGTTGGCCGATCGTTCAAGAGACGCTGGAGGCCGCACTAGCCAACCTTGACCGGATGCGCAGCGACGAAGGCCGGGCAATGGCCGCCGATCTGGAGGCCAATTGCCGCGCGATTGACGACAGCTTGGAACGGATTGCGGCCCGGGCCCCGGTGGTGGTCGACAACTATCGCACGCGCCTGCAGGAACGACTCAAGCGGGCTCTTGGCGAGTTGAGCATCGCGATCGAAGAGGCCGACATCCTCAAAGAGGTCAGCCTGTTTGCTGATCGCAGCGACATTTCCGAAGAAATTGTCCGCTTGCGAAGCCATTTGGAGCAGTTTGGCACGATCATGCAAGCGGCCGAAAGCAGTGGACGCAAGCTGGAGTTTCTCACCCAGGAAATGGTTCGTGAGGCCAACACGATCGGCTCGAAGGCGAACGACGTGGAAATCGCCCGCCATGTGATCGAGATCAAGACGGCCGTGGAACGCATCCGGGAGATGGTTCAGAACGTCGAATGAGCATGACAAACCATCGACGCGGCAGAATCGTGATCGTATCGGGGCCCTCGGGCGTAGGCAAGACGACAGTGCTTCGGCAATTGTATCAGTGTGCGCCCGTGCCGCTCGTCCCGAGCGTCTCGGCCACGACACGCGCGCCGCGGCCCGGTGAGGTTCATGGCAAGGACTATTTCTTCCTCACCCCCGAGGAGTTTGATCGGCACCGTCAACAAGGCGATTTTGTCGAGTGTTTCCAGGTCTTCGGTCGCGATTATTGGTATGGAACCTTGGCCAGCCAAGTCACTCCGAGCCTGGAGGCGGGCAAGTGGGTCCTGTTGGAGATTGACGTTCAGGGGGCCCGCGAAGCGGTTAAAGCGTACCCCGATGCACTGACCATCTTCCTCCGTCCCTCGTCGCTGGAGGAATTGGAGCGGCGGCTTCGCGGACGCGGCACGGAACAAGAAGAGGCCATCCAACGCCGGTTGGAGCAAGCGCGAACCGAGCTGGCCCAGGCCTCCTGGTATCGATATCAAGTCATCAATGATAAGGTGGACCAGGCGGTCCAAGCAATTTGCGAGATTCTCGTCCGAGAGCGTGTGGAGTAAACGGAAAATGATTGATGAATTGCGCGAAGAGGAAATCGTCCAGAAGGTCGGGGGACGGTTCAAGCTGTCGACCTTGATCCAGAAACGGTTGGTCGCCTTGGTCAAGGGGGCCCCGCCCCTGGTCAACCTGCCCACCGAAGACAAGATGAAGATCGTCATCCAGGAGATCATCCAGGACAAGATCTATCTGGATGCCGAGGCCAATGTACGCATCGCCGCCGGCGCGCAGCCAGCCGTCGGTGGGCCACCTGAATTGGACTTCAGTCAGCTATGAACGGTCGCGAGTTGATCGTCGGCGTCACCGGCGGAATCGCCGCCTACAAAACGGCTGCCTTGGTCAGCCAACTGGTGCAGGCCGGGGCGGGCGTCACCGTGGTGATGACTCATTCGGCCACGAAACTGGTCGGTCCCAAAACCTTCGAGGCCCTCACGGGGCGTCCGGTTGCTACACGCATGTTTGGACGCGGCGTCCATCCGCATATCGAACTGGCCGATAGGGCTGAGCTGCTTTGCGTGGCGCCGGCCACGGCCAATATCTTGGCCAAGGCCGCCTGGGGACTGGCCGACGATCTGCTTAGCACCTTGCTCTTGGCCTTTCACGGGCCGATGCTTCTTGCACCGGCGATGAACTCGCGGATGTGGGAAAAGCGGCCCGTCCAGCGAAACCTCCGCATGCTCCGCGACGACGGCTTTACGGTCATTGATCCGGAGGAAGGCTATCTAAGCTGTGGCGCCCGTGGGCCCGGCCGGATGGCCGCCCCGGAGACCATCTTCCAGGTGATCGCCCAAACGCTCGAAAAAGCAGGCACTAGACCATAGTACCCGTGGAAGGGACATCGCCTAGCGACGGGGCTTGCCCCGCGATGCCCCCAAAAAATGCGCACGCTCATTGTCCGCCGTTGCCAACAGCCCATCGACGGCTGGACTTCTAAGGATCTTCGGTTCATGGCGCGAATTCTGATTACCTCCGGCCCCACGCGGCAGTACCTCGACCCGGTACGCTATTTGACCAATGCTTCTAGCGGTCGCATGGGCAGTGCACTAGTCCAAGCCGCCCTCAACGCAGGGCATGAGGTGGTCGTCGTTAGCGGGCCGGTCGAGACGGACTATCCGCCAGCGGCTCGCGTGATTCCCGTCGTTTCCACGGAAGACATGCTTGAAGCGTGCCTCCCCGTCTTTGCAGAGTGCGACGGGCTCATTGGCGCGGCTGCCCCCTGCGATTATCGGCCCCTTGCGGTTTCGTCACGGAAGCTCGCCAAGAACGGCGACGGACTCCAGTTGCACTTGGTCGAAACGTCCGATGTCGTCGCCCATCTGGGCAAGCTCAAGACGCGGCAGTGGATGGTCGCTTTTGCCTTGGAGACCGACAACAAGCATCTGCGGGCCCTGCAGAAGCTGGAGCAGAAGAACTGCGATTTGATTGTGCTGAATGGTCCCGCAGCGATGAATGCGGTGGACACCCAGGTCGAAATCCTCAATCGATCCGGAACAATTGTGGCCACCCTCTCCGGCAGCAAACAGCTCGTGGCCCAAGGAATCGTCCAGACCATTGAAGAGCAATTGCTCCCTCGAAGGTAGGCTGGTAGACTGGAGGGGCACCTGTCGGGGTGTTGTGAACATCGTTGAGAGCTGACGACGGTTTGCTGGAGACTGATTGCCCAACGCTTCCTTCCATCTGTGGGGATTCCACTGTGAACATCGACTGCCTTTGCGCCGGAATCTTGTTTGCCGACTACATTTGTGCTCCTATTCCGCGGATGCCCGAGCCAGGCGAGTTGATGCCGACCGACGAGATCCAACTGGCCATGGGAGGTTGTGCAGCCAACACTGGGCTCGATCTGGCTAAGGTGGGATTCCGCGTGGGCG
This sequence comes from uncultured Planctomycetaceae bacterium, assembly GCA_964558295.1. GTDB lineage: Bacteria > Planctomycetota > Planctomycetia > Pirellulales > Thermoguttaceae > JBDKTH01. The sequence continues at coordinate 18,028 of CAZLDQ010000016.1, read as the reverse complement.
TGTCGGGCTGCGTGGGGGACGATGCCTTCGGCCAGTTCATCATCCAAAGCCTGGCCGCCGGCAATGTGGATACCGCCGGGATTCACCGCCTCCCAGACGTTGGCACGGCCAGTACGATGGTCGTCAACGTCAAGGGCCAGGATCGCCGCTTCATCAGCACGCCCGGAGCCTGTACGCGTTTCACGGTCGACCACATCCCGGCAGAGTGGGTCCGTCAGGCCAAGGTTTTCTATGTGGGCGGCTACCTGATGATGCCGGGTTTGGAAACCGATGCGTTTGTCGACCTTTTCCGCACCGCTCGTGCAGCCGGAACCAAGACCGTCCTCGATGTGGTCCTGTTCGGCGGAACCCACTACTGGGACGCCCTGACCCGGATCTTACCGCAAACCGATGTCTTCCTCCCCAATGACGATGAAGCGGCCCTAATCACTGGGCTCAAAGATCCCTTCCAGCAGGCCCAGCGTTTCCGCGATGCGGGAGCGGGGACCGTCGTGATCACCCAGGGCAAACACGGAAGTGTCCTGGTCTCCGACACGCTGCGTCTCCGCTCCGGTGTCTATCCGACCCATTACGTCGGCGGTACCGGCTCTGGTGACGCTTTCGACGCTGGTTACATCGCTGGCCTGTTAGCTGGCGAAGACCCGATTGGCTGCCTCCAATGGGGAAGTGCCCTCGGGGCAAGTTGCGTTCGGGCGCTCGGTGCCACGGAAAGCGTGTTCAACCGGGCCGAGGCCGAAGCCTTCATGCGGGAACACAAGTTGCAGATCGAAGAGGTCCAATAGCAATCCACGAGAATCCAAGGAATCTCGCCATGCGGATTGGCGTCTTTTGCAGCGGCGGCGACGCACCGGGAATGAATGCCTGCGTTCGAGCAGTTGTTCGTTCAGCGGTGGAAGCTGGCCATGAGGTGGTCGGCATCCTCCGGGGGTATCAAGGATTGCTTGACGAGGACTTCTTCGTGGACGCCGACGGACATCGCCACATGTCGCTCCGCTCGGTTTCGGGGATCGCCAAGCTGGGCGGTACAATGCTCTTTACAAGCCGCAGCGAGGCGTTTCGCACCGAGGCTGGGCAGAAGAAAGCGGCCGGAATTCTCGAGAAACACAACATCGATGCCCTGATCCCGATCGGCGGTGACGGCACCTTTCGTGGCGCAATCGCCCTGTCGCGTTTCTGGCGCGGCCAGATCATCACCTGTCCGGGAACGATCGACAACGACCTGCTGGGCACTGACTTCACGATCGGGTTCGCCACGGCCGTCCAGACCGCTGTAGAGGCCGTTGACAAGCTACGCGACACGGCCACCAGCCATGAACGGATGTTTTTGGTCGAAGTGATGGGACGCCATAGCGGCTACATCGGTCTCTACACGGCTTTGGCCGCCGGGGCCGAAGTGGCCTGTTTGCCCGAGACGTCCACGGATGTGCCGGAAATCATCGATCATCTCAAAACGCTCAAAGCCCGCGGCAAGAAATCGATCATGGTCATCGTCGCTGAGGGGGACGAACGCGGCGGTGTGATGCAATTAGATGCAGAGCTTCGCGCAGCCGGAGCCCCGTTCGAGATTCGGGCCGTCACGCTCGGCCATCTCCAACGCGGCGGCTCACCGATCTTCGCCGATCGGGTCCTTGCAGCCCGCCTGGGCGATTTCGCCGTTCGGGCGATCCTCCAGGGCGCAACCGGCGCGATGGCCGGCGAGGTCCAAGGATATCTCGTGCTCGTGCCCCTCGCCGACACGGTCGCCAAACACCGCCCTGTCTCGCCAGACTTGATTCGCCTGCTGGAGGTGCTCTCCGCCTGAACGGCTATTTGGCCTCCAGGTATTCCACCAACGCCCCGTCGACGAAGAAATAGGCGATCCGCAGCCCGGGAGCGGCCTCCAACGGTCCGACGACGGGCGTCTTGCCCTTGAGAGCCGCGTCCAGGTCGTCCACCTTCCAGCACACGTGTGGCATCTCCGCCACCGGCGTACCAGCCAAGGGGCTGTCTGGCCCCGGACGAACCCACTCGACGCGATTCGGGTCGTCGTCAGGATTGGTGACCCAGACCTTGAGGTTTTCGAGATACACCTCGCCGGACTTGGGTCCGCCCGCCACGAGACCAATGTGATGGAATGTCTTCACTCTCGGGTTCCTTCCGGATGCAATCAGAGTCTGTGTGTGACGAAAACAAACGAGGTTGCCGACTTGTCTAAAGCTCGCGAATCCAAATATTGCGGTACCGTACGGGGTTACCATGGAATTGCAGTTGGATCGGCAGCTTGTCAGGATGTGCCGTATACTTCGGTGGTGCGTCCCAGGCCGAGATGCCTTCGATCTCCGTGTGATTCTGGATCAAGACACCGTTGTGCAGCACGGTTAGGTAGCCGGGCGTCTTGAGCTTGCCGTCGGCCTCAAAACGCGGCGCCGTAAAGATGATGTCGTAGGTCTGCCATTCGCCCGGCTTGCGGCAGGCGTTGACCAGCGGCGGACGCTGCTTGTAGAGTGCTCCGCACTGTCCGTCAAAGTAGGTCTTGTTGTTGTACGAATCAAGAATCTGCACCTCATAATGGCTCATCAGGTAGACGCCACTGTTGCCGCGTCCCTGCCCTTCGCCTTCCACCTTCTCGGGCGAAGCCCATTCGACATGGAGCTGGCAGTCGCCGAAGGCCCGCTTCGTCTGGATACTGCCACCGTGGGCAATCGCAGCACCGTCCTTGATGATCCACTTCTCGCCCCCCTCCCATTGCGAGAGATCCTTGCCGTCGAAGAGGACAATCGCGTCCGAGGGCGCCTTGGCCGCAGAACCCGCATCGATCACCTTCGGTTCCGGCCAAACCTTGCCACTGATATACTCACCACCACATAGCGGAACGCTCAGACCGATGCACAGAACCAACGCGAGCCCCACAATCACATGCCGCGTCATCGTTGCGATACTCCTGAATCAAAAGGGGGACTCGCCACACGGGCGAGAGTGTTTTTCATTCTTAACCTCTAATCGGACGTTCCCCCGGTGTCAACTCCTTTTGTGGAGTGAAGTTCGCAAAACGCCCGGCACAAGTGCCGGGGCCAAACGGCGTTGTGAGCAATCGGGGAGTGTCCCGAGCCGCCAGGGAACTAGTCGTCAGCCAACAGTGCCGGCTCGTGCCGTCGGCCAACAAACGATCGTGCGGCCACCAAGCGGCGCCGATCCCCAGGTCCGGCGGACGTTCGAACGTCCGAAGTCCGGCTCGCGAATAAGAGAAGACATGCGGATACAATAGATTGACGTGGCGCACGGTGAGCCAGTCAGCCAACCCCTTCATCTCGTCCATCGTCAAACGCCAGTCATAGACGCCGTAGATCTCATTTTTATTGCGTCGAGCCGCTCAGCAACAGTCTGATGGAAGTCCTTGCGAATCCTTGCCGTCTGCGGTCCGACGTCGAAGAACAACGCAGGCAGCACGGGTAACAGGTCGTAGCCGTGCCGCTTGCGGAAGTCGTCGGCCAGCCTAGCCGTCCACGGAATGTGCCCCTTGCGTGCACCGCGTCTCAAAAGGCTCGGCTTGTCGGTGAAGATGCCAGTCACCGTCTTGCCGAAGTGCTCGTTGGACGTCTCGTAGCAAGGTTGCTACGCAATACAGTACGCCAAGCATCCTGCCGGCCCCCGGAGGCTGCAGAGTAAGCCTCCGGCAAGATGCTGAAGTCTCGGCAGGCGGGATGCCTGCCGAGGGACGCCAGGAAGTCTTCCCCCCTGACATCACGAGGGGGGGAATCATGCATCCGGTCTTCGACGATATTTCTTCCCGCTGGGGTTGTTCAAGTGTCCAACCAAGTCTGCGTTGCAGTTGCGGAGCGTTCGTGTGCATGGGGGGGGGGAGCCCCTGCATCTCAATCGTCAGGCCATGTCGCTGGGGCAATGCGGTTGATTTGCCCGCCCGCCGAAACACCAAAAAAGGTACCAGACACTCCGAGCAAGGGTCGACTCTGATCCATGCGCAACACCTTGGCAATACAAGCCTTACATCGCCGGCGTGAAACCCGCTGCCTTTTGGGGACCCTCACAACGCACGCATGGGCCCACGATCATCTTCGAACCAGCCGGTTTTGCCAGTCGGCCGTCCGCTCGGCTCAGCCGTTTCGGGGGGCTAAGTATTGATAATGCTGCGTCGATCTTGACATTAGCGAGACTAATGGTACGATCAATGAAAGTCTGACCCGGTACGAACGTGATTTTAGATGTAGTCAGAGCTGAAGATGGCTATGCCCTTTACTGCACCGAAGGCACAAGGACTCTACGACCCGGCTTGGGAACACGACGCTTGTGGAATCGGAGCGATTGTCAATATTTCCGGTCGCCGCGAGCATGCGATTGTGGAGTATGGTAAACAGGTGCTCATGAACCTGATGCATCGTGGTGCAGCGGGTGCCGACGAGTCAACGGGCGACGGGGCCGGCATTCTGATGCAGATTCCCCACGAGTTCTTCGCCGCCGAGGCGGCGGCTCTCAGGTTCACTCTGCCCGAGCCCCGGCACTACGGCGTGGCGATGATCTTCGAGCCTCGTGATCCGGAGATGCGTCGAAGCTGCGAGCAAGTTTTGGCCGAATGCGTCCAAGAGGAGGGGCTGAAGGTTCTCGGCTGGCGCGACGTGCCGACCTCGAACACGACGCTCGGCGAGATCGCGCGGGCGTCGGAGCCGGTTGTCCGTCAACTTTTCATCAGCGGCGAAGGACGCACCGATCTGGACTTGGAGCGGCGGCTGTTCGTGGCCCGCAAGAGGGCGGAGCATCGGGCAAGCAGGCTATTTGGCGAGGAGGCGGCCGACTTCTACATCCCCTCGATGTCCTGCCGCACGATCGTCTACAAGGGAATGTTTCTGGCGCCGCAGCTGTTCGCCTATTACCCCGACTTGGAAGACGAGCGGGTAGTGACGGCGTTGGCGATTGTCCACCAGCGGTACAGCACGAACACCTTCCCCAGTTGGCGGCTTGCTCAGCCCTTCCGCATGATTGCCCACAACGGCGAAATCAACACTTTGCGTGGCAACATTAATCGGATCCAGGGCTACGAGAAGACAATGCACTGTCCGGCCTTGACCGAGGATATTTCGCAACTCTTCCCCATTATTGAGCAAGGCGGCAGCGATTCGTCGTCGTTTGATAACGTGATGGAGCTTTTGGTCCGCGCCGGGCGTTCGGCTCCCCACTCCCTGATGATGATGATCCCCGAGGCGTTTGGACCTCGCTACCACATCAGCATCGACAAGCGGGCCTTCTATGAATACCACTCGGCAATCCTCGAACCGTGGGATGGCCCTGCCGCGATGGTCTTTACCGATGGCCGCTTGGTCGGCGGCACGCTTGACCGGAACGGCCTGCGTCCCTGCCGCTATACAGTGACAACCGACGGACTGGTCGTACTCGCCAGCGAAGTGGGCGTGATCGAGTTTCCGCCGGAAAAGGTCCGGCAGAAAGGCCGTCTTCAGCCGGGCAAGATGTTTTTGGTCGACACCCAGGAAGGTCGGATCGTCGTCGATAGCGAGGTCAAAGGAAAGATCGCCCGCCAACGTCCCTACCGTCGCTGGCTAGAAGAGAATCGCATCGAGTTGCGTGGGTTGTTCCAGCCGCCGCAGCCGGTCCAGACCGATCCGCAGACCGTGGCCCAGCGGCTTCGCGCGTTCGGCTACACGCGGGAAGAGTTGCAAATGATTCTCGGCCCCATGGCGGCCAACGGCCAGGAACCGGTCGGCTCGATGGGGACCGATACACCGCTGGCTATTCTTTCCGATCGCGAGAAACTGCTGTTCAGCTATTTCAAGCAGTTGTTTGCTCAGGTGACCAACCCGCCGATCGATCCGCTCCGCGAAGGGTTGGTAATGTCGCTGATGTCGTTTACCGGCAAGCAACGCAACTTGTTGGCGGAGACCCCGCAGCACTGCCGCCAGTTGAAGCTGCCGCACCCGATCCTCACGAATCAAGACATTGAGCGGCTCCGTGCGACCAAGCACGACGATTTCAAAGTGGCCACGTTGTCGGCGGTATTTGACGCCACTGATCCCCATCCTGGGGAGGCCCTGCGGCGGGCTTTGGAGGAGCTGGTTGATGCGGCTGCACGCGAGATCCACGATGGCGCGTCGCTTTTGATCCTTAGCGACCGTAATCTCTCGCCGCTGAAGGCGCCGATCCCCAGCCTGTTGGCCACGGCGGCCGTGCATCACGGCCTCTTGGAACGGCGGTTGCGAAGCGAGGCCGGAATTGTTGTGGAAAGCGGCGAGCCTCGCGAAGTGATGCACTTCTGCCTGTTGTGCGGCTATGGAGCCAATGCGATCAATCCCTATTTGGCCTTCGAGGCGATTTACAAACTGCACGCCGAGGGTGATCTGCCGCAAGAGATGGAGATCACCCAGTTGGTCGACCAGTATATCACGGCTGCCAAAAAGGGGATCCTCAAGACGATGTCCAAAATGGGCATCTCCACCTTGCGGAGTTACCATGCGGCCCAGCAGTTTGAGGCGATTGGGTTGCAACGCGACGTGATCGACAAATACTTCAAGGGGACAGCTTCACGCATCGGTGGCGCTGGACTGGACGTGATCGCCCGCGAAGCCCTGGTCCGCCACCAGGCCGCTTTCCAGCCGCGAGATCCAGCCGCCTTGGAGTTGGACTTCGGCGGAGAGTATCACTATCGCGTCGACGGCGAGCGGCACCTCTGGAACCCCACGACGATTTCCCGGCTTCAGCATGCCGTGATGTATCAAGATCGTCAGGCCTTCGCCGAGTATTCTCAAGCGATCAACAACCAAAGCCGCGAGTTGTGCACCCTGCGGGGCTTGTTCGAATTCGTCCCAGGCACGCCGGTGCCGCTCGATGAAGTCGAACCGGTCAGCGAGATCGTGAAACGGTTCTATACCGGGGCTATGTCGCACGGCTCGATCAGCAAGGAGGCCCACGAAACGCTGGCCATCGCCATGAACCGGTTGGGCGCGATGGCCAATACGGGCGAAGGAGGCGAGGATCCCGCACGTTACCTGCCATCGAAAAACGGCGATTCGGCCAACTGCGGTATCAAACAGGTGGCCAGCGCCCGGTTCGGCGTGACAATCGAGTATCTGGCGAATGCCAAGATCCTGCAAATCAAGATGGCCCAAGGGGCTAAGCCCGGGGAAGGCGGACAGTTGCCCGGCCACAAAGTGACCGAAGAAATCGCCAAACTGCGGCATTCGACCCCGGGCGTCTCGCTGATTTCGCCGCCTCCGCACCACGACATCTACTCGATCGAAGATCTCGCGCAGTTGATCTACGACTTGAAGTGCGCCAATCCCGAGTGCGAAGTCTCGGTGAAGCTTGTCTCCGAGGTCGGCGTGGGGACGGTGGCCGCCGGGGTGGCCAAGGGGAATGCCGACGAGGTCCTTATCAGCGGGCACGATGGAGGCACGGGTGCCAGCCCCTGGTCGTCGATCAAGTATGCCGGTTCGCCTTGGGAGATCGGCCTGGCCGAGACACAACAGACACTTGTGCTCAATGGCCTTCGTGACCGAATTCGCGTTCAAGCCGACGGACAAATGAAAACCGGCCGGGACGTGGTGATCGCCGCCCTGCTTGGCGCCGAACGGTTCGGTTTCGGCACCTCGGCCCTGGTCTCAATGGGATGCCTCTTGATGCGCAAGTGCCACCTGGGGACCTGCCCCGTCGGCATCGCCACGCAGAACCCTGAGCTGCGCAAGCGGTTCGGCGGCAAGCCCGATTTCGTCGTGCGGTTCCTCACCTACCTCGCCGAGGAGATTCGCCAAATCATGGCCGAACTTGGTTTCCGCCGCATGGAGGAGATGATCGGCCGCGTCGATCGGCTGAACTGCCGCAAGGCAATCGACCATTGGAAGGCGGCCGGCCTGGATCTCTCGGCCCTGTTGGCACCGCCCAATCAGTCCAATGGCTGTGTGCTGCAATGCGTACGCAAACAGACCAACACCCACAAGGACAACCTCGACTGGGAAATCCTCCAGAAGATCGAGCCCTGCCTCAAGTCGGGCCAGCCGATGCGGTTGGAGCTACCCATTCGCAACATCCACCGCACCGTCGGCGCCACGCTCAGCAATCGGATTGTGAAACGTTTTGGCGCCAAGGGCCTTCCCGACGACTCGCTCGATATCACCTTCCGCGGCTCCGCCGGTCAGAGCTTTGGAGCGTTCCTTGCTCCCGGGATCACGCTGCGGTTGGTCGGCGAGTCGAACGACTATGTGGGCAAGGGGCTCTCCGGGGGGCGGATTGTCGTTATCACACCTCCCGGCGCCTCCTTCGATCCTCAGGACAACGTGATTGTCGGCAACACGGTCCTCTACGGCGCCACAACCGGCGAACTGTTTGTCAACGGCTTGGCCGGCGAACGGTTTGCCGTTCGCAACAGCGGAGCGGTGGCCGTTGTCGAAGGCGTCGGCGACCATGGTTGCGAATACATGACCGGTGGCACGGTAGTCGTCCTCGGACGCACCGGGCGCAATTTCGCCGCCGGCATGAGTGGGGGAATCGCGTACGTGCTTGATGAGCATCAACTGTTTGACACACTCTGCAACCTCGACATGGTTGAGTTGGAGTCGATCTGGCAGGAAGAGGATTCTCGCGTGCTGCATGACCTGATCAGCCGCCACCATCAGTGGACCGGCAGTCAGCAAGCCAAGCGAATCCTCGATAACTGGCACGAAATGGCTGGCAAGTTCGTCAAAGTCATGCCGATTGACTACCGCAACGCCCTGGAGCGGTTGCGCGAACGCGACCATGCCAAAGGGGAGCAGACCTTGGCGACTGAAGAAGTATTTGGCGGATGAATATCGTGAATGGTGAATGGTGAGTCGTGGATGATGGCGAGCCGCAAAGAGACAAGCCACAGTTCGCCGTTCCTTCAGTGCCCACTGCTCGCTGCCCACTGCCTACTAAACCCGAGCCCCGAACTCCTAGCTCCTAACCCCTAATCCCTGACGTCCTGCCATGGCTAGTCCCACTGGTTTTCTGGATTTTCAACGCGCCGAGATTCCGCACCGTCCGGTTCAGGAACGGATCAACGATTGGTATGAGGTTGACCGACCGCTGGCGGCCAAGGTCCTCAACGAGCAGGCCGCCCGATGCATGGACTGCGGAATCCCGTTCTGCCACGGCTATGGTTGCCCGGTGAAGAACCGGATTCCCGAATTCAACGACCTGGTCTACAAGAACCGTTGGCGGGAAGCAGCGGCCAACCTCCACTCGACGAACAACTTTCCGGAGATCACCGGTCGGGTCTGTCCGGCCCCGTGCGAAGCCGCCTGCACACTCAATTACAACGACGATCCCGTCACGATCAAGCAGATCGAATACCAGATTGCCGAACGGGCCTGGGCCGAGGGCTGGAACACGCCGATCAAGCCGGCCCTGCGCAGCGGACGCAAGGTGGCGATCATCGGCTCCGGACCATCCGGCTTGGCCGCCGCTCAGCAGCTTGCCCGCGCCGGGCACGAAGTGGTCGTGTTTGAAAAGGACGACCGCATCGGCGGCCTATTGCGCTACGGCATTCCCGACTTCAAGCTGGAAAAGCGGGTGATTGACCGCCGCCTGGAGCAGTTGCGTGAAGAAGGTGTGCGATTCGAAACCGGCGTGAATGTCGGCGTCGATATTTCCGGACGGTATCTTCGTAAACTCTTCGACGCCGTCTGTCTCTGCATGGGCGCCGGCGTGCCCCGGCCGCTCAAAGTCCCCGGTGCGGAATTAAACGGCGTTCACTATGCGATGGAGTTCCTCACGCAACAGAACCGCCGCAATGCCGGAGATCCGGCCAACAACCTCGGCCCGAAACAGCTCAGCGCCAAGGACAAGCACGTGGTTGTCGTGGGCGGCGGCGACACGGGGAGCGACTGCGTGGGCACGGCGATCCGCCAAGGCGCGGCCTCCGTCACCCAAATCGAAATCCTTCCCAAGCCGCCCGTCACCCGTCGCAATCCGGAAACCCCCTGGCCCCTTTGGCCCAAGATCATGCGAACCTCCAGTTCCCATGAAGAAGGCTGCGAGCGCCGATGGAGCGTCCAGACGAAAGCCTTGCTCGGCACACCCCAAGGCGTAACCCAGTTGCATTGCTCGAAGGTCGATTGGACTCAGGGGCCCAGGGGCTGGGAGATGCGGGAACGCCCCGGCTCCGACTTCATTCTCAAGGCCGATCTGGTCCTGTTAGCCATGGGTTTTTTGCACGTCACCCACGAAGGACTCGTCGAACAACTCGCCCTTGACTACAACGGCCGCGGCAATCTCGTCGTTCACGATTGGATGTGCAATCAGGAAGGTGTTTTCGCCGCCGGCGATACCGTGCGCGGCGCCTCGCTCGTCGTTCACGCCATCAACGAAGGCCGCTTGGCCGCCGCCGCTATCGACAAGTGGCTCAAGACCGCCAGCCGTGCTTGATCGGCCGTCACCGACCATCTATGCCAGCTATAACAGAAGCAAATGTCTCCAGCGTGTCTGCAACCGTCTGGAGGATCGCTTTCTGGCGCCCATGCCACACGACTTGAATGCGAGCTGGCCTCTTCGCGGCTCTCTACGCACTCACGACCGTTATATCCTCGCCCTCCATCTGATCCTCCACGGCTACGGCCACTGGCTGCCGAACGATCCACGCGGCAGCGGCCGTGTGATCAAACCATTCCCATCTGTTCTGTGCATTCGCCGTCACTGTGACGATGCCGAGATCATGTAACGCAAACTGGCCAATGAATGTCGCCAGATGCTTTGCCTCTTCGCGGAGACTGTCGCCGACCACTCCATCTGGTCCAACCGCCCCTACAAGGTCTTCCTCCACGCGCCGGAAGAAATCCGCCAACGCATCGCTAACATTTCCCAGAATTCTGTCACGGCAGGAGTATTACCCCAACACTGGCCCTTCGGCCAACCCTACGACGGCTGGCCGCACACCAAGAAGGGGGCCCACTGACTGTACCTTCCCTTGGGAGAATCTGGTAAAATCCAGTATTCCTCAAAAGCAACAGACGGCTATGTCCAAAACCTCGGCAATCGAAAACCTGCTCTCCGGCCTGAACCCCCAGCAACGGGCAGCCGCCATGCATGGCGAGACCCCGCTGCTGATCGTGGCCGGCGCCGGCACAGGCAAAACAGCCACGCTTGTCCATCGGGTGGCTTGGCTGATCGCCAACGGCGTGGAGCCGGGCCGAATCCTCTTGCTCACCTTCACCCGCCGGGCGGCCGCGGAGATGATCCGCCGGGTGGATGACGTATTGGCCGAACTCCGACATGGCCGGAAAGGGGCGGACGAACAACTGCTTCGCGGCACCCGAGTCTGGGGGGGGACCTTTCACGCCGTCGCCGCCCGACTGTTGCGCAAGTACGGTAAGGCGATCGGCCTGGAGTCCGACTTCTCAATCCACGATCGGTCCGACTCTGAAGACCTGATGAACGTCGTGCGCACCGAGTTGAATCTGGCCAAGAACGACCGGCGGTTTCCCAAAAAGGGAACCTGCATGGACATCTACAGCCACTGCGTCAACGCCCGGCAGCGACTCCCACAGGTCCTTGCCTCGCAGTTTCCCTGGTGCAAGGAATGGGCCGACGAACTGAAGCGGCTCTTCGACGCCTACGTCGACCGCAAGGAATCGACCCAATCGCTCGATTACGACGACTTGCTCGTCTACTGGCACGCCGTGCTGGCCGACTCCGAGGCGGGCGAGGAGATTCGCAAGCAGTTCGACTATGTGCTTGTCGACGAGTACCAGGACACGAATGCCTTGCAGGCCGACATCCTTCACCAGTTGCGGCCTGAGGGAAAGGGGCTCACCGTAGTTGGCGACGATGCCCAGTCGATCTACTCGTTCCGCGCGGCGACCGTGCGAAACATCCTCGATTTTCCCAAGCAGTATCCCAACACAACGGTCATCGCCCTCGAGCAAAACTACCGCAGCACCCAGCCGATCCTCGACGCCACCAACGCTGTGATCGCTCTGAGCCCCGAGCGATTCACCAAGAACCTCTGGTGCGAGCGTAAAGAAGGGGAACCGCCGTGTCTGGTGACCTGTGAAAGCGAAGACGATCAGGCCGAATTCGTCGTGCGGCAGATCCTGGAACATCGTGAGGCCGGAATCGACCTGCGCCGTCAGGCGGTCCTCTTTCGGGCGTCGCACCACAGCATGCTCCTGGAAGCCGAACTGGCCCGGCGCAATATCCCCTTCCACAAATATGGTGGCCTGAAATTCGTCGAAACGGCTCACGTCAAAGACCTGCTGGCCTTCTTGCGACTGGCCGACAATCCCCGCGACGTCGTCTCCGGGCTCCGTCTGCTGGCACTTCTGCCCGGAATCGGACCACGTAAGGCCCACCAACTGATGGCCATGTTCGTGGAATCCGGGGGCGACTATCAGGTGTGGCGTGCCTGGAAACCTCCGGCGTCGGCCATCAAGCTCTGGCCCCAATTGATCGACCTGCTCGAAGGATTGACCAAGTCGAAACGTGACCTGACCACCCAAGTCCATCAGGTGCGCACGTTCTACAGTCCACTCTTGGAAGAAGTCTATGACAATCCCCGTCCCCGGGCTCGCGACCTGGAGCAGTTGGAGCAGATCGCCTCACGCTACACCGACCGGCGTACCCTGTTGGCCGACATTACCCTCGATCCGCCCGCCTCGACCCAAGACTTGGCTGGCCCGCCGCTTCTGGACGAGGATTACCTGATCCTTAGCACGATCCATTCGGCCAAGGGCCTGGAGTGGGACGTGGTCTACGTCATCCACGCCTCCGACGGCAACATTCCCTCCGACATGGCCACCGGCACGCCGGAAGGCGTCGAGGAGGAGCGGCGGCTCTTCTATGTATCGCTGACCCGAGCGAAGAATTCGCTCTACGTCTGCTTTCCGTTGCGCTATTACCACTATCAGGGCCACTTTGGCGACCGGTACGGCTACGCTCAACTGACCCGATTCTTGGCCGACGGCCCAGTGAGTCAGTTCCAACGGGCGACCACCGTGCCATTCAGTGAAACCGACGACGAGGATATCGACCTGGAGAGCGAGATCACCAGCGAAGAAATCCGCCGCCGGACCAAAGACCTTTGGTCTTGACCCGTTCAGTCGCCATAACCATCGGGATGGCTCTTCATCCAATTCCACGCGGTAGCCACGATCGAGTCGATTTCCGTGTAGCGGGGCGACCAGCCAAGCTCGCGGCGGAGCTTTTGAGCGTCGGCAAACAATACGGCCGGGTCGCCGGGACGTCGCATGCCATATTCGACGGGAATCTCCAGTCCAGTCACCCGCTTCGCTGAATCGAGCACTTCTTTGACCGAGTAGCCTCGGCCGATCCCCAGGTTATAGAACCGCGCATCGCCCGGCTGCAGGGCTTCCATCGCCACGAGATGGGCTGCACAAAGGTCTTCCACATGGATATAGTCGCGGATGCACGTACCGTCTGGCGTTGGATAATCGGTGCCAAAGACGGTGACCTTATCCCGTTTTCCCATGGCGGCCTGCAACACCACGGGAATCAGGTGCGTTTCCGGGTCGTGATCTTCGCCGAGCGAACCGTCGGTCGCCGAGCCGGCCACGTTGAAATAGCGCAACGAAGCGAAGGCAAACTGCGGGTCGGACGGGCTGTAGTCGCGCAGTACCCGTTCCACGCACCACTTCGACCAGCCGTAGGGGTTGATCGGTTCCTGACGCATCGTCTCAACGACCGGCACCTCGGTCGGCTCGCCGTAGGTTGCACACGTGGAACTGAATACCAGCCGCTTGACCCCGGCCGCTTTCATCGCCAACAGGAGGCTGATCGCACCAGCCGTGTTGTTCTGGTAGTAGATGAGCGGTTCGCTGACCGATTCGCCCACATAGGCCAACGCGGCGAAGTGCATTACGCAGTCGACGGCGAACTCGCGGAGCGTGTCCGTCAGGGCTGGTGTGTCGGCTAGGCCGATCTTGCGGAAGACAGCCTTTGGATGTACGGCCTGCCGATGGCCGCGGTAAAGGTTGTCAATGGCGACGACTTGATGTCCAGCTTCGATCAACTGCTTGACGGCGTGCGAACCGATGTAGCCCGCCCCGCCGGTAACCATGACGTTCATGCGCGTTTTCTCTCATTAGGGCGAGCGGAACTCGCCGCGAGGTGCTTCCGGGACAAGATGACGCAGGCCCCAATTATCGGAATTCAAGCGGAAGCTTGTCAAGAAGCCCCATGGCCACCCCATTTTGGGGCTAGGCCGGATTTCTCTTCAACCTGAGGGGCTTTGACGAACAAAAGCGGTAATGGCTTCTGTAGGGAACGCCCTCTGTGGCGATCCCTCCAGGTAGGTTTACCAGAATCACCATGACTTGCCTCCCATCGCCCAAGCCACGCGTAGCAAGAACAGCGGATTGCCCAGCACGTATCGTCGCCACAGCCGGCCCGGTTCCTGGTAGAGCCGGTAGAGCCATTCCAGCCCCAGGCGACGCATCCACTTCGGTGCGCGGGGCAGCCGGCCCGAGTAGAAGTCAAACAGCCCCCCGACCCCCATGGCCACCTTTACGCCCAACTCATCCAGATGCTCACGGATCCAGAGGTCTTGCCGTGGCGCTCCAAAGGCAACCAAGAGCAAATCCGCCCCCGAGTCGGCAATCGCCCGGATTACACCAGGTTCCTCTTCGGCCGAGAAATAGCCATGTTGGGAGCCGACCACCATCACGTCCGGATGGTGCGCCGCAATCCAATCCCTCACCCCCTCCACGACTCCCGGCCGGGCGCCGAGCAGGTAGAGCTTCTTCCCCGTGCCATGCAGAGCTTCGCAAAGCCGAGGAAACAGGTCGGTACCATTCACATTATCGCGCACTGGGTTACCCAACATCCGGCCAGCCAGCCGCAGACCGCTCCCATCGGCAAACACCATCTCGGCCTCGTGAAGAACGCCAAGATACTCACGGTGACGGTAGGCGATATTCACGCAGTCCGCGTTGACAAAGCAGACCTGTTGCGCCCCCGGTCCGTCGAGCCGCTGGACGATCGCTTCCACGGCTTCGGCCATGGTCACATTGTCCAACGGGATACCCAAGAGTTCTGTCCGATGGAGACGAGGGATCACAAGTTGTGTAGCCATGGTCGTTTCCGTTTACACAACGCCAATCGGGGGCCGCGATACGTCACTCCGCTGAACCGCTAGGGTGTCTAGATAGGCCCAGCCGTTCGGACTTTGCTTGCTCGCATCCTCCAACTGCGGGATCAGACTGCGAGTCACTCCGGCCAAGAAGAACAGAACCATGTTGACCATCGGGATCAGCGAGACATCATGGAACAATCCGTTGGCCAGATAGTTACCCAACAACGCCAGCATCAGCAGGCCCTGCTGGCGCATCCCAAGTGGGAGCGCCCTGCAACGCCAGAGCCGCCAGGCGTCGCGGGTCCAATAGGAGAGCAGGGCCACGAACAGTCCCATCCCCACCAGGCCGGTTTCCGTCAGGATCGCGAGAAACACGTTGTGTTGGCAATACGGTCGGGCGGTCTCCAAGACCAGTTCGGTCGTGCGGTCGTGGAGGTAGTATTTACTTTCGTTCATATACTGTCCAAACCCGCACCCCAAAAGCGGCCGGTCGAGGAACATGTTCCACGCCACCCGGGCAAGAATCGGACGGAGTTTGACCGATTTCGCTGTGTCTTCGGCCGTGGCGGTCTCATCCCGCTTGAATGCCAGGATTCGCTCCCACTGCGTCACGGCCACCAAGCTAGCAACGATCAGGCTGCTGGCCAGCACCGGCACACGCCAAGCCCGCGGAAGCGTCAATCCCAAGAGGATCATGAGCCCCAGGCCGGCACCAATCCACGCGCAACGGGTTAAGGTGCTGTAGACGCCGGCAAAGAACACGAGCGAAGCGGCCAATAGCAGCAACTGGCCCCGTCGCCCCAGACGCGGCCACCAAAGAAGCATGCTGACCAGTCCGATCCCCATCAGAATCCCGTTCCCCGGCGGATTCAAAAGCGGCCCTCGTCCGCGGCCAAGGAACACGGGATACTCGGGCGAGGCAATATACTGCGGATAGACCAGCCACCAGACCTGTTTCATCTCGGCTACGGCCGTAACGGCCAGATAGAAGCCCAGCACGGCGAAGAACCCCAGTAGCCACCGCATCCGCTCTTCGGTAATTCGATTCTGCCTCGCCACCCAGTACATACCCAGGGGCATCACGTAAAAGAAAAGGAACCGTGCCATCGGCGCGTTGTTGTCGGTACGCCAGTCATGGGTCAGGGTACTCAACAACAAGACCGCGGCAAAGAGTCCCAGAAGAATCTCCGGCTTCCCAAGTGGCTTCGGATCGTTCATGCCCCAGCGTCGCCAAACGAGGGTCTGGGCCAGAAGCAGTACCCAAAGGACCCGATCGATTGTCAACGGAGCCGGCCCGAGCGGGACGTTGTAGAAGTAATGTCCAAAAACCGTCCCCGCCAGCAGCACCGCCAGGCTTCCGCCCAGGAGTCCGCCTCGCCAAAAAACAACGGCCCCCCAAACCAAGGCCGCAGCACCGATTATCGCAGACAGGATCGTCATCCGTCGGAACTTTCTTCGGAAACGGGATTGCTACCCAAGCATAGGTCACGTCCCCGATGCCGGTCTGGCAGCCCCCTGCACAACCGGTTACTTCCCTATAATGCTTACAGGCCCACCAAGTGTTCGGCCCGAATGAAACGGGGCACCTGTAGGTCACTGAAAATCAAGAGAAAGTGTACGAGGAGAACTCAATGCATTCGTCTAACGGTAAAGTGGCTCTCGTTACCGGCGCGGGCGCCCGTCGCGTGGGCAACACGATCGCCCGGATGTTGGCTGCCAAGGGCTATGCAATCGCCTTGCACTACAACCGGTCGGCCCTGGACGCCGAGCAGACGGTCGTCGCCCTCAAAGAGCAAGGCGTCGATGCTCTCATGGTCCAAGCCGACGTCACCCAACCGGCCGACGTGGAGCGAATGTTTGCTGAGGTTCTGGGCCATTTCGGCCGCCTGGATGTCTTGGTCACTGCTGCGGCCGTTTGGGACTCCAAGCCGTTGGAAGCGACGACCGCCGACGACGTGCGCCGGCAGTTCGAGATCAACACCTTGGGGACATTCCTTTGCTGCCAGAAAGCTGGACTGATCATGGCTGCGCAACCCGAGGGGGGCTCGATCGTCACGATTGGCGATTGGGCCACCGCCCGGCCGTATCCCGATTACGCGGCCTATTTTCCTTCCAAGGGAGCAATTCCGGCTATGACGCGGATGCTGGCGGTCGAACTGTCGCGGCGTAATCGGGCGATTCGGGTCAACTGCATTCTCCCCGGCCCTGTCCTTTTCCCGCCCGATTTACCGGAAGCCGAACAACAAGCGTCGGTCGCCGCTACCCTTGTCCACCGCGTCGGCCGCCCGGAGCACATCGGCCACGCTGTCCTTTTCCTCGTGGAAAACGACTTCGTCACCGGCGTCTGCCTTCCCGTCGATGGCGGCCGCACCATCGCCGGCGGCGAAGGCTAGCAGTTGCTTTTCCTATTCGCAGCGTCCGCATAAAATTCCCAAAAGGACATGTCGTTTGCGCCCCCAGTTCCAACGGGTGGCCTATTTTTCCGAGTCTCTTCGCCAGAACGTACATGGCTGAGCAACCCACCCCTCCACGTCCCGACGCCAAACCGATCGTCACGGCTCACGCTTCCTATGATCTTCCCGCACCGTTCCGCTGTCCGGGCCACATCATCCAGATCGATTCCCAGACCTGTGTTGGCTGTGGACAGTGTGCCGAAACCTGCCTCTTCGATGCGATTTCCCTGGAAGGTCCGCCGAACGAGGTCATTGCCAAGACCTGCCACATCCACCAGCTCATTTGCAAAATCTGTGGCGTCTGTATCGAGATCTCCCCAGGGGCGGAATTCAAATCTCATCCAATAAGCGATACTTCCACTCCATGATACGCACCGCCTTGAACCGGACGCCCATCTTAGAACGTGTTTTGAAATTGCCTGAGTAGCGAAAAGCTGCTACGGCTCGCTGCCTTTGGGACCAACCGAAGGAAGGAGCCGTAGCATGAAACGCACGAAGCATTATGCCAGCGATTTGACGGACCGACAATGGG
>CAZLDQ010000015.1:43479-45486 GCA_964558295.1 uncultured Planctomycetaceae bacterium | reverse complement strand
TATTCGAAAAGGAATTCGCGCATCGGCTTCCGCAGACCCCCTCACCCCCCAAAGATACACGGTCGCCCCCGAATTGCAAGTCCCCCGGGGCACCACCCCACTCAGGCCATCGGGGGAGGAAGAGGAATTCAGGCCTTTGTGACTGATGATTGGAGATTGGGATTAGGGGCTGAGAGCCGAAGCCGAGATCCGGGCGTCAAATCCCAAATCACCATCCCGACCCTTCCAGACGGCAGCGGGCTTGGTCAGCCCAGGGATTATCGGGGGCCAACTGGAGAAAGGTCTGCCAATGGGGGGTGGCGTCGCTGGTCCGGCCCAGGTCGTCGAGAATCCGGGCGAGGTGATAATGCGCATCGGCATAATCGGGATGGTAAGTCAGCGCGCCTTGGAAGGCCGCGACCGCCAGCTCCAGTTGGCCTGCCTCAGCCAACACACAGCCGAGATTGGCGCGAGCCTCGACGTAGTCCTCGTCCAGTTCGATGGCCATGTAATAGCGTTCTCGGGCTCCGTTCAGGTCACCGATGCGATAGAGGAGTTCGGCCACTTGGAAGCAGAGTTCCGGGGTGGGACCACCGGCGGCCATCGCCGCGCGGTACATCTCGGCGGCCGGTTCGAGGAGGCCCGCCTCCTCCAATTCGGCGGCCATCTGACACATCTCGGCGGGCGTTTGTACGTTTTCGTCCGCCGCAGGGCGTCCTAGGGTGGAGAAGACCGGCTCCGTGTTGAATGTCGCCGGTTCGGAGGTCGGGTGCTCGGCGGCTTCAAAATCAAACCGCAACTGGCCACCCGGCTCAATCAGCCCGTCCCCCTGGCGAAGCAAGATTTCCTTCCCCTCGACGATCACGGAAAGTTGGGTGAGTGGCCGCTGGACGCCGGGGAGATAGCGGACCAGCTTTTCTAGCTTCTTTTCGATGGCTGCCGGCGAGATTCCGGCTGCCAGCAATTCGGCCAGGCGCCGGGCCGTGGCCACTTCCTGGAAGTCAAAGTACGCCAGCCGGCGCACTTCGCGAACCGGCACAATCAGGCCACGGCGCTGCCAACGGCGAATCACGGCCACGGGCACGCCCAACAACTCAGCCAGCATGGCCGAAGTATAGAGCCGATGGATGTCTTGTCCCGCGTCAACCAAGCCGAGCCGCTGCCAGAGTTGCGTCTCCGTGAGAATCTCCAGGCTGCCTTGTTCGATCGCCTGGCGAATCGGTTCATCGGCGAGTTTCTCCAGGTCGTCGTTGTCGGGCAACGGCAATTCCTGTTCGCCGACGACGATCAGATGAACCGACGGATCAGGCCGTTCAACGACCGTCGCACCCCGGGAACGAAGCAACTGCGCCGCCTCGCGCCGGCCCATGCTGGCCAAGCGGCCAACCAACGCGATGCGAGTTCCCTTGAGCTGTTCCGAGTGCCCGGGGTCATCGGCCGGGGCTGGGTGTGCCGTCGAGGTCATCAGGTATTCTTGTCCGGTTTGGGATAGACCTCGGAACGCGGCGCCGGTTGACGTCCCTCGGGCTGCGGCGCGGCGGGCTTGGCGCTGGGCTGCTCGGTTTCGACCGGGCGAGGCATGGCGCTGGCCGGCGGCAGCGAGGGCCGCTCGTCGGCCGGACTGGTCGAGGGTTTGGCGGCAGGAGTCGGCGCGTCCTGATAGGTTCGCGGTGCGGCCTCCGGTTCCTGAGACGTCATCGGCGCTGCGACTGGTGCCGGCGCCGTCACTCCCGCCCCACATGACCCGCTAGGACAATCGGCGGTTGGGCAAGTCACGGGGACAAGGCACGGATCCAGCGGTACGCGACAGCAAACCACGCGCGGCGTGCATCGGGTGTAGGTCACCGGCACACACCGCTGCACACACCGCGGCACGCGGACTGTCTCTTGGACGGCGACCATTCGGCAAACGCGTTCGGGAATCTGCTCGACACGGTCTTCATAGACCATCCGGCAGGTCTGCACGGGAATCCGGCGGACGACTTCTTGCTGCACCATCCGGCAGACCTGGACCGGCACGCGGTGCTC
>CAZLDQ010000015.1:0-43379 GCA_964558295.1 uncultured Planctomycetaceae bacterium | reverse complement strand
TAGCTGCAATCGCGCATCTGGGTCTCGTAGACCGGCCGCTGGACGGTGTAGCGTTCTTCCCGGGAACTGGTCTCCCAGACAGGCCGCGCCACCCGATAGCGGTTTTCCCGCATGCGGGTCTCGTAGACCGGCCGATAGGAGGTCACTTGGCGGTCTTCGTAGACCGTTTCGGTTTCCAGGCGATACGCGGTAACCTGTTCCTGATCGTAGACCGTTTGATAGACAATCCGATAGGCTTGACCTGTATCGCACGACAGGCAGGCGCCGGCCGGGGCGTAGATCGCCGCCGTGGCCGTTGTCGTCGCAATCACACTCAACAGCATCGACAACAGAAGCATGATTTGTCGTTTCATCGTGAATCTACCTGGCTGCCATCAACCGGCATGCAATGCTCCAATCGGGCTAGGGCCGACACCCCGTGGGCCCTCGCAATCTTAGATCAGGGAAAGAGTCGTCTTACGACTCTCCACATGAATTTGGCGGAAAAAAGCCGTTTCGGCAAACAGAAAAGTTTAACATTCTTGCGGCCCATGTCGTTACTTGAAGTGCTGCAAGGGATTAGAACTTCAAGAATTCTCTGAAGTTTCCGTTCGGTTACACCGACCACCTCGCGGCGGCGATGGCGGTAAGGTAGAACGCAACAGGCACTTGCGAGATAAATTTACCTAACCGCTAAAGTCGGAACGGCACGTTGCAGATTTCAACACGGGGCCGACTCCAACGCTGCGCTACGTTCCTGGTCCCCCTCGACGACCGCCAAGACGCCATAACCGTGCGGAACGCTCAGAAGCCGGTCGCCAATTCTTGCACGGGTCCGGCCAACGCGAACTCCCGGCTATCAGCCGGAAATGCTCATCGCAAAAAGAAGCGATCGAACCCGAGTTGCATGGCACTTGGCCGCAATCCACATGTTGTTTGTGGGAATGGGCCTTCCGGCCCTTCTCAATCCGGGGCATAGATCTTGGCGCAAGCGTTCCTGCCGAGCAGGATGGAGTTCACCTCCACAGTCCCTCATCCACACGGCCGAAGTCCCTCACGACTGTCACCACTGCCTCACGCAACAATTCCTTGATCGCTGATTCGACGTTTGGTATTCTGCACGCAACTTGGCAAAATACAACAGCTTCTGAAGTCACGGGCTACGGTGGGGCTTACCGCGCCTCGCCGTCAAAGATGCGGTCGAACCGCTGGCGGGTTTCGCGGAGGTAGCGGTCAAAATCGGCCAGCAACGCGTTCGTGCTTGGGCAGCGGAGGAGTTGGGCCAGTTTGGCCAACTCGGTGGGCTCTTCAGGCAGATGGCTGCGCGAGGTGGAGTTCAACAGACGCAAGCGGCCTTCCAGCGTCCGCAGAAAACGATAGCTTTCGTTGAAGAAGGCAGCGTCTTCGGCAGCCAAGAAACCGGCCTCGGCCAGCGCGACTAAGGCCAAAAGCGTATTGGGGACGCGGATGTTGGGCGCGCGCCAGCCATGTTTCAGTTGGAGCATCTGCACGAGGAATTCGATGTCGACGAGTCCGCCCGGACCACGCTTCAAGTTGGCCCCACCGGCGGTGTCTTCCATCCGATGTCGCATACGGCGGACCTCTTCGGCGTCGCGGGCATGCCAGCGATGTTCGAAGGCGGCGCGGTTCACGGCCGTCATCGCCGCTTTGGCCACCCGGCGCGGACCGACCACCACGCGAGCTTTGCACAAGGCCTGACGCTCCCAGAGTTGGCCTGCCCCTTCGGCGAAATAGCGAACAAATTCATCCAACGAGGTGGCCAGCGACCCACTCTTGCCCGTCGGACGCAGGCGGGCATCGACCTCGTAGAGCCGCCCCAAGGGGCCCAGGCGGCTGGCAGTGCGGATGATCCGCTGGCCCAGTTCGCTGAAGAAGTGCTGATTGGTCGTGGTTTCCGTGCGCACCGCGTAGCGGCTCGGCACCGTGTGCCCGTCGGCCTCGTAGAGGAAGATGATGTCCAGGTCGCTGTGATAGTTCATCTCCTGGCCGCCGAACTTGCCCATGCCGAGGATGACCATTTCGCACGGTTCCCCCGCCCGGGGCCCGTCGCCGATCCGCGGCTCACCGAACTTCGTGACCAGCTTGACATACTCTCGAGCAGCGATTTGCTCGAGGCAAGCGTCGGCAATGTTCGACAACGCGGCAGTCGTGGCCAGGACGTCTTCCTTGCCCAGCAGATCGCGCACGCCGACGCGGAGTTGCTGGTCATTCTTGAAGCTGTGCAGGATCGGCTCGATGTCTTCCGCCGCGAAGCACAAGTCGGCCAACGTCTCTTGCAACGATTCCCGCGACGGCAGCTTGTCGAGTACCAGGCTATCCATCAGTCCGTCGAGCATCCCAGGGCTGGTCTTCAGGATGCCGCAGAGATAGGGACTGAACGCGCACAACTGCACGTAGAGATGCAAGGTCGGCGGGTTGAAGCTGAACAGCTCCCAAAGGACCCCCTTGCCGCCCAGCGAATCGCTCACTTGGCTGAGGTTGACCAACGTTGAGTCGGGGTCCGGGGTGGCCGAGATGGCCCGCAACAGTTCCGGAGCAATCGAGGCCAGGAAGTGCCGGCAACGACGGGTAGAGAGAAAGCGGATCTTCTCTTCGCCCAAGGCCATCAGGTTCCGATAGGCCTGCTTTACGTCGCGGAAGCGGTACTTGCCAAGCACCTCGACGATCCGCTGCTCCGGCGGCGCCGGGTCGAGCACCAGGTCGGCCTCGGCCTCCGTGTCGGCATCGTCGCTGAAGGCGTCGTGCAACAGGTGGTCGAGGATCCGCCGGTTCAGCGCGGTCTTCTCCCGATAGTCTTCCGTAAAGGCGGCCAATGCCGACTGCTCCGGCGTGTCCGTATAGCCCATGCGCAACGCCAGCTTGCGCAATTCCTCGGGTTCGGCGGGAAGCAGGTGGGTTTGCAGGTCGAACATGATCTGCAGCCGGTGCTCGATCTTGCGCAGGAAACTGTAGTTGTCGATCAAGATCGACCGTTCCTGGTTGCTCAGACAACCAATGTGTTCGAGTTGCGTGATTGCTTCCAGGGTATTGCCGGTTTGAACTTGGGGAACATCAGTGCCATTGAGCAGTTGGAGGAACTGGATCACGAACTCGATGTCGCGAATCCCGCCGTGGCCGGTCTTCACCTCACGAGAATCGGCCCCTGCGTCGCTGGTCCGCTGTTCAATACGGCGTTTGAGGGCCTTGATGCCGCTGATGTCAGCCCGGCTCAGGTAGCGACGGTAAATCCAGGGACGCATTGCTTCAAGGAACTCGCGGCCCAGGTCGAGGTCACCGGCCACGGCGCGGGCCTTGATGTAGGCCTGACGCTCCCAGGTCCGGCCACGGAGATCGTAGTACTGTAACGTGGCCGGCAAGCTCATGACCATCGGCCCACGCTCTCCTTCCGGCCGCAAACGGAGATCAACGCGGTAGGCGATTCCCAACTCCGTCCCCTCCGTCAGTAGCCGGACCAGTTCGCGGCCGAGGCGTTCGAAAAACTCGGCGTTGCTCGTCGACCGCTTGGAGTCGGTCATGCCGTCGACGTCGTAAAGGAAGATCAGGTCGATGTCGCTGGAGTAGTTCAGCTCCACGCCGCCGAGCTTGCCGAGGGCGAGCACGACGAAACGCGCCGGCCGCCCGTCGGGGCCACGGGGCGTGCCCCGCTGGCCGGTCAACTTTTTCCAGGCCGCTTGCAGCGCCGCTTCAAGAATCGCGTCGGCCAGGTAGGATATCTGCGACGTAACCGTATGAAGGCTCTGCTCACGCACGATATCGCCATAGGCGATGCGCAACGTCTCTCGACGCTTGAATCGCCGGAGAGCGCGCATCACCGCCTCCTCCTGTTCCAGGGCCATCACTTCGCTGACCAGCTCCTCGACCAGGGCTTGTCGGGCATAAGGCTGGCCGCCGCTGAGTCGCAAGAGGTCGAAGCTCTCCGGGTCGGCCACCAACAGGTCGCTCAGGTGCTGACTGGTCGAGAAAATCTGGAGCAGCGTGGGAAGGGCTTCTGGATCCCGCTCAAAGAACGCCCCCAAGGCCACCGGACTGCGCGACGCGGTCACAAAGCGATCCAGGTTGTTCAGGGCCATGTCCGGATCGGCGCAGGTATCAAGCGCCCCGTCGAACTGGTCGCACATCACAGCCAACAGATCCAGCGGCATCCCGACGGTGGCCATGTGCACCAGGTTGGCGTGCGCCCTCCGGAGCTCGACCAGCCCGAGCAAACGCAGCCAGCCTGTAGCAGCGGTCGAATCGTCGAGATAGCGGCGGAGAACGGCAAGGTCCATGGCGGGATCAGGGGAGAGGGGAGAGGGGAGAAGAGAGAGCACGTGGTACGCGGTACACGGCAAGCAATGGGCCGTAGGGGACGGGCCGAGGAGGGGCGTCCAGAGTCAACGCCGCGTAAGCGTCGTAGGTGACGCGATTTGCCACGCACGGCCGACTGCTCACTGCGCACTGTGTCCCGCGTACGGCGTACCGCGTACCACGTACTGCGTACCGCCTCGTGCGGACTATGTACCGCGTACTGCTCACGACTCCCTCCTGACTGGGTCCCGCAGCCGGCCGAATAACGTGAAGGCACTCACCTCACAAATCTCGACGGGGACGATCTGGCCAATCAGGCTGCGGGGGCCGTCAAAGACGACAATATGATCATAGGGGGAGCGGCCGGTCAACTGGAGCCGATCGGACTCGGTTTCCTGCTTCTGGCTCGCCTTGCTCGGGCCTTCGACGAGAATTTCCACCGTCCGGCCCACCATTGGCAGGTTGTCCTCATAGCTGATTACGTTTTGGACCATCAACAGCTCGTTGTTGCGACGCCGCTTGACGTCTTCCGGCACATCGTCGGCATACAACTCGAAGCTTTTGGTTCCCGGCCGCGGACTGTACTTAAAGATGAAGCTGTTCTTAAAACGCAGATCCCGCACGAGGGCGACGGTCTGCTGAAAGTCTTCTTCGGTCTCCCCACAAAAGCCGACGATGAAGTCGCTGGTGACGGCCGCCTCCGGGAGAAGCTCGCGGATCATGGCGTGCATCTCGCGGTACTCTTCGACCGTATAGCCCCGCTTCATCCGTTGCAGCACGGCGTTCGATCCGCTCTGGGCCGGCACATGCAAGAAAGGCGAGACCTTGGGCAGGTCGCGGACCGCTTCGAGCAACTCCCGCGTCATGTGCCGCGGATAGTTGGTCACGAATTTCAGTCGCCGCAGCCCTTCAATCTCGTGGAGCCGGTAGAGGAGGTCAGCCAGGCGATACGTCCGTTCCCCCTCGACGCTCTTGTAACTGTTGACCGTCTGTCCGATCAAGGTGATCTCCAGGCAACCCTGATCGACCAGCGCGCGGGTCTCGGCTTCAATCTCGGCTACCGGCCGGCACTGTTCCGGTCCACGTACCAAGGGGACGATGCAATAGGTGCAGAACTTGTCGCAGCCGAACATGATTCGCACGAACGCCTGGTGACGTTGCGGCCGGCCGCGGGTACTGCGCGTCGGGTCGAACCGCGCAAAGCTCTGCTCCACTTCCGCCCGTTTGCTCCCTTTGCGATCCATACTGACTTCAATCTGTGGGCCAGCGCCGCCGGCAACCCGTTGGAGCACGTTGGACAGTTGGGCCAGTTGCCCAGGGCCGAGGACCAGATCCACATGCGGCGCCCGCTTGAAGATCACCGCCTGATCCTTTTGGGCCATGCAGCCAATCACTCCGATGATCGTCGCCGGACGCCGATCCTTCAGATCCTTCAAGCGTCCCAACGCACTGTAGACTTTGTCTTCCGCATGTTGACGCACGCTGCAGGTGTTGAACAGGATCAGATCAGCCCCGTGGGCGTTGTCCGTCAGTTCATAACCCTGTTGGAGCAAGTCGGCGGTTACCAACTCACTATCCAGCACGTTCATTTGGCAGCCGAGGGTCTCAATGTACAGACGCTTGGGCGATTTGGGCATAGCTCCACTTGCCAAACCTCAGGGGGCCGTCTTAGGCCGTTTTCCGGCGACGTCCCAAGGCTTGCTTTTCCTCTTTCTCTTTGCGCTTCTTGGCTTGTGCTTTACGTTCCTTCTCGGCTTCCACTTCCTCGTGGAACCGATCGAAGAGCTGGTTTCGTCGCCGAATCATCAGCCGTACCAGCGCCATGACGGACACATAACAGGCGACAACCAAGAGTACGATCGTCCAACTATCCATGTTTGCCGTTGCCGTTGGCTCCATTCAGACGAGGCACGAAGGGCGGTAATCTACCCATTTTACTATGCGCAACATGGCTGCTGCGAGGGCAATTGGCGCTGGGGCAGGAAGACGCCCTGGGCCAGCCTCTACCCTGCACCGCACTACATTCCCACGCCCACCTCAGGGCCCAATCGGTCCCCAGGCTGGAGATGATAGCCGCGAAGGAATTCCGCGATAGGCATCAATCGCTTGCCGGCCGGCTGGAGACTTTCCAGGCGGACAACCCCCTCTCCAGTAGAGACCGTCAGGCGGTTGCCCGATGCTTCGAGGATCGTTCCCGGAGGGGCCAGACTCCCCTCATTCTCCACTTTCACAGGCCCCAAAATGAGTCGAAGGGGAGCCCCCTGCGAACGATGCCAGAACGTATAGGTCTTCGGCCAGGGCTCCATCGCGCGGACCTGATTCTTGATCGCTACCGCCGAACGGCTCCAGTCGATCTGTCCGTCGGTCTTCTTCAACCGAGGGGCCCGGGAGGCCAAGGCGGGGTCCTGCGGCAAGGCCTCAAGAATCCCCGCCTCCAACGAATCGATCGCGCGACGAATAAGCCAGGCCCCGATTTCGGCCAGCCGGGCTTCCAGTTCCACGGCCGTCTCTTCCGGGTTGATGAGCGTGGAACCTTGGGCGATCACCGGGCCGGCATCGATCTGGGGCGTCATGTGGATCACACTCACCCCGGTGTCTTTCTCGCCATAGTAGAGTGCCCAATTGATCGGGGCGGCACCGCGGTACCGGGGCAATAGCGAGGCGTGGAGATTAATCCCCCCCAGACGCGCGGTAGCCAAGGACCCAACGGAAAGAATTTGCCCATAGTCGCAGACCACCAAGAGATCCGCCTCATAGCTGGCCAATTGGGCCTGCGACTGCGGCGTATTGATATCCTCGGGGTCGAAGATGGGGGTCCCATGCTCCAACGCGACCTCACGCATCGCACTAACCGCCACCGGATGGTGACCACGCCCCCGCAAAGGGCCTGTTACCAAGGCAACGACCACATGGTGGGTCTCATATAGTCCGCGAAAAGTCGGCACGGCAAACGGGCCCGTACCCATCATCACTAAACGCATGGAGATCTACCGACAGGGGGGATGCGCGAAGGCCGTGAAAGGCGAAACACTGAAAATGTAGATGAACCCCCAAAACTTGCAACCCACGTTGGAAGGGGAATACCCGAGAAGAACTAGATTATTTGCCGATTTTGTCGGGAACAGGAAAGATGGTCAGCCCAAAAGAGGTTAGGAGAGGTGAAGTCTCTTGTCCATGGAGGCTGGGAGGGAAAGACACTGGGAGTTGGGAGTTGGGAGCAAGAGTTCGGTTGCCCCCCAGTAGTGTGGACGCCCCCCCGTGACTCTGTTGGCGACCCCCATGGAGGCGTCTTCTCTAAACTGACTAGTCTTCCTGGAAGATGGAGTTTTTCGTAGCTTTCCATCGCCTGGCTCATGGCGGTCGACTTCCATTGTCTCAACCCGGGCTAGCATGTTACACTCTACCGGCTTAGTCAGGGTCCGGTTTCCATCAAAGCGATCCCTTTGATTGGCCGAAGAGCGACAAGGAGGTCGCCATTGCTTCAGAAGTGGCCGCTTCGCGTAAAACTCTCTGTCGTGCTTGGACTGCTGCTTTTGCTCTTGGGCATTCTGGCGGGCAGCGGGCTGTACGCGACGTACACCTATCGCAGCCTGGTGAAGAATCTGAGTTGGCGTGCGGTCGAATTGCCGTTGGCGGCGGAGCTCAGTCAGCAGGTCGGCGACTTGCGGATCATGCTTGGCGAACTGCGTGGTCTGCGGGGGCGGCGGTTTCCGCATGCCGATCCCGACGGTATGTCACTGCGTGCGTGGATGGTGCGGGACGAGTTTGCCGCGGAGCTAGCCGACGTCGAAAGCACGCTGAAGGAGTATTGCAGGCAACTCGACTGCCGGATTCGCGATGGCTCCCCGATCGCCGACACCGAGCAGGAGTGGGAGACTGTCCACAAGATCGAGGCGGCCCTTGCCCGGGTTCACGAGGCGAATCACGACCAGGACTGGATTCTCAACGACGTTAAAGTCGATCTGTTGGACGGCGAACTCGAACATCTTCAACGGCTGGCGGCCGATCTACCCAGTTCGCTCCACCGGAAGCTGGAGGGCTCGGCGATCGAGGTGCGCAACCAGTATCGCACGTTGATCGTGGGCACCTGGGTGGTGAGCATCTCGGGGCTGTTGCTCTTTGGCCTGGGGTTGCAACTGTTTTACAAGTGGGTTTTCTGTCCGCTGGAAGTGTTGATCAACGGATCGCGTGTGGTCGCGGCTGGACAATTCGGCTATCGCATACGCCTGGAGACCAACGACGAAATGGCCGAGCTGGCTGACGCGATGAACGACATGACCGCCCGATTCCAGGCCATCCGCGACGACCTCGACCGCCAGGTGCAGGAGCGGACCAAACAGGTGGTGCGAAGCGAGCAGTTGGCCAGCGTCGGCTTCTTGGCAGCCGGCGTGGCCCATGAGATCAACAACCCGCTGGCCTCGATTGCCCTTTGTGCCGAATCGCTGGAAGGGCGGATGGCCGGCTTGCTCGATCCGGCCAACGCCGATCATGCGGTGATAATGCACTACTTGCAGATGATCCAAAGCGAGGCTTTCCGCTGCAAAGGGATTACCGAGAAGCTGTTGGATTTTTCACGCATGGGGCCGGTCCAGCGGCAGACCGTCGACTTGGCCGAGTTGATCGGCGATGTGGTCGAGATGGTTGGCCATCTGGGGAAGTATCAGCGGATGAACGTCCAGTTCCAGCCGACCGAGGCGGTCTTGGCCTCCGTCAATTCCCAAGAGATCAAACAAGTCGTACTGAACCTCTTGACCAATGCGCTGGACAGCCTCGACGATGGCGGAACCGTGTGGATTGAACTGGGCTGCCGGGACGGGTTTGCCGAGTTGGTCGTTACGGACAACGGCTGCGGCATGGAACCGGATGTGCTAAAGCACATCTTTGAACCGTTCTTCACCCGGCGTCGCGGAGGCCAGGGAACAGGGCTCGGGTTGTCGATCACCTATCGGATTGTAGCCGATCATGGCGGCGAACTCGAAGCGGAAAGCCCCGGTCCCGGACGCGGTTCCACCTTCCGCGTGCGGATTCCGTTGGCTCAAACTCAGAAGGATTGGGAACGTAAGTGCCATGCCGCGTAACCGGTTGAAACTACTCTTTGCCGACGACGAAAAATCGCTGCAGGAATTGATGCGTCTCGAACTGCCCCGGATGGGACACGAGGTGACCATCTGTCCTGACGGCTTGACCGCCGTGGCCGCCCTGGAACGCAACACCTACGACTGCATCCTGGTGGACCTCGATATGCCGGGGCTCAACGGGATTCAGGTGATTGCCAAGGCCAAGGAACTCTCGCCTGACACGGAAGCCATCGTGCTGACCGGCAAGTCGTCGACAGAATCGGCGATTGCCGCCTTACGCTTCGGGGCATTCGACTACCTGACCAAGCCCTGCAAGCTGGTCGAGCTGGAACGATTGCTGAACCGTGTGGCCGAGAAACGCGAGCTGACCAACAAGTACCGGGCCCTCAAGCAGCGGCTCGAACGGATCGAAGGAAAATCGGAACTGGTCGGCCAGTCGCCGGCAATGCAGGCCCTCCGCGCCCTGATCGCCAAGGTGGCCCCCACCGAATCGACCGTCCTGATCCTCGGCGAGACCGGCACAGGAAAGGAACTGGTTGCCCGGGCGATTCACGATCAGAGCCTGCGTGCGGCGATGCCGTTTGTGGCGATCAACTGCGGCGCGCTGCCGGAACATCTGATCGAAAGCGAGCTGTTCGGACACCGCAAAGGGGCGTTCACCGGCGCCGACGAGCACCGGATGGGCCTGTTCGAGGTGGCCAACGGCGGGACGCTGTTCTTGGACGAGATCGGCGAGTTGCCCAAGGCCATGCAGGCCAAGCTGCTGCGGTTCCTGGAAAGCGGAGAGATCCGCCGCGTGGGCGAGAACGAGGCGTTCACCTGCGACGTGCGCGTCGTCTGCGCCACGCACCGGAACCTGGAAGAGATGGTCCGGGCCGAAGATTTTCGAGAAGACCTCTGGTTCCGCATCAACACGTTCGAACTCCATCTACCGCCGCTGCGCGAGCGGCTGGAAGATATCCCGCTCTTGGCCCATCGCTTGGCGAGCCGCCACCGCCCCCACCTTCCGCCGGACAGCACGCTATTTACGCCCGAAGCATTGGCCGAACTGGCCGAACATTGCTGGCCGGGGAACGTGCGCGAACTGGCCAACGTGATCGAGCATGCGTTGATCCTTTGCGAGGAACTGCCCATCTCGACGGAGCACCTGCCCACGCGCTTCGCCTCACGCCGGCTGCGACGCACCGATGCACCGCACGTCATGCCGACGACCTCTGGCCGCACCCTGCGTGAAGTGGAGATGCAGGCGATCCACGACGCGTTGGAACGTCACCAGGGCAATAAGCCCAAGGCGGCCGAAGAACTCGGGATCAGCCTCAAAACGCTCTACAACAAGATCAACCAGGAAAACACCCTGGGCAAGTCCGCGTGAGGATGTCGTCGACGCTTCGGGAAATCCTTCCAAGGAAAATTGCTGCCGAGAGTTTTGCGGATGCGGCTTGTGCACCACGCGCCCCGGGACGTTGGTCCGTCTGAAATCGGCGTAAGCGTCTAGCCATCGGAAATTGTCGAAGGTGTAAGGAAGGGAAAAGGGAAAACGGAGCAAATAGGAAAGGAAGAAATCCGCTGTCTGTCGATATTCGCAGTTGACCGTGAATTCCAATACTTGTCTTTCCCACTTTCCCCCGCTTACACCTCCTCCATTTCGCTAAAGAGATGCAAATCTGCCAACTTGCCCAGAACAAGTCAGCGAACACCTTGCTTCACCGTGTCCGAGTCTAGCCGATCGGCTGCCCCAATTTCTCGTGCCGTTTTCGGTTCAAGAGTCTCCCGTTTTCGCAAAACGCGGCCAGTGGACTCCTCTCAAGTATTTCCTCCGGAGTCCCTGTTGCGACCAGCCGGCCTTGGTGGATGACAATCACCCTTTGAGCTGCTCGACGCACTTCCGCCAGGGCGTGAGTCACGAACACGGTCGGAAGATCCCATTCCGTGACGATCCGTTCCAAGTAGGTCAGCACCTTCCGTTTCAAGGCGGTGTCCAACGAGGCAAGCGGTTCGTCCATCAGAAGGATCTCCGGGCCACTCAGGATCGTACGCCCAATCGCCACTCGTTGGCGTTCGCCGCCCGACAGATGGCGGGGATAGCGAGCCAACAACGAACCAATTTCCAACACCTCGATTAGGCGAGAGAAGTCGATGCGGCGGGTCGAACGGCTTCGATGACGCAGTCCGTAACGGAGGTTTCCTTCCACGGTCAGGTGAGGAAAAAGGAGGGCGTCCTGATACACGATTCCCACACCGCGACGTTCCGGCGGCAGGCACACCCCTCGGGCCTTGTCGAAAAGCACGCGGTCACCCAGCACGATGCGTCCCGCGTGCGGCCGCATACAACCGGCAATCATCGCCAGCACCGTCGTCTTCCCACTCCCTGAAGGGCCAAACAGCGACGTGAAACGACCGTCCACCTCGAATGCAAGGTCGCAGGAAAAACCACCCGAAAACCGATGCTGGCATGCAAAGCTAAGCAGACCCATCGCGAGGTTGTCTCCTTTCAAAATACCCACTCACGGCCAAGGCGCCGCTGGCCAACAGGATCGATAGTCCCACCAGACGCCACGAGGCTTCTGCTCCGCCTGGTTGGTTTGCCAACGAGTAGATCGCCAAAGGGATCGTACGCGTTTGTCCCTCAATGTTCCCCGCAACCATGATTGTCGCGCCGAATTCCCCTAGGCTACGCGCAAATCCCAACAGCCAAGCCATCATCAGCCCTCGGCAGGCCAGTGGAAGTGATACACTCAAAAACGCCTGAAAGCGGCTCGCGCCCAACCCCCGCGCTACCATCTCCAACCGGGGATCAACCGATTGAAACGCCAGACGGACGGCGCGGACCATCAGCGGAAGCGTCACCACCGTGGAAGCCACGACCGCTGCATACCAGGTGAACACGATCTTCAAGCCAAACCACCGCCCAAGCATCTCCCCCACAAAGCCTCGTGATCCCAAAACGACAAGCAGCAGGTAACCGGTCACCACGGGGGGAAGCACGAGCGGCAAATCAACCAGCATCTCGACCAGCCACTTGCCCCGGAAGCAGTGCCGGGTCAAAGGATAGCCGAGGGCGACGGCCAACGGCAGGCCTACCAGTGCCGCGCAGACCGCCACCTGGAAACTCAGCCGCAGGGCATTCCACTCTTCAGGCGACAACAGCATCATGACGCACCAGACAGTTCTCGCAGAGATCGAGTCCTTGGAAAATGTCAGCCCCCCGGGCCTGCCGCCGGGGCCCCTTTGGGCCGTTCGGCCTCGGCCTGCTCAACGATCGAAAAACCATATTGCTGAAACACCTTCGCCGCCGCAGGGGACATCAGGTAACGATAGAACGATTCGGCCCCGGCACGGCCTTTCCCGTGCGTCAACAAAGCAACCGGGTAACGGATCGGTTCGGTCAGTTCCGGCGACACTTCCGCCGCCACTTGGATGTTCTTACTGATCGCCGCATCGGTCGAATACACGATCCCTGCCTCGGCATTCCCGGTCTCCACAAAGCTCAACGCACGCTGAACGTCTTCCGCCGCGACCACCTTGCTTTTGAGTTGTTCCCAGAGGCCCAGCTTGGCGAGCGCCTGCTGGGCATACCGTCCAACTGGAACCGATTCGGGGCTACCCAATGCGAGATGTTTCACGGCAGCGGCGGTCAAGTCCTCCAACTTCGTCACTCGCATCGATGACTCCTTGGGTACGATGATCACCAGGCGATTGCCCAGCAAGTTCTGCTGTGCGGCAATCAAACCCTTGTCACGAAGGAAGTCGGTCCATTTTTGGTCCGCCGAAAGGAACACGTCCGCCTCCACTCCATGGGTGACTTGCAGAGCAAGCGCGCAGGTGGCCGCATAGCTTGTCCGCACCTCAAGCCCGACTTCCTTGGTGAACTGCCGACGGATTTCCTCCATAGCGTTGGCGGTACTGGCGGCCGCCAAGACAAGCACCGGGGGCTGGCGAGAGGCTTGGGCTAAGGACATCCCCCGCATTCCCGGCTCCAACAGGAGACAAACCAATATCGTCAATCCCATAGCCTTTTGTACCATCAGCTCCACTTCCCCCAAAAAACGGCCTACCAAAGGCGACTGTGCCAACTTGCGACGCACGGCTAATGCAAACGCTGTTCCATGTCCCCGTGATTACCCCGCAAACGGCGAGACCTTGAGGGGTTTAACCAACAAAACTTGTAGGAACCGCCTCCCCTGGCGTTTCAGAAACCCTTCCCGGTTCTGTTTGTCAAAATCCATGAGGGGCCAAGATCGCGCGAAGCCCCTTGCCAACGCAATGCCCCCCACAGGTACTGACAGAGAATGTCGAACGGCCTCCGCTGCGCGACACTTTTGTCAGGCCCCACGCAACTCGCCGCGTGGCTGCCTTTCACGCCCTTCTCCCCCGTTTTGTGGTTCCTTCCCCCGTCCTTG
This sequence comes from uncultured Planctomycetaceae bacterium, assembly GCA_964558295.1. Taxonomy (GTDB): domain Bacteria; phylum Planctomycetota; class Planctomycetia; order Pirellulales; family Thermoguttaceae; genus JBDKTH01. The sequence continues at coordinate 29,614 of CAZLDQ010000015.1, read as the reverse complement.
ACATGGCCAAAAACGTACCTCGCAATTCGCTCCCCATGCCGCTATGCTCAGTGATGGTGAACCACCTTTCCACCAGAGAGGACTCGCACAATGCACTCCAACATCCCCATCCCAAAACCACCGCGACGATTCTCGATTCACTCGAACCGCGCCGAGCTGCCCCCAGTCCTCTCCTCGCCCCCCCTTGCAGGAAATTTGGCCCAACGAAACCACCGATTTGTTGACGAAAACGCCTCTCACCATCGTGCGTCCCCGTCACGAAAGGTAGGCAGATCCTCCCCCCAGCAGCCGCCCCATCCCAAGCGATCCCTCGGCTGTCCGGCGCGACATCGAGGGTTGCTTGGCAATTTGGCGAATCTCACTTACCTTGGCGCTCTCGGCCAGACCGGGAAGTGGCAGCCTCTCGGCAAAGGACGATCATGCCTCTCTCCGCCCATAGCCCCCGCTGACAGCGGGTACTCCTTCCGATTCGCCATCAATCCGGTCTTGGGGATGGCAAAGCGGTCCCGGTATAATCGGGGCCTTGTGTCAGCAAGGGGCGGTTGACCGCTCCCTTTTCTTCCTCTCAAAAACGCTGGATCGACGATGGTCGGACAGGGAAGTCCGAAAGCATCGCGCAGACCGTCCGTATCGCTTGGTCGTGTTACGGTTCGCGGCGGCTGCCAGTTCGCGCTGGCGGTCTGGCTGGCGGTCTGCTTCAGCGCTACGGCCGTGGGCGAGACGATGCGGGTGCGCATCGCTTGGGGAGGCGGGACCGCACAACTTTGGCAAGGACAAATCGCCCTGAGCCAAGGGACACTGGCCGAACCACGCTGCCTGGGGATCGAGGCCGATGAGCCTGGGTCGATGTGGATTGACGAAGGCCGTCTGTTGTTTTGCCAGCGAAGCCCCCGCACCTACGACGGCGTCGACTTGCTGCTCGATGGGCCGCTAAACGCCAAGCTGCTTGTCGAGCTGGGCCTCGTCGCCGCGACCGGCGCGCCGAAGCGCGTGGAAGTTCCGTTGAGCGACCTGGTCGACGGACTTCAGAACGTCGATCTTGATGACCAGGGCAATCGCCTTCTCGTACGGCGCATGGTTGAGGACAAGCTACGGGTCACGCTCAAACACGACTCGCTGGTCTTTACGCCCGGCGACATATTGCGGTTCACCCTGGAGCCGCATCTGTTGAATACGGCCGATCGCCCGTTGTATCCTGATCTGCAAAACAAGGTGCGGATCACCGTGTCCTTGGTCGCCGCTCGGAGCTCGCAAGACGTGCGCCGACCAGAAGAGTTCGTGTTGAGCACTGGCGAGCCAGTGGCCATCGAACGCGAGGTCCGACTTCCAGAGCAGGAAGGGGTCTACGACCTGGTGATTACGGCGACCAATGCGACAGTCCTTCGCCTGCCGCAACCGACTCGCGTGCCCCTCGGGTGGAACAAACCTTTGGCGCAGCGTAAGATCCAAGTTGTCGTGCTCCGCCGTGCCCCCCCGGCGATGCCTTTGCAGACGACCGTCCCTGCGGGGGCGTTGGTCGAGATCGACCCGACGAACTCGAAATGGTGGGAGCGATTGGCCAAACTGCCGCAATGGCGCCGGGTGAATTGGCTCTGGAAAGGGCCGCTGGGCAATGGGTATTCCACCATCACACGCCACGCGCAGCTCGGCGAGATCGCCCAACTGCAACCCCCGCGCGACCGTGATGAGGTGCCCTGGGAGGCCTACACGTTGCCGATCGACGAGCCGGGCCAGCCCCATATCCTGGAGGTCGACTATCCCAGCGACGTGCCGCAGACGCTGGGAATCAGCATCGTCGAACCGAACGCGGCCGGCGCCGTCATGCCGCTGGGGATCGATTCAGGGATCGATCTGGCCGAGGAAATCATCGGCCAGACTACCTTGCCGCAGTGGAAACAGCACCGGATCGTGTTCTGGCCGCGAACGAAAGCCCCCTTGGTCTTGATGACCAATCGTCGACCGCATGAGCCGGCCGTGTATGGCAGAATTCGCATTTATCCGGTCGGCGACCATCTGCCTCGGGCGTTCCCCGTTCAAGCCGCGCGGTCTGAGCGGCTCCTGGCCGCTTACATGGATCGGCCGCTGTTTCCCGAGAACTTCTCGGCGACCGAGACGCTTGGCCCGATGAGCGACCTGGGCGTGGACGATTGGGTCACGTTCTATGAAGGAGGCACCCGGCTGGTCGAGTATCTCAACTACCTCGGCTTCAACGGCCTGATGCTCGGCGTCCTGGCCGATGGGAGCACGATCTACCCGAGTCGACTCGTCCACCCCACGCCGCGCTATGATACCGGCGCGTTTTTCGAGACCGGCCAAGACCCGATCCGCAAAGACGTGCTGGAACTGCTCCTGCGGCTCTTCGACCGGGAGCGGCTCCAGTTGATCCCGACCCTTGAGTTCGCCGCGCCACTGCCGCAGTTGGAAGCGATAGTCCGGGCGGGCGGCCCCCAGGCCGTGGGTCTCCAATGGATCGGACCGGATGGGCAGACGTGGCCACAGACGCATGCCCCCAAACGCGGCATGGCGCCCTATTACAACGTGCTTGACCCACGGGTTCAGGAAGCGATGCTGGCCGTGGTCCGCGAACTGACGACGCGTTACGCGCGGCATCCATCATTCGGCGGCTTGGCGCTCCAGCTTGTGTCCCACGGCTATGCCCAGTTGCCCGGTCCGCAATGGGGCCTGGACGATGCGACGATTGCTCGCTTCGAACAGGACGCCCGGCTCCGTGTGCCCGGCTCCGGTCCCGACCGTTTTGCCGAACGGGCCCGCTTCCTGCTCGACGGCGAGGCGGCACGGATCTGGCTGGAGTGGCGGGCTGACCAGTTGGGCCGTTTCTACCGGCGCGTGCAGGCGGAAGTGGCGGCCGTGCGTCCCGAAGCACGACTCTACCTGGCCGGGGCACAACTGTTCAGTGGCGAAGAAACCGAACGGCTGTTGCAGCCCTCCTTGCCACGCCAACTGGACATGGCCTCGCTGCTTCTGCGTATGGGCATCGATGCCCGGCGGTACGGGCCCCAGGAACAGATCGTGCTGCTGCGCCCGGAACAAGTCAGTCCGCAGTGGTCATTGGCCAAGCAGGCCATCAACCTGGAGCTTCGGCAGATGCCCGATGCTGACCGCTACTTCCAGGATCTGCCGGTGCCGGGGAGCCTCTTTTTCCACAAGCCGCAAGAGACCCGGCTGGCCTCCTTCGACGCTAAGAGTCCGTTCAGACCGACTTACACTTGGCTCGCCACCCACGCGGTCCCCTCGGACGCGCAGAACCGGCGGCGGTTCATCCATAGCCTGGCCACGCTCGACGCCAAGGTGATCGTCGACGGTGGTTGGGAACTCCCGTTGGGACAAGAGGATTCGCTCCGCCGGCTGGTGGCCGTCTATCGACAATTGCCGGCGATTCGCTTTCAACGGTTGGCTGACCAACCCGGTGCCCCATCCACCCAGCCGGTAACGATTCGCTTCGGCTCCTATGCGAACCAGACCTACGTCTACCTGGTGAACGATGCCCCGTTTCCATCCACCGTGCGGTTGGAGCTGCTCACCCCGCCCCACTGCCGCTTGGTAGAACTCAGCGGCCAGCGCGAGGTGACACCGCTTGTGCCTGGCTCGAACGGAAGCGTGTGGACCGTGGAGCTGGGCCCGTACGACCTAGTCGGTGTGCGTCTGACGGCGTCCGACGTCCGTTTGGCGCGGGCTCAAGTCTCCTGGCCCAGCGCGGTGCAGGCCGCCCTGGAAGCCCGGATTAGCGAGTTGGGCGACCGTGCGGCCGTACTGCGCAATCCCCCAGCGTGGGACGCGCTCACGAATCCCGGCTTTGAGCGTCCCCCCGCCTCCGGCGTTGAGATCCCCGGCTGGGCCGTGTTGCGTCAGCCGGGCGTGTCGATCACACTCGATCCACACGAGAAGCGTGAAGGTTTTCAAGCGGTGAAAATGGCCAGCCAAGGGCCGACCGCCACGTTGATCAGCGAACCATTCGCCCCCCCCTCGACCGGTCGGGTGACGATCTCCGTCTGGCTCCGCAGCGGCGATGCGTCTCAAACGCCCCCCTTCCGTGTCGCCCTCGTCGGCAAGCACGAGGGGCGGGATTTCGTGCGATTTGCCCAACTCAGCGGCGTTCCGACCATGCCCCCCTGCTTTGGTACGGATTGGGGCTCGCGGCCAGTCAGTGTGCTCGTCAACGATCTCCCTTTGGAAGGCCTCACCCACCTACAACTCCGCTTCGATTTGCTCGGTCCCGGCACGGTCTGGCTCGATGACGTACAGCTAAGCTGTGTGGCGTTGCAGGAGAAAGAATGGAAGCACCTGCTCAAGCTGATCGCCCCGGCCGACGCCAAGTTACAGCGCGGCGAGGTCGGCGACTGCCTGGATCTGCTGGAAGGCTACTGGCCACGGTTCCTCGTCACCCATGTTCCCGCGAGCCGGAGTCCAGTGACTCACCGGCCGAATGCGGCCCGTCCCCCCCCGGCTCCCCCTGTCCAGTCCCCTGAGCGTGCCGCCGGCTTCTTCGACCGGATGAAGAAGTACATCCCCGAGCGGTTGCAGTTCTAACGCCACCACACGTCACCCCTGACACTCCATCGGCGACGCACCGGACCGGGACAGGAGATACGGCTTGTAACGGCGACAACCGGCTTGGCGAAGTTGCTGTTACCCCTCTTGAGGGCAGTGCGAGCGGGGCGGCGCTCTGATCTCTGACCTACGTTTGTGAGGTACCGTGCGAGAAATCGGTTTTCACGCCGGTTCTCGGGCTTCTAGGCCTTTGGAGTGCTAGGACGGGTCATGAGTTCGACAATGACGATCGTGCTATTAGCTGTCATCGTTGGCGTGGTACAACTGGCCGCAGGAATTACGATTGGTCGATGTGTGCCGTGGAGAGAACAGGCGGCAAACCGGGAGGTGAATCCCGAACGCCTGCATCGCTTTGCCCGCCACCTCTGCCAGATGGCAGTCCGGATGGCCCACGATGTCGGCGAACACACAACGCAAATGACGCAGGTCAATCGGGAACTCCAATCCCTGGCCTCCACCGACAGTCCGGCGCTGACCGAAGTGGTTCTTGGGACGATCGCCGAAGTCATGCAGATCAACGAACGGCTGCAGAACCGGCTCCGTGCGGCCGAACAGAAGCTTCAACAGCAAGCCCGCCAGATGGAGTCCCATATCACCGAAGCCCGAACGGATCCACTCACGGAACTGCCCAACCGTCGAGCGTTTGACGACGAACTCCTGCGCCGGCTGGCCGAATGGAATCGCAAACGGAATAGCTTCTGCCTGATGATGATCGACGTCGACCATTTCAAGTCGCTGAACGATCGCTATGGACATCCCGTCGGTGACCAAGTCTTGCGTGTGCTAGCCGGCGTATTGCGTGAGACGGCGCGCGAGATGGACCTGATCGCCCGCATTGGCGGCGAGGAGTTTGCCGCGATTCTACCAAGCACCTCGGCTCAGGACGGCCGCCAAGCCACCGAACGGATTCGGGAAGCCGTGGCCACAACGTCCGTTCACACCGACCGAGGGGAATTGAAGGTCACGGTCAGTCTCGGACTGTCGGTGGTCCAAGCAGGAGACGACTACACGACGATCATCCGCCGGGCGGACGAAGCACTCTACGCATCGAAGCGGGCGGGGCGGAACTGCGGGCACTTCCACAACGGCCTGACCTGCGAACCAACGCTCTGGAATGCCGGCACCAGCCTGGCAACCGCCGCTTCCAATAGCGATGGAACCCTCGCACCGGCAGCCGAAGAGGGAACAGGACTCCTGCAAGCCGTCAGCGACCTGCGCAGTCGTCTGGCCAAGATCGGCGACGAATAATCGAGCCTGCGTCTCTCGCCGCGTTCTACGCAGTCGGGGCAACGAAGGTTCGTTGGCCCAACTCGCGATCAAGCATGAACAGACCGCCCGGGGCATTTTGGATCAGTCGCAATTGCTGGACGATCTGGTCGGCCGTCGCCTCCTCCTCCACCTGCTCCGTGATAAACCACTGGAGGAAGGCCTGAGTGGCGTAGTCGTTCTCCTCACCGGCCAACTGGACCAGATGGTTGATCAAGGCCGTGACGTGTTGTTCATGGCCCAGTGTGGCTTCAAACACGGCCAACGGTGAATCCCACGTGGTGGGCGGTCCTTCAATCGGCTTCAGTTCGACCTGTCCACGCCGATTGTGGACATAGTCGAACAACTTCATCGCGTGTCCCAACTCCTCCTGGGCCTGGACACGAAACCAGTTGGCCATTCCCTTCAGGTTCGTCGATTCCGCATAGGCGGCCATCGAAAGATACAAGTAGGAGGAGTAATACTCGGCATTGATCTGGGCATTCAAGGCGGCCTGCATTTTCGGACTGAGCATGAAAGACTCCTTGTCACGATCGCGATAGTTCACCATTCCAAGGCTAATTCTGGCGAACCGCTGCCGGCAGGCAAGGGGCTTCATGCGCAACTCGTCATTCCAAAATGAGTTGCGAAGTGCATCGCCAAATGGACGAATGGGACGCTTCCTTCGGGCGGTCAGGTGATTGCCCGTCGGGGGTTCGAGCATCGGGCTTTCTGCGGTTAATCTTGGGACCGTGCGAATTTGCCGGACTCCGACATGCCAGAAGGCCGTGTCCGCCGCCCACGTAGCCCCAAAGACGACGCCCGCCCGTCTACTCCGGCCCGGTGAGCAGGATCTCGTCGAGCGGAGAAAGACTCGTCGAGTGGCCTGCGGCAAGGGCCTGTTCATACGCTTGGAGAATCTCGCGAAGCGTGTCGGTCAGATCAGCGCAACGGTCAAAGACATTGTTGACCTCCCAGCGGTCGTCCGGTTTGACGAACAACTCGGGAGGTTCGGCCTCGCGCAGATACCAAGCCGGCACACGAATCGCCCGGCCCCCACTGCCGTCGACCAGCAAGAGCCGGTCGTGGAGTTGGTTGACCTCCCCGCGGATCAGGGGCAGGAGACTCTGCGCTGCGGGAAGACAGGGCACTTCGGGAAGGTTCCACCAGTCGGCCAGCGTGGCCCAGACATCGGCCGGTTGCACGAGGGCCGAGCTGCGCGCGGCGATTCCCAGTCTGTCGGGGAACCGCATCATTAAGGGGACATGCACCAATTCGTTGTAGAGGGCCGCGTCATAAGGGCCCACCCGGCGATGCTCGCCCAGCGGCATTCCCCGGGCCGACAGGAGCACCAAAAGCGTCTTCTCGCCCAAGGGGCCGGAATCGAGTTGTTCGACCAATGCGGACAGACAGGTATCCAACAGCGACACTTGGCCGGCATAGGTCTGGGAAAACCCCAGTACCTCGTCGGGATCGTAGTCTTGGTCGAGCAACAGGCAGGGGACCTCCGCGGTGTTGGGCGGCTCAGGATCATCTTCGGCCGCATAGTGGCGGCGGAACTCCAAGGGCGCGTCCCACGGTCCGCCCAGACCGGCCAGATGACACCACAAGAAAAACGGTTCCCGTGGCTCGCGAAGCAACTCAATCAATTCGGCAAAACAGCGGGCCAAATGCGTCTCGTGAACCTCCTCGGCTACGGCCAATGCCTCGGCCCGTTCGACGACCAGGAGCGGCGCAAAACCTTTGGCCAGGGGATGGTCGGCCACGGCCGGCTCATCGGTCAAGAGCATCGGCGTCACTCCCGCACGAGCCAAGCGTTCGGCCAGCGCAGGCTCCGGCGTCGAGCCGTCGGGGACCAGTGGATGACGCCCCAACCACAAGGAGCGGTAGAGGGATTCCAGGCGAGGACTGTCGATGAGGTACTGGTCGAAGACAAAGCTCTCGAACGCCAGTCGATCGAGTGTCGGTGTCTCGATCCAACTGTTTCCATAGGCCCCTACGTATCCTCCGTGCAGTCGATCAAGGACAAGACAAATGGTGTTCATTCCACGATTGGTCAAGATTGGCGATCAGGGGTTTGGTGTGGAGGCAGGGAGCGGGGGAGACATGCTAGCAGGGCGACCGAAGAATGACTTCCGCTTGACGGGAAAACGAGAATCCGCTCATCTTTGGAACTCCTCGACCCTAAAGGAACCGGTCGCGGATTCTCCTCTTCCCTCGGTCAAACCCGGAAGCTATTCGTCGATCGCCCCAGATTGTACCAGCCCTAGACAGGGGAACAACCGGGGACCCGATGGTTTTCGGCCTTCACACGGCGTCCTTGTCAATGCGGACCGAGGTCAGGGCGTCGAAGACGTCGGCTAGGGCTACGATGCGGCGATCAGGGGAACATCTCTGATTCGGCTCTCGGTCAGGGCCAACGCCTTGTTGCCCTCGGCTGTGGGTTTGCAACGCCTCCGGCTTTGGAAGTCTTTCCCACGTTACCGGGGAGGGCGTTCGTTCCAGGAGTTGTCCATACCCGGGATAGGAACGGCCCCGTTTCGGGCGGGAGGTCGCCGTGGCAAAAGCATCATCATCGGCCACCCCTTTTGTCCAGGCCTTTTGCCCCTCCAGTCCAGTCGCTAGAATGGCAATTCGCGTCTCTTGTCTCGGCGAACATTGCAACGCCCCCCCCTGATCCCCCAGAAAGCAAAACCCATGAGGGACGACGGCGAACGCTTGGCTGCGACCGACACAACCAGCCTTCGGTCGATTCGCGATCTTGAACAGCTCGAAGAGTTGCTCAGCCGGCCAACCCCGGAACTGGTGACAATGATGAGACGGTTGGACGGCGATTTGATCATCCTGGGCGTGGGGGGAAAGACAGGTCCCTCATTGGCCCGCATGGCCCGGCGCGCCACCGACGCGGCCGGCGTCAGACGGCGAATCCTCGGTGTCTCACGGTTCTCCAGACCCGAACTTCCACAGCAATTGAATGCTTGGGGAATCGAGACGATTTCCTGCGACCTGCTGAACCGAGCGGAATTGGCCAAGCTGCCCGACGCGGCCAATGTGCTCTACCTGGCTGCGATGAAGTTCGGCTCGACGGGGCGCGAAGCGACCACCTGGGCGATGAATGTCTACCTGCCCGGGATGGTTGCGGAAAAGTACGCCCACAGTCGCATCGTGTCGTACTCGAGTGGAAACATCTATCCCTTGATGCCGATTGGCAGCGGTGGAGCCGTGGAGAGCGATCCCCCCGGCCCACTGGGCGACTATGCGATGAGCGTGCTTGGCCGTGAACGGATTCTGACCTATTTCAGTGAGAAGTGCGGCACGCCAACCGCTCTTGTCCGGTTGAACTACGCCCACGAACTGCGTTACGGCGTAATGGTCGACATTGCCCAGCAGGTCATGGCCGGACGCCCAATCAACCTGACCATGGGATACTTCAACGCGATCTGGCAAGGCGATTCGAACGTGATGACGCTCCGCTGCTTCGAGCTGGTCGCTACGCCACCGTTTATCATCAACCTGGCCGGCCCCGAGACGCTCAGCGTGCGGCAGGTCGCCGAGCGATTCGGCGAATTGTTCGGCAAGAAGGTCCATTTCACCGGGGTCGAGGCGGCGGACGCCTTACTGAGCAACGCCCAACTTAGCTATCAACTCTTCGATCGGCCCACGGTTCCTGTGGAACAGATGATCGAGTGGATCGCCGATTGGCAATTGCGTGGCGGTAAGCTCCTCGACAAACCGACCCATTTTCAGACCCGCGACGGAAAGTTCTGAGACCCCGAATCGCCATGAGCCAATCGATCGATCCTCGAATCAAGCAGCTTCTGCATCGTGGACTTGTGATTCCCGCCAGCCCGCTGGCACTCGATCGCCACCGGCATTTTGACGAGCGGCGTCAACGGGCCGTGTGGCGCTACTACAGTGCGGCGGGGGCCGGAGGCGTAGCCGTCGGCGTCCACACCACCCAGTTTGCCATCCGCGATCCCCAAATCGGGCTGTTCGCCCCGCTGCTGAGTCTGGCACGCGAGGAGTTCGATCGCCTCGATGCGCAACGTCAGGAACCGCTGGTGCGTGTGGCGGGAATCTGTGGTCAGACCAACCAGGCCGTGGCCGAAGCCTCCCTCGCCCGACAGCATGGATTCCACGCCGGGTTGTTGAGCCTTGGAGCGATGCGCGACGCCGACGACGAGCAACTCGTGGCCCACTGCCGCGCCGTGGCCGAGGTGATTCCCGTTGTGGGCTTCTATCTTCAGCCGGCCGTGGGAGGACGAACGCTCCCCTACTCGTTCTGGCGACGCTTCGCGGAGATCGACAACGTCGTGGCTGTCAAGGTGGCGGCCTTCAACCGGTACCAGACGCTCGATGTGGTCCGCGCGGTCACCGAGTCTGGACGCGACGACATTGCCCTCTACACGGGCAACGACGACAATATCATTCTCGACCTGTTGACTCCCTATTGTTTTCCCCACAACGGCCGGATGCTCAAGCGGCGATTTGTCGGTGGTCTTTTGGGCCACTGGGCCGTCTGGACCCATCGGGCCGTGGAATTGCTGCGCAGGTGTCACGATCTGGTGGCGTCCGGTGATTCGATCCCCGCCGAAATGCTCCGGCGGAACGTCGAGGTGACCGATATGAACGCCGTCCTGTTTGATGCGGCCAACGGCTTTGCCGGCTGCATCCCCGGTGTCCACGAGGTGCTTCGCCGGCAAGGCCTCTTGGAGGGGACCTGGTGTCTCGACCCGCACGAGACCCTCAGCCCAGGCCAAGCCGAGCAATTCGAGCGGATCTACCGCTTGTATCCCCACCTGATCGACGATGACTTCGTGGCCAAGCATCGCGATACATGGCTCGCTGAATGAACCGTCCCGGGCTTCTTGCGGACCTTGCCCCAAGAAATTACAATGACTGCCCTGGCGGATCGGGACAACGAACGTTTGTCGCGGTCCGTTGGCTTGGGTGGGCCAGACGATGGCGACGACAGGGGCGAGGGGTCAGGGTCCAGACGCTCTCTGTGGTGTGCCCAAACTGTGGTGAGTTGATCCACCTGGACCCTGATCCCCCGCCTCTCTGGCATCATCATTGCGGTGGTGCACTCAACTCCTCCTTGTCAGATGGATGATTTCGCGGGCGATGTAGTCCAAAGGCGCTACAATGTCGACCACTCCCTGCTCCACCGCTTCACGCGGCATTCCGTAGACCACGCAAGTGGCCTCGTCCTGGGCCACGATGGTCGCGCCATGCTGCTTGAGCAGTCGACAGCCGTCGACGCCATCACAGCCCATTCCCGTCATCAGCACGCCGACGACGTGTCCCCCGTAGACTTGTGCCGCCGAGCGAAACAAGTAGTCCACCGAAGGCTTGCAGGCATGCTCCGGCGGGTCGTCGGTAATTCGCACGAGTACGCCAGTCGCATCGCGTTCGACTTTCATTTGCATTCCGCCGGGAGCGATCAGGATCCAACCCGGCACAACCGGCTGGCAATCAGACGCTTCACAGACGCGCAGGGCGCAACGGCTGCCGAGACTCCTGGCCAACGAGCGGGTAAACAGTGGCGGCATATGTTGGACCACGAGGACCGGAACCGGAAAATCGCCAGGCAATTGGGGCAACACCTCCGCAAGCGACTTCGGACCGCCCGTGGAAATCCCCAAAACGACCACCGCGGGTTGCGGTCGTCCACGCGACGGCCGAAGCCGGACACCACCCGTTCGGCGAAAAGCCGCCAGTCGGTCCCGAAGCTCCTCGCGGAGCCAAAACACGTTCTTCGCCGCAGAAAGGCCGGCCGGGAAGACCACATAGTCAAACGCGCCGGCAGCCATCGCCCGCATCGTCGCGCGGGCACCAGCGTCAGTCGAGTCGGATAGTACGATCACCCCCACTTTGTGCCCCGCCGCCTGCAGTTTTTGCAGCACCTGAAGACCGTCAATCTTCGGCTCTGTCAGGTTCAGAAGGAGCAGATCCGGATGGAGCCGTTCGACTCGTTCCAGCACCATCGTCGCACTCGCGGCAGTACCGACTGCCTCCACCTCTGGCAATCCCCGCAAGGCGTCGAAAGCGATCTTTCCTGCCGCCAGGGGATCGTCGACAATGAGTACGCGCAACGGGTTACTCATGCTATGAGACGAAGGTCTCCTCCTCAATGCGAGGGGTCCATCTGGTGAGGGGATTGTGGACAAGCGCTCCTTCCCCCACCCAGATTAACTCTAACATATTTGTGATTCCCCCCGGTTTCCCTCGCGGCTTGGAAGCGAATCAATCGTTTCCGTGCCGCTACTCGACGATCGCCGTCTCGACTTGCTGAGCCTTGGAGGCGGTCCAAAGGGCCGATTTGACACCCGCCAACCATCGGGCATAATCGCTAAACGCGCGTACACTATCCATACGGGCGGAAGTGCGAATTGGGGCCAATTGACGGTTTTTTGTCGTTTGTGTTCGGTTTGGCGGTCGGCTCCCTGTTCGCCTGCCTGCTCGCCCAGGCCAAGCTAGCCGCCTTGCAGGCCACCTTGCAGCACGAGCGCCGGCAGGCCGAGGAGAGATTGGCTGTTGTTCATGAGTCGCAACAGAAGCTCGCCGACGCCTTCAAGGCCTTGGCGGCTGAGGCCTTGCAGTGCAATAACCAGTCGTTCCTCGACTTGGCCAGAACCACATTGGAACGCCTCCACGAGGCGGCGCAAGGAGACCTGGAACAGAATCCCCGCCTGATCGAGTTGGGGGGCGAACGAAACGTGATTCTGGCTGCGCCGACCACGTTGATCGCCCTGTTGCTCACCGTGGCCTACGGTTGGCGTCAGGAACGGTTGGCCCAAAATGCTCAAGAAATCAGTGACCTGGGCAAGGAACTCTACAAGCGGCTCGGCACCGTAGCTCGCTACATAAGCCACGTCGAAAAGGGACTTGATCGGGCAATCGACGCTTACAACAAGGCCGTCGTTTCGCTAGAATCAAGGGTTTTGGTGACCGCATGCAAGTCTCAAGACCTCGGCACGGCGACGGACATCGAACTGGACAACCTCGTCCCCGCGGAAATTACAGGTCTCGGAACTCGTCCGCACAGGGGCGTAATGTCTCCCGACCCGCCGCGTTCATTGCCGGAACCGCCCATGAATGACAATCGCCTCTTGCAACAGATCGAGTTTCTCGTTGAGATCGACAAACTCAAGCACGTCTTCCGTCAGACCTATTTGATCAATCAGTCCCGCAAGGAAAACGACGCGGAACATTCCTGGCATCTGGCCGTCGCCGCGATCCTGCTCCACGAGTACGCCGACGACCCCAAACCCGATCTTTTGCGCGTGATCAAGATGGTTCTGATCCACGATCTCGTGGAAATCGATGCGGGCGACACGTATGCCTACGATGCCGCCGCCGCAGCCGATCAGGCTGCTCGTGAACAGCGTGCCGCCGATCGACTTTTCGGGATGCTGCCCTCCGACCAGGCGAGGGAGTTTCGGCAGTTGTGGGAAGAGATGGAAGCCCGACAAACCTCCGAAGCGCGGTTTGCCGCAGCCTTGGACCGGCTGCAGCCGTTCCTTTGGAACTACCGCCCGCAAGGACGCGCGTGGCGGGTACATGAAGTTCCATCGGATCGGGTCTACACCCGCATGCGTCCGGTCGTCGATGGCTCAGCAAAGCTGTGGGACCTGACCGAGGCGGTTTTGCAGGACGCCATCCGTAAGGGGTATCTGACCCAATAGGGATCGACGGTTCTCACGCGGAGTTGGTCCTCCAATTCCCTTCGTAAAAAAAGGGGGCCGGACGCACCCCTCGTTTGGTTCGGCGGGACGGCTTAGTTGCGTTAAACCAATCGTTCCCTTCGCCTTCCGCATGCGATTCTTCTCGAAAGCCCCATCTCTGCTCGCCCAATGAAGTACTCTTAACACGACAGTCCGCGTGTCCGGCGTGCTGCCCGGTTGGGTCGAAAACGACTCCCCTAAGTATGGCGGCCACGCCTACTTCCGGCGGGCAGGGCGGATTCGCCCGTACTGGAGGAGGCCATGACAAGCATCCGAACCAAATTCCTCCTGGCAATCGGCCTTTTTGCGGGACTGTTCTCGGCGTTCCTCGTCTCGCGAACCTGGTTGGTTACTCGCCAACAGGCCGAACAACTGACGAGCGCACAAGCCGAATTGGCCCATCAGTTCGACCTGGCCATTCGACAGTATGTGGGAGAGCGGATTCGTCCGTCAATCGAGCAGCGGATGAAACCTGATGAATTCGATCCTGAGTTGATGTCCACGTCGTTTGTGGCACGAAGCATCTTCGAGAACGTCTGCAAGCGGTCTCACAACTACATCATCAAATTCTCCTCCGATAATCCCCGCAATCCGGCCAACATGGCCGGGCCAGAGGAATTGCGGTTGCTCCAGCATTTCCGCGAGCATCCCGAGGCCACGAAGTGGGTCGGTTCCCTGGTGATTCGTGACAACGAGTACCTCGTGCATTGCAGCCCGCGCCGTATGGAGACCGCCTGCCAGCGATGTCATGGCCGGCCTGAAGATGCACCAGCCTCGCTACGGAAACGATACGGCGACCAAGCCGGTTTTCACCGCAAGATGGGCGATGTAATCGCCCTGGACATGATCGGAATTCCCTTGGCTCCAATCAAGGCGGAAGCGGCGTCCGAAGCGGTCAAACAGCTCATCGCGCTGGCCGTGTTTGGAGTCTTGTTGTTGGTGGCCCTTCTTCTCGTGTTTCGCTTCCTGATTGGCAAGCGTCTGGCGGCAATTGCCGCCCATTTCAAACAGGCGGTCGAACAGCCTGAGGATGCTCCCATCCGCCCCGTGCCCGTAACCGGTGACGATGAAATCGGAATCCTCGAGAACAGTCTCAACGCCCTGGTCGCAAGAGTACAGCGTCTCCACGCCACCTTGGAACAGCGCGTGTCGGAACGTACCGCCAGCCTCGAGGCAGAAATCGCCGAACGCAAGAACGCCGAACAGGCGCTCAAGGAGAGTGAAGAACGCCTTGATCTGGCCATCCAGGGAGCCGCCCTCGGACTGTGGGACTGGAATATCCAGACCGGCCACCAGACGGTCAACCGCCGTTGGGCCGAAATGCTAGGCTACACGCTCGAAGAAATCGAACCGCATATCCGTTCCTGGGAGCAGTGGCTCCATCCCGACGACTACCCCGGAGTGATGCATGCGCTCCACGCCCACTTTGCCCATCACACGGATTATGCCCCCGAGTTCCGCTTGAAATCCAAGTCGGGAGAGTGGATCTGGATTCAGAGCCGTGGGAAGGTCGTCGAATGGACTGCCGCAGGCAATCCGGTGCGCATGATCGGGATTCACCAGGACATTACGCACTGGAAGCAGGCCCAGGCGGAACTAGCTCGGACGAGGGACGCCGCCGAGGCAGCCAATCGAGCCAAGAGCGAATTCCTGGCCAACATGAGCCATGAAATCCGGACTCCAATGACAGCCATCCTCGGGTATATCGACTTGCTCTCCGAATCTTGCCACAGGCGGTGCTCTACAATCGAGCCAGGCCTCGGTGACCCGATGGCCGTGATCTCCCAAAATGCCCACCATTTGCTCCAAATCATCGACGATGTGTTGGACCTCTCGAAGATCGAGGCGGGCAAGCTCGTCGTTGAGCGGATGAACTGTTCGCCACATGCCCTCATCGCGGAAGTCGCGTCGCTGATGCAGTTGCATGCGTCGGCCAAGGGACTGACGTTGACCGTTGAGATTCAGGGGCGACTTCCCGAGAGCATTCAGTCCGATCCGACCCGGCTCCGACAAATCCTGCTGAACCTTCTGGGGAATGCCGTCAAGTTCACCACACAGGGCAAGATCGGTTTGGTCGTCTGGCTCGACCAAACCTCGCCGGTGTCGCCGATGCTTCAGATCGAGGTCTCGGATACCGGGATTGGCATGTCGGCGGAAATGCTCGATCGGCTCTTTTTGCCCTTCACGCAAGCCGACAGCTCGACAAGACGCCAGTACGGCGGGACAGGACTAGGGTTGACAATCAGCCGCCGCCTGGTGGAACTCCTCGGCGGTCAAATCACGGTTCAGAGCACACTCGGCCAAGGGAGCCGATTCACGGTGCGAATCCCCACCGGCCCCTTGAAGGACGTTCGTCTGCTGGAATCGCCCCAGGCGTTCGTCTTGCCCAGTCACGCCCCCGCGTCAGATCCATCGGAATCGAAGGCGTTGTCGCTCGAGGGGTGTCGCACCCTGTTGGCCGAAGACGGCCCCGACAATCAACGTCTAATCGCCTGTCTCTTGAAGAAAGCCGGAGCCGAGGTGGCCGTCGCCGAGAATGGTCGCGCGGCAGTCGATCTGGCCCTGGCGAGCCAGGCCGAGGGGCGCCCCTTCGACGTGATTCTCATGGACATGCAAATGCCCGTCATGGATGGCTACGAGGCGGTTCGGACGCTCCGCAGTCATTGTTGGCCCGGCCCGATTCTTGCCCTCACGGCTCACGCCATGGCCGAAGACCGACAAAAATGCCTTGACGCAGGCTGTAACGATTACCTGACCAAGCCGGTTGCCCGAGCCAAACTGGTAGAAGCCGTTCGTGCATCCTATCGACCCGGAGTGCGACAAGCCGTCGAAGATTTGGGCGGATGAAATGGGCCTTGCAAAATGGAAATCGACGGCCAGTACCGTTTTCAAGTCAACAGTCTTGCCTTGTTCGCAGAAAGCCGCCGGCAGGCCTGTCTAGCAGCCCTCATGCAACGGGGAGAAGACGAGGACGGAAAAGAGCGTCGCCAGCGTTTGACGGCCATGCTTGCCGCCCCCAGGATTCGCACCTGTAATCCCCCTTGGGCTCCCGCCGCGCTTACAGGCGTCCCCCATCAGGCTTCCCACACGTCGGAGGGGCGGAAGCAAGCGGAAACGTGGAGACCTCGCCGGCCCTGGGCCGGGACGCTGCTGCCCGACGGCGAACGGCAGCGAGTAGTACGAGGAGTTCTTCCGGCGTGGTGGTGACGCCGACGGTGGCCAGTGCGTGGCGGATGGCGGTGGTGCCAGAGTGTTTGCCCAGTACGATCCGGCTTGCCGGGGCGCCGACCTCGTCGGGCGAAAAGGGCTCGTAGGTCCGGGAATCTTCGAGAAGGCTCCGCACGTGGATCCCCGATTCATGGCAGAACACCTGCTGGCCCACCACGGGTTTGCTGAGCGGAACGGGCCGTCCGGCCGCGTCGGCGACGAGTTGGGAGAGCCTGGCCAGTGCTCGGGTGTTGACGCCTGACAGCCGACCAAGGCATACACGCAAGGCCATGGCAACTTCTTCGAGGGGCGCATTTCCCGCACGTTCTCCCAGGCCGTTCACGGTGACATCTGCGCTCTGGGCTCCCGCTTCAATCGCCGCCAGCGTGTTGGCAGTTGCCATCCCGAGATCATTGTGGCCGTGAAACCCGAACGTGAGATTCGGCATGCTTGAGCGGAGGCTGGACAGAACGCGGTGCGTTTGCAAGGGGTCCCATAGGCCAACGGTATCGGCCACACGGAAGCGATCGACGCCCGCGGTCAATGCCGCCTTGGCGCATCGGGCCAGAAAACTTGGATCAGCCCGCGATGCGTCCTGAGCCCCGACTGAGACGAAGCGAAAGTATCCGCGGGCATATTCCGCGATCTCGCGGAGTCGTCCGAGGACCCACGACTTAGTCTTGTGCAACGCACGTAACTGGATGGTGGACACCGGGAGCGAGAAATGGACGGCGTCAACCTCGCAGCGTCGCGCCAAGTCGATGTCTCCCCGTCGTGCCCTGCACCAGACGGAAATCCGGCAGGGGAGTTTGAGACGCGAGAAGGCGCGAATCGTGTGGATCTCGTCGTCGCCCATGGCAGGCGTACCCACCTCCAATTCGGGAACCCCCGCCTCGGCCAACGCCCTTGCGATGGCCAGTTTGTCGGCCTGTGAAAAGACGACCCCTGCGGTCTGCTCCCCATCGCGCAACGTTGTATCGACCAGCCACGTCCAGGGCTTGTGGGAAATGCGGTCCATCGTGAATTCCTTGGAGCTATGCCATGAGCAACTCGGCGACAGGCTCGCCGCTCTCGAGGGCGTCGAGGATCTGATCGACCTTCTCTTCGCTCACCGCGCCATACCACCAAGCCTGCGGATAGACGATGAGGATTGGCCCTTTCTCGCACACGTTCAGGCAACTGGTGGTGGAAACGATGGCATCCAGACCGCGGTCGGTGATCTCGTTCTGGAGGTATTGCAACAGGTCAAGCGATCCCTTGCGGTTGCACACGCCTTGAGGTTCGCCGTTCATGCGAAAACTGTTGCAGAGGAAGAAGTGGTACTGGGGCTTGTTCATGTTTGGGGGGCCTTCGTCAGTTCAAGAGCAACCATGTCCGTTGCCGCTGCAAGCCGCGCCGGAACCGCAGCGATGCGGGGTGCGTAACGGCGCACGGACGTCAACATTGTGATAAACGGCCTCAAGGCCGTCTTCGATCAGTCCTTCCATCATCACGACGCGGATGCCGTGGGACTTGAGGACCGTGCAGGGAGAATTGCCGGCGCTGGAGACAAGCAGGCAGCGACAATCGCCGAGGGTTTCGGCAAGGTCTTGCCACCGCCGGTCGCCACCGCCGGCAGGAGGCGTGCGGCGGGTTTCCACCCGTTCGAAACGGTCGCCATTCTGGCGGAAGATGGCCAGTTCCGTGGCTTCGCCTAGGTGTTGGTTGATGAGTACGCCTTCCTGCGTGGCGACGGCCACATAGGGGCGATGGTCGTTCGGGCGGATGGGCAGGCTTGCGCATGCGGCGAGCCGGGTGACCGTCTCGGCGCCGAGGGGGGCGCCGAGGAGGCCCACGGCGTCGGCACGGCAACGTGCACAGTGCGTCATGATCGGCAGATACACGGAGGCGGCCTCCCGGATGGCTGCCGTCTGGGCAGACGTGGGGGAAGGTACGTCGGCGAAAGGCGTGTCGTCAACCGAATACAGAGGCACGCAGTTGATGATATCGGCGCCGAGTTCGGCCATGCGACGGGCCACTGCGGGAATATGGTGGTCGTTTATGCCGGGGATGATGATCGAGTTGATTTTGACAGTGACGCCGTGGGCCTTCAACGCGGCAACGGCCTTCAACTGCCGATCAAGAAGCACTTCTGCGGCGGCCAGCCCCCGAAAAATCCGCGGTTCCTCACGAACCCACGCATAGATCGCCTGACCGATGGTTGGATCAACGGCGTTGATCGTCAACGTGACGTGGCTGACGGCAAGCCGGGCGAGCTCTTCAACAAAGGACTCGATGCTAAAACCGTTGGACGCCACGCAGAGAAGCATTTCCGGGAAACGGGCCCGAACCAGCCGGAGTGTTTCCATGGTGGCCTCGGGATTGGCAAACGGGTCGCCGGGGCCGGCGATTCCGACCACGGCGATACGCGGGTCCGCGGCAACCGCGTCCTCGAGGTAGCGGAGGGCCTGATGGGGCGAAAGGACGACGCTGGAAACGCCGGGGCGGCTTTCGTTGACGCAGTCGTAGCCTCGCTTGCAATAGTTGCATTGGATATTGCAACGGGGAGCCACCGGGAGGTGAATGCGGGCGGCAGTCCTTCGGGCCGATTCGTTAAAGCAAGGGTGTCGGGTGATATCCAAAGTCATCGAATCATTCTCCATTGGCACGGTGGGACGTGTTCCTACATGTAACTGTATCCAATCGGCGAAGCGTCCTGGGCCGCCGCAAGTAGCGCATTGGTGATGCGGTCGAACAACTGGTGCGCTCCGTGATAGCCGAGGTGCATCAGGCGGGGGCCATCGATGCGATCGTGGATCGGAAAGCCGACTCGGACCAGGGGAATGCCCAGGTCACGCGCCAGACGATAGCCTTTGCTGCTTCCGATGATCACGTTGGCTGCCGCGTCGGAGGCGGCTTCTTCAATCTCAGCGAAGTCAGCTCCCTCGATGACGCGAACCTCGGTGTCGAAATCCTCCGACACCGATCGGACTTTTTCGGCAAGTCCCGCCTTGCTGCTTCCCGTGGCACACAGCGCAGGCGTCATGCCAATCTCGCGAAGCAGCGAAACCAATCCGGCGACCAGGTCCGGCTCGCCATAGACAATCGCCCGTTTGCCGAACACGTACTTGTGGGCATCCACATAGGAATCAACGAGGCGATCACGTTCGTCGCGATGTTGGGGCGGGGTGGGACGGCCGCTGAGTGTTTCCGCCAGTTCGAACAACGTGTCGGTTTGTACCACGCCGAACGGCATGGGCAACTGGTAGCAGGGAACGCCGAAGCGTTGCTCAAGCCGGATCCCCGCGGTGACCTCGCGATTCGAGGGAAGAACGAACTCGATCGTTGCGCGAGCAGAGCCCATGCGTCGGATCGCGTCAAGCGGAGTCCCTCCCTTGGGAATCACCTGATATTCAGCCCACGTCGGCGCATCAAGTGTATCGGAGTAGTCGGGAAGCAACACCGCTTCCAGGCCAAAGTCGTGGAAGAGTGCCTTGAGGTAACGCAGGTCGGCGGGCGAGGCCATCCCGCAAAGGACGTTGATCGCCTCATGACGCGGGCCGGGCTGCGCGAGCGAGTCGACGATTGCACGCAGTGCGCTGCGGTATCCTTCGGCATGCGTGCCCATATAGGAGGGGGTGGAGACAGGGATCAGTTCGGGCGCGTCTTGCCCCAGCTCTTCGCGGATCGCGTGGAGATACATGCCCACGTCATCACCGATCGTTTCCGCTAAGCAGGTCGTAGCAATCCCGACGCATTGTGGATGGTACTGGCGAATGACGTTCTGCAGGGCCTTGCGGAGGTTGTCGCCCCCTCCATAGACGGCCGCCGCTTCACCAAAGTTGGACGAGGCGATGTCGATGGGTTCCTTATAGTGGCTGATAAGGTAACGCCGGATATACGTGGCGCACCCCTGCGAGCCGTGCAACAACGGCACGGTACCCTCCAGGCCGCGAAACGCCAGACAAGCCCCCAAGGGCGCACAGAGCTTGCATGTATTCCGGGCGGCCGTCGATGAAGTAAGGGATGGCGAAATCATGACCTGCTCTCCTTGATCCGGCGGTAGGGCGTTAGCCGCCAGACCGGGCTCATCACCGTACGATGAACCTCGTTGGCGAAATTGAGCATCCCCTGGAAGCCCGCCAAGACCTCCTTCCGTTCGTGGTTATGGTCACAGAATCCAAGCCCCAATTTGTAGGCAATCGGCCGTTCTTTCACCCCGCCGATCAACAGGTCGACCTGCTTTTCCTGGACGAATTTCGAGAGTTCCAGGGGGTTGGCGTCGTCGATCAGGACGGTTCCTTCGTCGCACAAGTCGCGGAGCAACTCGTAGTCCTCGCGAGTGCCCGTTTGTGAACCGACGACGACGGTCTTCATACCCAGCGTGCGTAGCGAGCGAACCAAGGAAAACGCCTTGAAGGCTCCGCCCGTATACACGGCTGCACGCTTGCCCCGTAAGGCCTGGCGGTAGCGACGCAGTTCGGGCAGGATCCGGGCTACCTCTTCGGCCACGAGGGTCCGGGCGCGGGCCATGATTTGCGGATCGTTGAAGAATTCCGCCACGCCATACAGCGATCGTGACATATCCTCGATCCCGAAATACGACACCCGCAGGAATGGGATTCCGTAGGTGTCTTTCATCCGCTTGGCCAGGTGGACCATCGAGCCGGCGCACTGTACGACGTTCAGGGCCGCGCCATGGGCCCGGCGGATGGCGTCCACCCGGCCGTCGCCGGTCAGCGTGGCCACGACCTCCACACCGATTCGCTCGTAGTAGTCGCGGATCATCCAGGTCTCGCCGGCGAGGTTGAAGTCGCCGAGAATGTTGATGCTTCGCGTTCCGATTCCTTCGGTCGACCCGGTGCCGATGAGTTGCGAGAGGGCAAAGCAGGCCGCTTGGTAGCCGTCTTTCTTGGTGCCCTTGAACCCTTCGCACTCGACGGCCAGCACCGGGATGCCGCACTCCGCTTCGACGCGACGGCACACGGCCTTCACGTCGTCGCCGATCAGCCCGACGATGCATGTGGAGTAGACGAAGGCCGCCTTCGGCTGGTACTGACGGATGAGTTCCACCAGGCATTGGTAGAGCTTCTTTTCGCCGCCGTAAACCACGTCCTTTTCGCCCAAGTCGGTGGAAAAGCTGAGCCGATGCAACTCCGGGCCGGACGACAAGGCGCCGCGGATATCCCAGGTGTAGGCGGCGCAGCCGATCGGGCCGTGGACTAGGTGAATCGCGTCAGCGATGGGATACAAGACCACGCGCGCTCCGCAGAACACGCACGCCCGTTGGCTTACGGAGCCGGCGACGCTCTGCTTCTCACAGGCCATCGCGAGTGGGGCGTCCCCAGTCTCGTGGATCTGCAACTTGCGCGCTTCGAGGATGTCGATCATCATGCATCTCCGGCGTTACTGCACCAGTTCGAAGTCTTCTTCGGACGAGGTGCGATCCTTATGATCGAGCAGGGCGTCGAGGATCTTCTCCATCAGCCGTATCCCACCCGAGTAGCCGACCGTGGGGAAGTAGGAGTGCCCCACGCGGTCAAGAATCGGGAATCCGTGCCGCACAAAGGGGATGTTTTCGTCGCGGGAGATGTACTTGCCATAGGTGTTGCCGAGGAGCAAGTCAACCGGGTTCTGCTTGATCCACTGGTGCAAGAGAAACATGTCGGCCCCGACACCCTGGCGAATCTTTGCTTCGGGGACGCGTCCGGCGAGGGCCTTCTTTATGCGGTCCTCGAATCGCTTGCCCGGCGTTCCTGTGACGATATACGTGGGACGCATGTCAAGGTCGGTGAGGAACTCGACGAGCGAGACCAGTTGGTCGGGATCGCCCCACAAGGCCACGCGCTTGCCGTAGAAGTACTGGTGCATGTCGGTGATCATGTCGACCAGCCGGCCACGTTCCCGGGTGATCTCGGCGGGAACCTTCACACCGGCCACCTTACGAAGCGTCTCGATGAACCGGTCGGTGGCCCGTAGGCCGATCGGCAACTCGATGGACCGCGCGGGAACGTGCAATTTGGTTTCGAGGAACTTCGCCCCCGGTTCGGAAGCCGTCAGGCCCAGGGCGATCGTGGCCTGGCTGGCGCCGGTAGTGCGCAGGGCATCGACGGTGATGCCGCCGCGAGGATAAAATTCGTGCTTGCCGGTCTGCGGTGTGTCGAGTACGTCGGACGTGTCCGGAAAGAGGAGCGTTTTGACTTCCAGGCAGTCGGCCAGACGCTTGATTTCACGCATGTCGGCCGGCTCAACCCAACCGGGAATCAGGTTGATCGTCGTATTGCGGATACCGGAGGGCGCGGCGATGTAGTCGATCATCCCCCGCAACATGTTCGCGAACCCGGTAACGTGCGATCCGACGTAGCTCGGCGTATTCGCGTGAATCACGTACCTGTCCGGGGGAATCTTCTTCTCGTCGCGGGCCTTAGCGATGATCTGGGGAATGTCATCGCCGATGGTCTCCGAGAGGCAGGTCGTGTGGATGGCGATCACCTCCGGGTCGTAGACGCTGAAAATGTTCTGGATTGCCTGAAGCAGGTTCGCCTGGCCGCCGAAGACCGAGGAGCCCTCGGTAAACGAGCTGGTGGCGGCCATCACGGGCTCCTTGTAGTGCCGCGTCAGCGTGCTGCGATGATAGGCACAGCACCCCTGCGAACCGTGACTGTGAGGCAGACAGCGGTGGATTCCCAACGCCGCGTACATGGCACCGATCGGCTGGCAGGTCTTGGCAGGGTTGATCGTCAGACACTCGCGTTCGTGGACTTCCGCAGTCGTATGTCGTAATAGCATTGGACGATTCTCCTTCAACTCTTGACGTACGCGGCTTCCAAAGCGGCATCCGTGCTTTCCCAGGGGGCATGAATCATGGACCAGATCCGCGTGTTGACCATCCGGTCGATTTCCCGGTAAAAGTTCGCCGCCCCGCGAAACCCGGCGTACGGGCCGCCGTAGTCATAGTTGTGAAGTTGCTTGCAGGGGACACCCATCTTCTGCACCACGAATTTCTCCTTGATCCCCGCACAAAATACGTCCGGCCGATAGATCTCGATCAGGCGTTCTGTTTCGTAATGGGTGATGTCGTCGATGATCAGCGACCGCGGGTCCATTTCAGCCATCATGCCGTCATAATCGCGAAACTTGAGTCCGAGCTTGGCCAGTCGCGTTTGATCTTCGGGGCCAATTCGGGGACGGTATTTGTCGGGATGGGCTTCCACGTCGAGTTCCTCGATGTTGCGGCTATCGGCATCGACTTTGATCGTGGGAATCACGCGGCGTCCCTCGTAATCGTCACGGTGGGCGAATTCGTAGCCCGCGGCAACCGTCCGGATGCCGATCTCGGCAAACAACTCCTGATAGTGGTGGGCCCGGCTGCCCCCGACGAAAAGCATCGCTGTCTTCCCCTGGCATCGCCGGCGGATTTCCTCGCGAACCGTGACCACTTCGGCCATTTCCTCTTCGATGACCTCTTCGGTACGGCGAATCAGGTCCGCGTCGCCGAAGTAGTGCGCAATTTTGCGCAACGACTTCGCCGTGGCCTCGGCGCCGATGAAGTTCACCTTGAACCAGGGGATGCCATACCGCTTCTCCAGCATGTCAGCCACGTAGTTGATCGACCGGTGGCACATCACCACGTTCAAGTCGGCCGTATGGGCGCTTTCGAACTGATCGATGCTCGAATTGCCGCTGAACGTGGCCACGAGCGTGATGCCGCACCGGGTGAACAGGTCTTCGAGGACGAACGCGTCACCGCCGATGTTGTATTCGCCGAGCATTCCCACGCGGAACCGGCCGGGCTGTCCGGTGTCGTTGCGGCCGATCACGTGCTTGAACAACTGATTGTTGGCGATGTGATGTCCGGCCGACTGGCTGACACCCTTGTAGCCCTCGCAACTGAAGGCGAAAACGTTGATCCCCAGCTTCTCCTTCATCTCGCGCGTGACGGCATGCACGTCGTCGCCAATCAGGCCCACTGGGCAGGTGGCGAACACGGCAATTGCCTTCGGGTGAAACAGATCGTACGCCTCTTGAATCGCGGCACGCAGCTTCTTCTCCCCGCCGAAGATGATCTCCTCCTCCTGCATGTCGGTCGAAAAGCAGTAGGTCATGAAGTTGTCGTGCTCACTGGTCGGCGGCCGCGTCTGATTCCGGCGAGTCAGCCAGGAATAGAACCCGCAACCGATCGGGCCATGGGTAATGTTGACAATGTCGCGGGTCGGACCAAGGACTACGCCTTTGCAGCCAGCGTAGGTGCACCCACGCTGGGTGATGATGCCCGGCGTGGTCCGCACGTTGGCCAGAATCTCTGGAACCGCTTCTCCCGGGACTCCCTCATTGACGACGATCTGCTGCAACCGCTTGCGAGCGACCTTCGGCGGGTAGCTGCGAGCCAGATCCTGACGGACGTCGTCTGGATTGATGGTGTGCTTGTTGGACATAGTGGTAGGGGCTTCCTTCAATGCGTCGGACAAAACCGTGGATTACATCGTCTCATCCAGGGCGACCTCGCCGCTCTCGCCTGTACGCACGCGCACAGCGTCGAGCACTGGCATGACAAAGACCTTGCCGTCGCCGGGGTGCCCCGTTTGATTGACTTCGATAATCGTGCGAACAACCGAGGAGACCAACTCGTCGGGAACCACGACATTCAGCATCCGTTTGGGAATGAGCTTCGGTCCATAGCCAAGCTGGACGATCGCTTCCTCGCAGCCGGCTTCCGCTCCCTTCATCAGGAGATAGTCGACTTTACCCTTGCCGCGTCCGACAACCTTTCGGGCGGTAAAGGACGCCACGCCCGCATCGGCCAGCGCACGCTTGGTCTGGTTCATCTTGTTCATTCGGATAATCGCCATAACCTCTTTCATGAGAGAGTTCCTTCCCGAGAGCTATTGCGTGTTGGCGACCGTGGACTCGGAAGCCAGGTCGTCGCGTGTGCCGGTTCGTACTGTATAGACCTCACTGACGGGTGAGACGAAGATCTTGCCATCGCCGAACGCACCGTCGGTCCCCGTGCGGGCACACTTGACGATCGTTTCGATCACGAAATCCTTGTCGTCGTCATTGACCACGGTTAAGACCATCTCTTTGGGGAGCTCATCGTAGGTGACCTCACCGACTTTCATGCCGCGTTGTTTGCCGCGGCCATAGACTTCCATCTTGGTCACCGCGGGAAAGCCAGCCTCCAGCAACGCAGCTAAGACAGCATCTGACTTCTCGGGGCGGAGGATTGCACGAATCATGATCATGGAGGATTCCTTGTAACGAGGCGCAAACAGTTTACGGCAAAATCGGAAGCGGCCGGCAGGCTAGGCAGCCGCCAAGCCGTATTCCAGCAGAAGGGATTCGAGTTGGTTGATCGCCAGGGGTTGGGGGATCACAAACATCTCGTTGTGATCGATGGCCCGGGCCAGCTTGCGGTATTCTTCCGCTTGCAGACACTCGGGATTCCACTCGATGACGGTCTTCTTCTGGATCTCCGCACGCTGGACGTCATTGTCGCGGGGGAGGAAGTGGATCATCTGGGTGCCAAGTTGCTTGGCGAATTCCTCGATCATTTCCCGTTCGTTGTCCACCCGGCGGCTGTTACAGATCAGGCCTCCCAGACGCACGCCACCGGCTTCGGCAAATTTCATGATTCCCTTGCAGATATTGTTGGCAGCGTACATGGCCATCATCTCGCCAGAGCAGACGATATAGATTTCCTGCGCCTTACCTTCGCGAATGGGCATCGCAAATCCGCCGCAGACCACATCGCCCAATACGTCGTAGAAGATGTAGTCAAGATTCTGGTCCTCATCGTAAGCGCCGAGCTGTTCAAGGAGGTTGATCGAAGTAATGATGCCACGACCGGCACAGCCAACACCCGGTTCCGGCCCGCCCGATTCGGTACACAGGCAATCACCGAAGCCTTGGCGTCGGATGTCGTCGAGGTCGACGTCCTCCCCCTCCTCACGAAGCGTGTCGAGAACCGTCTTCTGCGCCAGGCCGCCCAGGAGTAATCGCGTGGAGTCTGCCTTGGGGTCGCAACCGACCACCATCACCTTTCTCCCCATCTCCGCTAGCGCAGCCACGGTGTTTTGTGTAGTCGTTGACTTGCCAATTCCCCCCTTACCGTAGATCGCAATCTTTCGCATGTTTGCACGCTCCTGGTACCTGCATTGAAATTGCAGAGGTGTCTGTACCTCTGCAGCGACCGACCGTCGTGCGGCTGGTTCACGATGCTGTTTTCCTTTTGCAACAGACGTGCCGCGCACTGGAAAAAGCAGAAAGGTGCTCGAAAACCCCGAATTTCTTGGACAGGCGATGTGGTCGAGAAAAGCCGCCGAAAACCCGGAAGGGAAACGCTTGTCCTCCCGCGACAATGCAAACCGCTGCTGTAACGTCGCCTGCATCGCAACCCGCCGACAGCACAAGGACTTGCATCAAGTGACAGAATTGTCGCGCCGGTCTGAGAGCGGGAAAGCCTTGTCAGGGAGGATCTCGGAGAGAAGGTGTGACGAGCGGAGTGACGACGAGCCGACCTTCGAGGGCCTCAAAGAATGCGGTGGGCTCAACCCCTTTCTGCGCAGGTCCAAAGCGGGCGCATGCAGGCTCCGAACCTGGGACTTCCAATGGCTTAAGAGTTGGCCGTTCCAATGAACTGGCGATGATCGATGCCCAGCTTCTTCATCTTGTAGCGAACCATGCGCGGCGTGATCCGCAGTTGATTGGCTGTCATACGGCCATTCCCCTGGCACGCCTTCAAGGCGTCGGCGATCATGTCGCGTTCGAGCAATGCGACCTGCCCCTTGAGCAACCCCTGACGCGCCGATTCTCCGGTGACCGGCAACTGGAGCGTGGGAGGGAGATTGTGACTGTGAATCGCTCCGTCGCTGCTGAGCAGGACGGCATACTCGATGCAGTTTTCCAACTCGCGGACATTGCCCGGCCAGTGGTTGGCCAGCATGGCATTGATCGCCGGCGTGCTAATCCGCCCCACTTCTTTGGCCATTCTCTTCGCGTACTTGGCGACGAAGTGGTCGGCCAAGAGTAGAATGTCGTCCTTTCGGTCACGCAGCGGAGGCAGGCAGATGGGAAAAACGTTGATGCGGTAGTAGAGGTCGTGCCGAAAGAGACCTTCGGTGAGTCGCGCCTCCAAGTCCTGGTTGGTAGCCGCAATAATCCGCACATCAGCCTTGAGCGTCTGGTTGCTGCCTACCCGTTCATATTCTCGTTCCTGCAGCACCCGCAACAGTTTGCCCTGAATCACGGGGGAAAAATCGCCGATCTCGTCGAGGAACAGGGTACCGCCTTGTGCCTCGGCCAATCGCCCGTTCCGCGAGGACAAGGCCCCGGTGAACGCCCCCTTTTCATGGCCGAACAGTTCGCTTTCCAAGAGGTTTTCGTTCAGGGCCGCACAATTCACCTTGACGAACGGCCCTTTGGCCCGCGCACTCGCATAATGAATTGCCGAGGCCACCAGTTCCTTGCCCGTTCCCGACTCACCCCGAACCAAAACCGTCGTGTCGCTGGCCGCCACTTGCTTGATCTTCAAGTAAACGGCCCGCATACCGTGCGAATTGCCGATGATGTTCTCGGGACGAAACTGCTCCTGAAGCGCGTCGCGGAGCCGAAGGTTCTCGGTTTCCAAAGATTGACGCCGCATCGCTTCACCTCGACGCGAACGCACGTCGTACGCAATCATGCTGGCGACGATCTCCAGCAACCGCACGCGCTCCCAGAGCCACTCCGGGGGCTGGACAGGCAAATCGACCGAAAGCGTGCCGACCACTTCCCCCTCCATTCGAATTGGCACGCACAAGAAACTCACTTCGGCGCAATCCTTGGCCGCCCGATGGTGGATCCGATTCTGGAACCGGGGCTCTTCGGAAACGCGGGGAATAACCGCCGGTTGTCCCGTCTGGACAACCATCCCGACAATCCCCTCACCTGCTCGGTAACGCGCGTTCCGGAACGTGGCGATCGGAGCCCCGTGGGCCGCTTCGACGAGCAGCTCTTTGCCATCAGGAAGCAGCATCACCGTACCTCGGAGCATGCCCAGCCTCCGCTCCAAGACGGTTAGCACGGAACCCAACAATTGCTGGGGGCCCTGTTCTTCGGTGACAAACTCGGCAATCTCCGCCAGGACCTCCAGATCGACCTTGTGCTGTTCAAAATGAGCGACTTCTGTGTCCCGGATTTCGGTACACATGCACGTTCTTCCTTTACTGCCATACGAGATGCACGAAACCCACACCCGACTCTCCTACACCGGGAACGCCTGCCGGAATGCCCAGAAATGGTGCGGCAGTTGCCCTGTTCATGCGCAGAAGGGCACGTTTTTCCCTAGAATTCGCCGTACAACCATGCCTTGCAAATCACATGCCGGTACGGCCGCACGCGGTCGGGGCCCCATCGCGGATCGACAGAACGGGCAGGGATGCTGGGTCTGTACATTCCGATTGCAGAGTCGGGTGGAACGCCTCGCTCACAAAACGGCCTCAAGATAGAACGCAAAGGAGCGTTTTTCCCTCGGCTACTTCCACATCGGCGGCAAGTCGAGATCCCCTTTGGGAACCTTCTTCAGACACATGAACCAGTCAAGACACTCGATGCCTTCTTGTCGCCCCTCGACGCGCTCCTGAGCCGTTCCACACGAACCGGCGGGGGGAACAATCACGTCGTCTCCCGGTTGCCAGTCCGCCGGCGTGGCGACTTCCAGCTTGTCCGAGGTTTGCAGGGCCACCACCAGCCGCAGGATCTCGGGAATACTGCGCCCGTTGCTGAGTGGATAGTAGAGAAGCGACCGGATCTTGCCTTCCGGGTCGATGATGAAAACCGCCCGAACGGCATGGGTATCGTCGGTCGATGGCTGCCCCATCCCGTACTTCCTCGCCACCGCCATCTTCAAA
>CAZLDQ010000014.1:17611-45638 GCA_964558295.1 uncultured Planctomycetaceae bacterium | reverse complement strand
CGACGTGTTGGCCCGCAAGGATATCGACGCAATCTGGGGCTGCGTGCCCGACCATTGGCACGGCGTGCTCTATAGCCGGGTGATCGAGTCGGGCAAGGATCTTTATGGGGAAAAGCCGATTACTCGCTGGATTGCCGATGGGATCAAGGTCCGCGATGCGGTGCGACGGTATGGCTGCGTCTTTCAGACGGGGACTCAGCAGCGCAGCTCGCCCCACTTCCGTCATGCCTGCGAGTTGGCTCGCAACGGCTACCTGGGCAAGGTCCACACGATTTATGTGGGGGCCCCGGGCGGACGGGACTATCCGGCCGAGCCTCCTTGCGATCCGCCGGAAGGGTTCGACTACGACCGTTGGAGCGGCCCAGCCCCGTACATCCCGTTCGACAAGAAGCGGTGCGAGTGGCTGGCCATGTATATGATCTCCCACTACTGCGCAGGCTTCATCACCAACTGGGGCGTGCACCATCTCGATATCGCCGGATGGGGCTGCCCGGAAGTCTTTGAAAAACCGTTTGAGATTGACGGCACGGGCGTCTTGCCGACCGGAGGGATGACCGACACCTGGATCTCCTGGCAAATGGAGTTGCGTTGGGCCAGCGGTCTGAAGATGAGCTACACGAACACCGGCAACCCCAATGAGCAGGGCTGCAAGTTTGTCGGCGATCAGGGATGGGTTCACGCCAACCGCAAAGGGATCTGGGCGGAACCGGCGTCGCTGCTGGACGTGAAACTCAAGCCGACTGACAAGCCGCTGCATGCCAGCCCGGAGTACGACAATCCTTACACGGGCCACACGGCCGACTTCTTCCGCAGCATCCGCACGCGTCAGGATCCAGTCTCGCCCGTCGAGGAAGGGCATGCGGCCAGCACGCTGGGGAACGTCTCCGACATTGCCCTGCGTCTGGGACGGAAGTTGACCTGGGATCCCACCCAAGATTGGTTTGTGGGGGATGACGAGGCCAATGCGATGTGCTCGCGCGCGGCCCGCAGCCCATGGACGATTTGAACCACTGGCCACGAAAGGAACATCTACGATGACTTCAGCGAAACACCTTGTGATCTCATTGTTGTTCGTTCTGCCGTTGGCCTTGGGCAGTACGAGGGCTCTGCCGGCGGAGAGGCCGGTCGAGGAGGCCTGGAAGGCGCTACCGGCCTATGAATATGGGCAGGACATGGCTCCGCTGCTGAGGATGGACCGGGCGGTGATCGAGGCGATGGCCTCGGCGGAGACTCGCAAAGCGTGTGCCGCCCGGCTTGCGGCCTTGCTCGATGCACCGGCCACGACCCCGGCGGCGCGGCAGTATATCTGCCTCCAGTTGCGGCAAATCGGTACGTCGGCCGAGGTTCCCGTGCTGGCGAAGCTGTTTGGGCAAGAGGCCACCTCGGAGATGGCGCGTCAGGCCTTGGAGTCGATTCCCGGCGAGGACTCGTTGAACACGTTGCGCACAGGTCTGACGAGTCTCAAGGGCAAACTTCTCGTCGGAGTGATCAACTCCTTGGGGGCGCGACAGGATGCCAAGTCGGTGGCGAAGTTGGTGTTGTTCGCCGATGCGGAGGAGAAGGACGTTGCCACGGCCGCGCTGGGGGCCTTGGGCTGGATTGCCAGCGACGAGGCTGTGACGTTTCTCTTGACGCGAGCGGAAAAGGCCGGTTCACCGACGCCGCAAGAGTTGGCCGTACCGCTGGTACGCTGTGCCGAGGCCCTGATTGCCCGCGGCAAGACGGCCGAAGCCCAAGCAATTTTCCAGCGGCTGAGTCAGACGGGGCAGGCAACCGGGGTGCGCCGCGCCGCGCTGACCGGACTCCTCCAGCTCAAGAACGACGACCAACCCGCGACCATTCTGGCCTGGTTTGCCGACACCGATCCGGACCGGCATCTGGTCGCTGCCGGTTGTCTGAAGAAACTCTCCGATGCACAACTCGATCAAGCGGCCTCTCGGCTTGGCCAGTTGCCCGAGGCGAGCCAGCGTGCGCTGATCGAAGTCCTGGCCGCGCGGCGAGGGAAGGACGCGCTGCCGCTGGTGCTCACGTTTGCGCAAAGCGACAAGCCGGACCTCCGGCTGGCGGGCGTGCGTTGTCTGGCAATGGTTGGCGATGCGTCGACGATTCCCTTGCTCATCGAGACGCTTGGGGCCGGCGGCGAATTGACCAAAGCCGCCCAGCAGACGCTCGGCGCGCTGCCGCGTAAGGAAGTGGGCGCGGCACTGATCGAGGCGTTGACCAGCCGACCGGCGATTCGGGCGACCGTGATCGAGGTGCTCGTGGGGTTGAAGTGTTTCGAGGCGATTGATCCATTGATTGCCCTGGCGACTCAGGACGATCCGGCCGTGTATGGTCCGGCCTTGGACGGATTGCGGGGAATTGCCGACCCAGACCAGTATGATATTCCGCGTCTGGTGAGTCTATTGTTGAAGACGACGCCTGGAAAACACCGCGATGAAGTGGAGAAGACGATCCTGATCGTGTCGGAAAAAGTGCCGGCGGGAACCGATCGGGCAGACCCCGTGTTGGCCGCCCTGGCCAAGGTGGACCCGTCCCAGACGCCGAACTTTCTCCCGCTACTCGGCCGGCTTGGTGGGCCAAAAGCACGTAAGCAGATCGAAGCGGCCTTGACCAGCACGGATGCGAACGTCAAGGCGGCGGCAGTACAGGCATTGTGCAACTGGCCCAACTCCGAGGTGGCCGACCGACTCCTCGACTTGGCAACCCACGCGGACAGTGAGTCGCAGCAGCGACGTGCTCTCCGGGCATATGTGCGTGTGGTAACGCTCAAGAGCGACCGGCCCGAGACGCAGACGTTGGCTATGCTCCAGAACGCGATGAAACTGGCCACGGCCAGCGACGACCAGCGGTTGATCGTCGAGCGGGCGGCGACGGTGCGTACGATGGAATCGGTCGAGTGGGTCGCCCAATTCTTGGATGATCCGGCGTTGGCCCAGGCGGCCTGTTTGGCCCTGGTCGAACTGGCGCATCATCGTTTCCTGCGGCATCCGAACATGAACCGTTTTGGCCCGATCTTGGAAAAGGTGAGCCGGACGGCGAAGGATCCGCAGATTGTGGAGCGGGCGAAGCGGTATCGTCTTGGACTCTAGTGGAGTGACGCGTTGAGTGACCTGCCGCCACACGGCGCAGGGGCGCGGGGCGGCAGGTCTTTTCATGCGCGGAGAGTGTGCAAGAAAAAGCCGAAGGGACAGCGGGCGGGCCGTCCCTTCGGGGATTCTGGCCGGGCAAGGTCTGATCAGAAATTGCCGCGGCCAGCTTCTGGGGGGCTCTCGCGAGAGCTATTTTTTCTCGGTGGCTTTCTTTTCGTCGGCCTTCTTACCGTCCGCCTTGACGTCGGCTTTGGGTTCACAAGCTTTTTGGTCGCGATCCTTGAGCTGCTTGCCCGGATGTCTGGGGCCTTCCCAGGGACCGCGTTGAGCCAGGGGGCCGACTCCACGCAGGTCGTGGGGACGGTTGCCCGGTTCCATCGTGGCATGGTCGCCACCGAAGTGGACGCGATGCGCCTTGAAGCGGTGGAGCGTCTCCATCCCTTTGATGAACTCATGCGGCGTCAGTCGGCCGTCTTGGTCCTGATCCATTCGCATAAACAGAAGATAGGCGCCATCGCTACCAAAGCCCATCGGACCCATTCCTTCGGGCCTGGGGCCATGGGGCCGCTTGGGGCCATCGGCACGGTCGAAGTCAGGCCGTCCGGTTTGCTTGTCCGGACGGCCCAGGCTCATGTCGCCGGGGGAGCGGTCGATCGGGCCTCGTTCGCGCATTCCCCTCGGGCCAGCGAATGGGGGGCGACCTTCCCCATCCCGTGGCCGCAGCTCGTTGGCCGCGGCCGAGAATTCCGCCTGATCGAGTTTTTTGTCGTTGTTCTTGTCGGCCTTCGCCAACAGGTCGTCGAACCGTTCTTGCATGCGCGGCGGCGCTTCCTCACGGGTTAAAGCACCGTCGTTGTTGGCATCCAAATGCTGGAAGATGACTTCCGGGCCGGGCCGGTCTCCCCGCCGTGGGCCGTCTTCGGCCGTAGCGAACTGGGGTACAAGCAGGGCGGCGGCCAAAGCCGTTAGAATCTGGAACTTGCGCATCACCGTCTCCTCATGGTAAGATGGGAAAGTTGTCGCGTGTCGGCCCCGTTACCAGGCGCTGGCCAGCCCTGAGCATCTCGCCTCCCCGCGAGGGAAGCGTTGCAACAGGTAAAGGAATCGGAACGGGCCGAATTCCGTCCACCAGTGTGGCGCCGATTTTTCTGGCGTTCGGCACGGGGGGCGGGGACGGTAAACTGGAGGACTTGCCCCGGCGTGGACAACTTCCCCGCCCCTTCGATTCCCAGAAGAGAACCCCGATGACAACCGAGCAGGACCTAGAGTTGATCGCGCGACTGCGGACCGGTGGTGCGCCGATATTGGCCGAACTGCTTTCCGAGTATCGCGCCCGGTTGGAGCGGATGGTGCATTTCCGCATGGATCCGCGGCTTAGTTCGCGGGTCGATGTGGGGGACGTGTTGCAGGAAGCCTACCTTGATGCGGCCAAACGCGTCGACCATTACCTAGCCAATCCGTCGGCGCCGTTTTTTGTCTGGCTGCGGGGAATCACGCTCAACACCTTGATGGACGTGCACCGCCGCCACCTGGGCACGGCCCTGCGCGACGCGGGCAAAGAAGTCTCGCTGTACCGCGGCGCGGCCGATGCGACTTCGGAACTGCTTGCTGCGCAATTGGTCGGCCGGCTGACCTCGCCGAGTCAGGCCATGATGCGGGAGGAGTTGGTCGCGCAGGTGGAACAGGCCCTGCGGCAGATGGACGAGATGGATCGGGAAGTGCTTGCCCTCCGTCACTTCGAGCAGCTAAGCAATAACGAAGTCGCCGAAGTCCTGGGATTGACGAAGACCGCCGCCAGCAATCGCTATGTGCGTGCGTTGGCCCGGCTTCGCGAGATCCTTTTGGCCATCCCGGGCCTCCGCGAACAGTACGGGGAGGAGTCGCGATGAGTCCCTACGACGCCGACCGCAACCCGCTGGACGTTCTGGCCGAGGAGTTTGCTGCCCGGCACCGACGCGGCGAACACCCGAGTATCGCCGAGTATACCGAGCGGTTCCCCGAGTTGGCTGACGAGATCCGTTCGCTCTTTCCGTCCGTGCTGATGCTCGAGCAGATCACCGAGCAGAAGGAGCACGATAGCTGTTGTCGCCGGGCGACGTCAGTTTCCGGCTTGGAACGACTCGGCGATTACCATATCCTGCGCGAGTTGGGCCGCGGGGGGATGGGCGTAGTCTACGAAGCTCGGCAGGAGTCGCTCGGCCGGCGCGTGGCGCTGAAGGTTTTGTCGAGTTCCTCGACCCACGAGAAACATCGCCAGCGTTTTGAACGCGAAGCCCGCGCGGCGGCGCAACTGCACCACACGAACATTGTCCCCGTGTTTGGCGTGGGGCGCGAAGAGGGCCTGTCATACTATGTGATGCAATATATCGACGGTCAGAGCCTGAGCCAGTTGCTGGGACGTCTGAAACGGTCGGCCGCCACGGAACCCGGCATCGCGTCGGTGTCCACGCCGGATACCCTTCCCTTTGCCGATTCCCCGACCGACAAGCCGAAGGCGGTCCTGACCGCCGCGTTGCCGGATCAGGAGTCTCCGAGCCGCGAGAAGCGTGGCCCTGCCTATCATCGTTGGGTCGCTCAGATAGGCCTCCAGGTCGCTGAAGCCCTTCATTACGCCCATGGGCAGGGAATCATCCATCGCGACATCAAGCCGGCGAATCTGTTGCTCGATCCTCAGGGAACGGTTTGGATCACCGATTTTGGCGTGGCCCGGCTGGCCGAAGAGGAGGAACTGACCGCAGTCGGCGACGTGGTCGGTACGTTGCGTTACATGGCCCCCGAGCAGCTCAACGGCGAGGCCGATGCACGGAGCGATGTCTACAGCCTGGGGCTGACGCTTTATGAGCTGTTGGCCTTGCGCCCAGCGCTGGACGAAACGAGTCGGGGCCGCTTGATTCGCCAATTGACCGATGCGACGATTCCCCGGCTGCGCACCATCCGGCCCGACATTCCTCGCGACCTGGAGACGATCATCTCCAAGGCGATTGCCCGTGAGCCGAGACATCGTTACGCCACGGCTGCCGAGTTGGCCGACGACCTCCGCGCGTGGATGGAAGACCGGCCGATCCGGGCACGGCGGGTCGGCCCAGTCGAGCGTCTCTGGCGCTGGTGCCGGCGCAATCGGGCGATTGCCGCGTTGGCCGGCGTGGCGTTGATCTCGTTGGTCAGTACGGCGACGATCGGCTGGATTGGCTATCTGCGGACCAAGGCCGCGTTGCAGGAAGCCCGGGCGGCTACGGGGCGCGCCGAGACCAACCTGGAGCTGTCGTTGCGGGCTTTTGAGACGATCTTCAACCGGGTGGCCGGGCGCGATTCCGTCCAGCCGATCACCGACGATCCCGAGGTCGAGTTGCTGCTGCCGGCGACCCCGTCGGAGCATGATCTGAAACTGCTCGAACAGTTGTTGCAGTTCTACGAGCGGTTTGCTGAGCAGAACCAATCCAACCAGCGTCTGCGTGCGGAGACCGCGCGGGCCTACCGGCGCGTCGGGGAGATTCAGCACAAGCTGGACCGGCGGGAGAAGGCCGATGAGGCCTTTCGGCGGGCCTTGGCGATCTACGAAGGGCTGGCCAAGGACTCTGCGACGGGCGAAAACTATGCGACGGAAATGGCGGCCGTATACAACAGCTTGGGGCTGTCGCTGCAAATTGCCCGCCGGCACGAGGAGGCCCAACGCGCATTCGAACAGGCGTTGGCGTTGCTCCAGACGGAGGATTCCGACCGGAGCCGGCTGGAACAAATCCGCACGCACAACGCGTTGGGGCAACTCTTGGCGATGCACGCTTGGGGGGGACGCCTGCAACGGCATGGTCCTCGGCCCGGCCCTGGTCCTGAGCCAATCGGCCCCGGTTCGCTTGGTCTTGGCCCCAGGCCGTCTGGCCGGGGACCGGAGCCGCCGGGGCCTCCGCCGGCGGAGCATGACCCCGAATCGCCGGGGCGTGGAGCGAAGCTGTCCGCGTGGACAGGAGGGGAAGCCGAGAAGCATCTGCGCGAGGCGTTGGAGTTGGCCCAGACGCTCGTGACCAAGGACGCCAAGAACCCCGACTATCGCCTGGCCTTGGCGCGGAGTTACGAGAATCTGGCCCTCGTCCGACTCCCACGACGCGGCTTTGGGCAGGCAATGGAAGCCAATCAGTCGGCCATTGACCTGCTTCGGGAGCTGGTGACGGAGTTTCCATCGGTGGCGCTATACCGGCAGGAGTTGGCCGAGGCTTATCTTTTGTCCCGCGGTCCGTCGCGTCTGGCGATCTCCGACACCGACGCGCGTACGCGGATCGCCGAGGCTCAAGCCCTGGCCGAACAATTGCACGCCGATTATCCGCAGGTGCCCGA
Organism: uncultured Planctomycetaceae bacterium; assembly: GCA_964558295.1. GTDB lineage: Bacteria > Planctomycetota > Planctomycetia > Pirellulales > Thermoguttaceae > JBDKTH01. Next base: position 38,217 of record CAZLDQ010000014.1, on the reverse strand, counting down.
CTACACGCTCCTCTTGGTCAGGGCGACGAACAAAAAAGGCGAGTTGCTCGCCCAGGAGCGGAAGCCTGCCGAAGCACTAAAGCAATACCGGCGTTCCGTAGAATTGCTTCAGTCACTGGTCGACCGCTGCCCGTCGGTCCCCTGGTATGGCTTTCATCTGGCGGTGAGTCGCCAAGCCTTGGGGGAGTATTTGCGAATGAACAAGAGCTTCCAAGAATCGCAAACGGAGTTGGAAAAGGCAATTGCCACGACGGAAGCCCTCATGGGCGACCAATCGCAAACGCACGGGCCGGCGCAGTTCCTCCTGGCCAAGCAGTATTCGAGCCTAGCCGCCACGTTGCGGGAAATGGGCGAGACACATCGAGCCGAGGAAGCCCAAGCCAAGGCCAAAACCCTGATGCCTGCGTTCGGCGGGCTGCGTCCCGGTCCCTCCAAACCGTGACCTGGATCTGTTGGACCAGCTCATTAAGCCAGAGCACGGATGAGGCGGAATCGGTCAAGAGGTTGAGCCAGAGAATCTGGGCGGCCCAAACGGGGCGGACTACCCCGGCATTCGCCTCGGGAATCGTTCTTCCCACTTCGCGCAGGCCGACGTTGTGAGGGTAGCGACCACGCCCCCTTCGGTCAGATCACCTTCGAGGTCCATTTGCCGTCTTGCCTGGGCAAATCACCGAGGTCACGCCGGGCCGTTGAGCAGAAGCTCCAAGAGGTCTTGCGGCTTCGGGAGGAGCACTTTCGCTCCGTGAGTGGTCAGTTCCTCGGCTGTGCGGAAACCCCACAGGGCGCCGACGGGGAACATCCCCGCGGCCACGGCCGTCTGCATGTCGGTATTCGTATCGCCCAGGTAGAGAACTGCCGCCGGGGGCAGGTGCAGCTGTGCGGCGATTTCCAGGGCTCCAGCTGGGTCGGGCTTCTTGGGCAACCGGTCGCTGGCACCCACGACCACTTTGAAGTACCAGTCGGGCAGGAGCCGGGCGACGCAGAGTTTGGTGAACTCGTCCGGCTTATTGGAAAGAATGGCCATGGGCACGCCCCGGACCGAAAGGGCATCGAGCAACTCCAAAATGCCCGGATACGGTCGCGTCTTGGTCGCCCAGCACTGGGCATAGTGCTTACGCATCTGCTGCCCACACTGGAGCAATGTCGCCGTGTCGCGATGCTCAGGCGGCAAGACTCGACGCACGAGATTGTCAACTCCATCGCCAATGAAGTATTTGAACGCCTCCACGGGATGCTCGGCAAAACCGAGCTCCCGCAGGGCGTGATTCGTTGCATCGGCCAGGTCGTCGAGCGTGTCGAGCAACGTACCGTCTAAATCGAAGAGTACCGCTTGGAAGGTCATTCGCCACTCAAATCTGCGAATAGTCGGCCGGCTTCAAGAGCAGGTTTGTGATCCCGCAGAGGATGACCTTGTCGCCATACTCGGCCATCCCGCGAAGCTTGAGCCACTCGGGGTCGGTGCGGAACTTCTGCCAGGCGGCCTTCTGCGCTTCGAGATCGTCGAAGATGAGCATGTAGGTCAGGTTGGGCATCTTCCCCCCAACGATCGTTTCACCGAAGAAGACCGGATTCAACCCGACGCGGCGGAAGATGCCGATCTCGCCGGCGTCGTTGAACATCTCGATCTTCTTCTGGCCCGTCTTCACACTCGGGCTTTCGTAGATCCGCAATTGCACCACGCGCCCCGGGGCTTTGATCGGCGTTTCCAACTCGGGCATTCCCTTGAACGCCACCATCAGCGAGCTTTCCATGCGTTTGAAGGCCGGGGCGTCGAGGAACTCGGCTCCTTGGCGCAGATAGTCTGCGTCGGCCAATAGCTTCTGGGTCTTCATGACCAGCACGTCCAACGACTTGGCCCGCATGATGACATACGCCGGGCCGAGACCTTCCTGGGGATAGAACACACCGACGGGCTTGATGCCCAGGCGGTTCAAGGCGGGAATCGCGGCATTCTTCATGTAGGCGTCGAAGAGGGCCTTTTGGGCTTCAGTGTCGAGTTGGTATTGCTGCAACTCATAATAATCCCGGCCCCCTGAGGCGGCTTCGGCCGCACCACAGAGCCCACCCAGCGGAGCCAAGCCCACTACACCGGAAGCCGCCAAGAACTTACGTCGATTCATCGCAGGATGCCTTTTCGTGATGGAGAAAGCGAGTTGCTTGCGGTCGGAGACATTGTCCCTCTCAACCATCCTCGTAGGGTACGTGCTGGTGGGGAGAATGTCAAGAAATGGGCCAGAACGGCCAACGTCATACGCGACGCCCTTACAGTGTCCAGCCCTGGCGATACTCGCGGCGGAGATACTTGTCGGCCTCGGGGCAGTTGGTGGCCTTGAGGGCAACGGGGTCCCATTGGAGTTTCTTGCCGACGCGATAGGCCACTGTGCCCAACAGCACGGCTTCGCTCAAGGGGCCGGCGTAGTCGAAGTTGCACAAGGCGGCCGGGCCGCCTTTGCAAGCGGCGATCCACTCCTTATGATGGCCGATCGAGGCGGGAATCGTCGGCTCGGGCGCCTTGAAGGTGGCAAACTTCTCCTTGGGATACAACTGCTTGCGACCGTAATCGGCCAGGAGCATCCCCTCGGAACCAACGAATAGCACGCCCATGTTCCACTCGGGCAACCCCTTCTCTTTCAACAGCGGCGGACGCTTGTCGCCGTCGTACCAGGTCAACTTCACCGGCGGCTGACCGGCCCGGGCCGGATACTCGTAGTCGACGGAAAGCGCCAGGGGGCAGGTCTCCGGGTGAACTGCCGGGCCGTGGGCTTCGATGGTCAAGGGGTGCTTCAGATCCAAGGCCCAATAGGGGAGATCCATCAAGTGGCAGGCCATGTCGCCCAACGTGCCGTTGCCGAAATCCCACCACCGCCGCCACTGGCCCGGCAGGTAGCAGGGGTGATAGGGACGATAAGGCGCCGGACCGAGCCAGAGGTCCCAATGGATATGCGAGGGGACAGCTGGGGTATCGGTCGGACGCTCGCCGCCGCCCCAGCCCTTGCCGCACCAGACGTGGACTTCGGCGACCGGCCCGATCGCTCCGCTCTGCACCAATTCGACCACACGGCGATAGTTGGGCGTGGCATGGATCAAGGTGCCCATCTGCGTGGCCACCTTTTTCTCCCGGGCCATTTCGGTCATCTTGCGGACCTCGTAGACGTTGTGCCCCAGCGGCTTTTCGCAGAAGCAGTGTTTGCCCATACGCATGGCCATCACGCTGGCAGGAGCATGGATGTGGTCGGGCGTGCCAACGATTACGGCGTCGATTCGCTGGTCTTCCTTTTCGAGCATCTCGCGGAAGTCGTTATACTTGGCGGCCTGGGGATAGAGTTCGCCGGCCTTGGCCAGGGTCTTGTCGTCGATGTCGCAGAGGGCCACGATGTTGGCGCTCGGATCGGCCGCCGCCATGCGCAGATCGCTGCCTCCCATCCCGCCGGCGCCGATGCCGGCGATGTTCACCTTCTCGTTGGGCGACTTTGATTCGGCCGCGCGCAGTTCGCTCCAGACGCCGCAGCCGAGTACGGCCCCAATGGTCCCAGTGGTCTTGAGAAAGTCACGACGTGGAAAGCCGGTTTGCATGGCGGGGACTCCTTGGCAAAGGGGAACGTCGAAGCAGGTGGGAGGGTACGCAGGCCTCCATTCTACTTCGCCCCCTGGGCAAAGCAACTCCCGGCGGCGACGACCATAAGGGATGAAGTGGCAAGGGGTTTCCCCTAACCTGAACGTGTTTGATGAGCCTGCCATGTCCGTGCTATGCGGTGTTGTTCACCGGTGGTGGCAAGTCTCTCCCGATGGCTCCCGGCATATAATTCCTGGTGCCAATTCCAAACTGGAGGGAGGAAACCATGAACGTACGAGAATTCCTGGAGACACGTGGGGTGAATTACGAGCATATCCCCCACCGGGCGACGTTTGAAGCACAGCGCTTGGCCGAGGTCGTGGCCGTGTCGGGATACGAAGTGGCCAAGACGGTGTTGCTCCGGGCGGACGGGGCCTACATGCTTGCGGTGCTACCGGCGCCGATGATGGTCGACCTCGACCTGGTTCGGCAGAACCTGCATGCCGACAGCGTCCAGTTGGCCTCCGAAGCAGAGTTCAACCGGCTCTTCCCAGATTGCGAGACCGGCGCGATTCCCCCGTTCGGTTCACAGTATGGGTTCAAGACGATTGTGGACGAGACGCTGACCGAAGACGACGAGATCGTGTTTCAAGGGAATACGCATGAAGATGCGTTCCGCATCCGGCTAGCCGATTACCAGCGTTTGGAAGCTCCCTTGGTCCTGCGGATCGCCACCTATGGGCCTCACACGCTCTGACGGACGCTGCTGGCGTGACGCAGGCGGATCTCGATTCGGCCGGCACGCACCCGGGTTTCAAAAGCCGGTTGTGTGTTGGCGGAGGGACCGACAATCACCTCGCCGGTATCGAGACGGAAAGTCGAGCCATGCCAGGGGCAGGTGATCATGTTGTCTTCAAGTTGGCCTTCGGCCAGCGGTCCGCCCATATGGGCACAGGTGGCGGCCAGGGCGTAGATCTTCCCGTTGCGACGGACCAGCAACACATCAACATCGTTGACATTGACGTGATGCAACTCCCCTTCAACCAGATGGTTTTCGGGCATGATCGGCAGGAAGTCGTCGGGAAGTTGTTCGCGGGGAGCGTGGTCGACGCCGATCTTCTCGTGGTAGACAAGTTTTCCGCCGAGGTAGGCGGAGAAGAGGACGGTCCCCCATCCCAAGAATCCGACGATTTGTCCAGCCTTGCGGTCACCATATTGTCGCAAGAGCCAGGAACCGAGATAGAGGGCGGCCGCGCTGCTGTTTAATAGGCCGTGGAGCGTGCCAAGACGTCGTGCCGTGCCTTGGGTATATTGCCAGTCGTTCAACCCGGCGACGGCCGCACCTGCGGCGCCGATCAGGCCAATGCCGACCATGGCATCGGTTGCTTTGCTGAACGATGGATCGCCGGTGGCCATTTCGCGTCCGTCGAGGATTGCCGCGGTGGTCCAGGCGCCGATGGGCAGATCGGTCAGAGCGGCGTGCAAGGGATGCCCGAGCCAAGTCCCGTGCAAGAAGTTGCGGACCTTCTGGGCGAAGGCCCCTTTCCAGCCGAGTGTGGCATCAGCCACTTTTTGCATCCCCGCGTCGACGGTCGAGAGCCACTCTTGCCGCTCGATGACCTCTTCCAAAGCAGTAGCCATGACATCCTCCTTGTTCGATCGAAAGGAATTGCCGCTGGCTAGGGAGGAGCAAATCGTATGCCCGTTGGCGTTACTCTTCGAGCGCCTTCTTGGCCATCCGGACGAAGTGATGGCTTTTCTTGGATTCGGTCAGTTCGGCTGCCTTTTGTTGGGCGTGGGCCTGGGCGGCATAGTCGAACTCGGCCACCTCCTGGCCGGCGCTATTGATCACGGCCCAGTAGGCCTTGAGCCGGACTTGCTTGACCGTCTTGCGCGGGCTGGGGGTGGCCGGCGTACTGGTACGAGCCATCGCTCGCTTCTGCTTCTTTTCCGATTCCTCGAGCTCCTTAAGATCGCGCATCAGCGCGTCGCTTACGCGGAGCTCGCGCCGATTGATCACCCGACGTGCCATCCTCTGGTCCTTATCAAGGGGGTAAGGGCGCCTCACAAAACCGATAGCCACTCTCACCCTCGGCCCCGCTCTTGCTGTTCGGGTGAGGGGAGTCGTGTTAGGCATCCTCAGCAAAGACAAAGGGAGTAATCGTAGGCGATTCGCGGGAGATGGTCTAGCGAGCGATGGAGGGGGCGGGCTCTCTTCCAGAACGGGGGCGAGCTACGCCTCGTCGGTTTCCAGATCGAGCAGTTCGTTGTCGTAGGCCTCTTCGAGCCGATGGACCTCGGCGGCCAGTTCGGCGTTTTGCTCGACGAGACTGGTAACCTGCAATTCCCACTCCGTGCTCGCGGCACGCAGCGAGGCCAGATCTAAGGGGAGCTTGAGGATTTTCGACAACCGCCGCGTAACGGCCTCGATGCTTGCCGGATTGGTTCCTTGCAGGTAGCTGGGAATTTCGGCGGTGAGAGATACCATTTCCAAGCCGGCCGATTTGGCTTGGGTCATCAAATAGTTGGCAAACGCCCCTGGCCCCTTATAGGCGCTGCGGCGCGTAGCATACTGTTCCATTTCGGCCAACAAGGCGGCGTTAGTGCAGTTGACGAACAAGCGAGGCTCGCGCGTGTGCGGCACGGTCCCGCCAAACGACCCGACGAACAAAATCCGGTGGATCCCAACCTGGTGGGCTAGGGCAAGCACGCACTCCCCAAAGGTACGCCAACGGAGATTCGGTTCCTTCCCTTCAAACAGCACCAAGTTCGCCTCGTCGTCCGCATAAAATGTGTTGCGGGGCATCTCGATCGATTTGATCAATCCGTCCTCAATCTCGATTGGGGGACGAAATAACGAGGTGACCTCCATCGAGCCGGGGAAGTTGTAGATATAGAAAGGTTCCGGGTCGATCTCGGCGATTGGTTCGGCGCCCAACAGATGCACGAGACGGTGGACCGTGCCGGTCGACACATCCCCCCCATCCATCCAGCCGGTGAAGGCCAGTACCAGGGTAGCGTCGTGGAGGATCGGGTTACGGTGGATTTTGAGGAGTTGTTGCGGAGTTTCCATGTTAGGATTGTATCATACCCCCCTGATTTGGGCAACCGCCGTTTGGACATTCAGGACCGCCCCTTGACCAGCAGGGGACGACGAACTATGCTGATGCCAACTGGTCATATGAGCATAACACTCGCTCCCGCCAGCTTCCCCGTTCCGGCACAAAGGAGATTCGCGATGGTGGCCAACCTGCGATGGGGCTTCCTCGGCGCGTGGCTCCTCAATATGGCTGTCGGTCTTGCTGCGGAGACTTACCCCGAGGGGTGGTCGCCCGGCGGGGAACGGGCCGTCGTTGATGCGCCGCTGCTGGCGGCGTGGAACTTCGACGAGCCCTCCGGTGCGGTCTGCCGCGACGTGAGCCACCATGGCTGTGACGCCTCCCCTCTGCAGCCTGTGCCCGCCGGCTTCCGACGAATCCCTGGCGTGTTTGGCGGGGCGGTCTCCTTTTCGCGCACCCATCTGTTGCGTGTGCCGGACCGGCCGGCCTTCGGCTCGCTTCCGCAACTCACGTTTAGCGTCTGGGCCCGGCCCACCGACTTGAGCAGCTATCGCGAAATCTTCCGCAAAGAGGACGGCAACGATCGGGTCCTCTTCTCGTTCCAGGACAACGGCACGATCCTCGCCCTCGGGTTGAACGTGAACGGCTACGTCGAGTGCGACGCCAAGCTCGACCCAGCCCAGGTGCTCGACGGCGCCTGGCATCACTGCGCGGCCACGTTCGACGGCCGTTTCATGCGGGTTTATCTTGACGGCCGGGAGATCGGCGCCCTGGAACGTCCCGGCACGATCACCGCCGGTGGTCCAGCGCCAGGATGCCTCGGGTCTTCCGGCGGCGGCGAGTGTTTTCAAGGGGCACTGGATGAGTTGCAAATCTACGCCAAGGCGATTCCCCCCGAACAAATCACCCTCCTTTACCGACGTGGTCTGGAGTCGATCGACCGTTCGTCCAAGGAAATCCACGAATTGGTTGACCAGGTTTATGTCCCCGGCCGGTCGTTTGCCGAGAGTATGGCCGGCTCGCGCAAGAATCTCGTTGATCGCAAGCTCCAGACCAATTGGGCCCTGATTGGGGCGATCGTCAACCGGGTGCGCGTGGCGTTTCCCCAAGACTATGAGAACTTCATTGCTTGGACCGGGGCCGACCTATTGGAGTATTTCACCGAGCCGGGGAACGACTTCCACGTCCGCGCGGCGGAGCGGTTGGTCGGCCTGCTCGTGGAATACCAGCCGTTAACCGAGCACCAACGCAAGAAGCAAACCCCCGAGGACCAACGCCGCTGGGAAGAAGTCCGTGCGATCGGCCAACGCTTCGACGCGCTGCAGGCCCAGGGGCTTGCCGCGCAGTTCTCGCCGGAGTGGATCACAGTGATACTCGACGCCGGGCGACGGATCGACTTCCGGCCGACCGTTTTCGAAGCGGTGGCCCCGTACATCAAGCCCGAGACTCCACCGACCCGGGATCTCACGGCCGCGGAAGCCCGGGAAACGCTCCAACGCGACTGGCTCTACCAAGCCGACGGGAAGCCCACGCCTGAGCGGATTCGGCAGGAGATCACTTGGACCCGTCAACTGGCCGAGCGGATCGCGACGAGGCATCTCGGCCAGGTCAGTTTCGCCGAGGAGCTGGCCGAACTCGACACGCTGGAGAAGCAGGCTGCGGCGGTTGCCGCCTTGGACGAAGGGCTCTATTTCCGTGTTCGCGACGTGAAGCGGGCGATTGCGTTCAAAAACCCCGTGGTCGATTTCGACAAGGTGTTGTTGGTCGACATGCCGTTTCCGCAAGGGTCGGAGTGGCGGCATGAGACGCGGCATCGCCTGGGCTACATGGCCGTGCCGGGAGCAAGGCTGTTGGTGCTCGAAGGGCTTTCGCCGGCCGGGCATCTGCGGCAACTGGCCCCCAAGCCCCGCTGCACGGCTCGTTCTGGCGTCCCGACTTGTCGTACGACGCCCAAAAAGTGTTGTTCTGTTTCAAACCACACAACGAGAAGGCGTTCCATCTCTATGAGATGAACGTCGACGGCACAGGACTTGTGCAACTGACCGATGGGATATATGACGATCTTGACCCGATCTATCTGCCCGACGGAAGGATTTTGTTTTCCACCACGCGCGGCCATACCTATGTGCGGTGCATGCCGCCGACGAATGCGTTTGTGTTGGCCCGTTGTGAGAGCGACGGGCGGAATATCTACTTGATCTCGGCGAACAACGAGCCCGACTATCTTCCCTCGGTGATGGACGACGGCCGGGTGATCTACACACGCTGGGAATACACGGACAAGCCACTTTGGCGGGCTCAAGGGCTTTGGACAGTCAATCCCGACGGTACGCAGGTCAACACGTTTTGGGGCAACCAGACGGTCTGGCCCGACCTGCTCAAGGATGCCCGTAATATCCCAGGCAGCCGGCGCGTGATGTTCACCGGTAGTGCCCATCACGACTGGTTTGCCGGTTCCGTGGGGATCATCGATCCAGATCGGGGCTACAACTTCCCCGACGGGTTGACGAAGGTCACGGCGGACGTCGTCTGGCCGGAGTCAGGCAATGGGCCGGTCGATCCGGTCGAGTCGGCCGACTATCATTCGAGCGGTCGCTACCGGGGCTATTATTCCCCCTATCCGCTCAGTGAACGGGATTTTTTGGTGTCGGCCGAGCGCAACGGGAAGTTTGTACTCTACCTGATGGACGTCGACGGCAACCGGGAACTGGTCTACGAAGGCGTACACAATATCTTCCACGCGCAACCGCTGCGCCCGCGGCGCAAACCGCCGGTAATCATCGATCGGGTGGTTTGGCCCACGCGAGAGCAACGCCTGAATCCCGAGGAGGGCGTGCTCTACAGCGGCAATGTCTACCAAGGAGCGCCGGCCGAGCTGAAAGGTAAAGCCAAGTACCTGCGTGTGCTCAATATCGACCACAAGACCTACACCTACTGGTACAAGCGACCGTACCTTTCCACCGGACCCGTAGTGTCGATCGTGCAATCTGAAGGGATCAAACGTATCCTCGGCACGGTGCCGATCGAGGCCGACGGGTCCGTAGCCTTCCGCGTTCCCTCCGGGACTCCACTCCATTTCCAACTGCTCGACGAGGAATATCGGGCGTTGCAGACGATGCGGAGCTTTGCCAACGTGATGCCTGGCGAGCGCCGCGGGTGTTTGGGCTGTCACGAGTCGCACAGCCGGGCCCCGACGATCGAAGGCCCATACCAGGCCCTGCGCCACACGCCGCGTACGATCACCCCGCCCCCCTGGCCCGACACCACGGTCAGCTATCCGCGCTATGTTCAGCCGGTTTTGGACCGGTATTGCGGCAAGTGTCACGAAGGCCAAGGCGAAGCGGTCAAGACCCTCGATCTGACGCCGAGGCCCGGCTTTCTCGACTTCGCCGAACCGTATTTTGTGCTCACCGGGCGGCCAAGTTGGGGGAAACCCTACGTGGTGCCCGAGACCCAGATTCCCGGCTTCGGCATCGCCAACGTCCTGATGGTCGAAGGCTACGGCACGACCGATCCGGCCGCCTACCGGACGCCCAAGCCGATGACCTACCTCTCCTATAAGAGCCGGTTGATCGAGCTTTGCACCAGCGGCAAGCATTACGACGTCAAGGTGGACGAGGTGAGCCGACAGCGGTTGATTGCCTGGATCGACGCGATGTGTCCTTACTGCGGTGAAGAAGAGATTCGCGCGATTCCCGATCCCCAGTTCCAAGGCGTCGACTGGCTTTCGATCCGGCCCCGCATCCACTCGGCACCGCGGATCGTGCGTCCCGGGCCGGTGGATTAGCGGGGTGAACAAGACCGGTGATCGACGGTGAAGGAGACTTGAAGCCTTCAGACGATTCGCACTTCGTTGCGGTAATCGGTCGGCCAGCAGCCGGTGTGCTGGCGGAAGGCACGGCTGAATGAGGCGGCCGTCGTATAGCCGCAAGCGCGGGCGATCTGGGCGACAGGCGTTTGGCCGTCGGTCAACAGGTTGCGGGCCATTTGCATGCGCACGGCGGTCAGTTCCTCGTGGACCGTGCGCCCCAGCGTTTCGGCAAACCGCCGGTCGAGCGTACGCCGCGAGACATCGAGTGCCCGGGCGACGTGTTTCACGCCGATCGCTTCACCCGCATGGGCGCGGACGAACTGGACCGCGGCCTTGATCATCAGGTCCTGGATGGCCAGCATGTCGGTCGAGACACGAACTTCGACGCCGGTGGGGAGGATGCGCTGGCGTGGCTCGCGGATCGGTTGGCCTCCGATCGCCTGATCGAGCATTTCCGCGGCCACGGAACCGAGATGGTGGATCGGATAGCTGACGCTCGAAAGGCTTGGCCAACTCACTTCGCACATCAAATCGTCGTTGCCGATGCCCAAGACGGCCACCTGACCGGGAACCGCCAAATGGGCCCAGCGGCAGGCGGTTAGCACCCGTTCGCCGAGCTTATCGTCGTAGGCCAGCACACCGACTGGCTTGGGCAACTCCTGGAGCCAGCGGATGAGCGGTTCGATCCGCGATTCTCCCTCGCCAACACGCTGGGCAAACTCATGGAGCTTGTGGCCTTGCTGGGCCAGATGGGCGGCGAAGTAGTCGCGGCGCTCGATCGAGGCGACCGGACCGCGCACGCCGCAATAGGCGAAGTGTTCGAGCCCCAAGCCGATCAAATGCTCGGCCGCCAGACGGCCCCCCGCATCGGGATCGAGACTGACGACCAGCGGCACCTCAACCTCGCCGAGGGCCGTATCGACCAAGGGTACATTCAATCGCCGGGCCACCTCGGTAATCCAGCGGTCGGCAATGAAGGTGATGATCCCTTGGGGCCGCAATTGTGCCGCTTCGTGCGCCGCTTCGCGCCCGCGGCGACGGATCAACATCATACGCCAGCCGTGACGCTGGGCATACTGCGCCACGCCATGAAGACGCTTGCGTCCCGGACCGTCACGCGTGTCGATGTACACCGCCACGGCCCGCGACGGTGATTGCTGGCGGTCCATTCGTATCCCTCCTCAGGGGGTGCTTGGCCGAAGATGTCATGTCAATGTCAAAATAGGTCATCGCCGTCCGTGTGTCAACGGGGCTATGATGAAAACGGTCCTATGTGACCGCAGGGCGGAGTGTGTCGCATGACCCATCTAGCTGCCGAAACGAGTTCAACTTTGGAGTGCCAGCATGCACCGTTTTCGCAAGCGCTTTGATTGGCAACCGCTAGCATTTGCGCTGATGGTTCTGCCACTCTGGACGGCCACCAGCTTGTTAGCCGCCGAGGATTCGACCCAAAGCTTGGCTGACTGGAAAACGTGGCCCGTGGCCGGGGCGGAAACGAACCAAGCCGAGGCCCAGCCGGGCGACGACGGATGGCTCATCGTACGCAGCCAAAAGGGGCCGGCCACGGCCAAGCGACTTCTCCGGCCCGAGCAAGTCGGCCTCGGCCTTGCACCGACCGCAGGCCTCTGGAACCTCGAGGCCTTCCAGGAAATCGCCGTATCGGTACGCAATCTGGGTGACCAGCCGATCAGTATTGCATTGCGGGTGGATGATGAGGGGGCCGTTTCCCAGAAGTGGGGCCGCAAACACGCGGTGGTTATCACCCGACTTCCGGCCGACCAATCGCCGGTGGAGCTGGTTGTTCCCCTAGGCGGCGGGCAACCGCTGCCGTTTGCTGACAAGTTCTTTGGGATGCGATGGAATCCGCCCGAGTTCTCCCGCCAAGGCACGGTTGAGTGCCAGAAGATCGCTGCGGTGCGGATTCTCCTGCAAGGGGCTGCGGCGGAGTGGAAAATTGCCATCAGCCCGGTCGTGGCGCGGGGCAAGTCGCTTTGCGGCAAAGATGTCACCTTCGAGAAGGTGTTCCCGCTGATCGACGAATATGGCCAGTACATCCATCGCGAGTGGCCCGAAAAGATCCACGCGGACCAGGATTTTGCCGAACGCTTGGCCCGGGAGGAAAAGGATCTGGCCGCCCATCCGCGCCCGAGCGATTGGGATCAGTACGGCGGCTGGGCCGCAGGGCCCAGACTCAAGGCGACCGGCTTTTTCCGCGTCGAAAAGATCAACGGCTGGTGGTGGATGATCGACCCGGAAGGGCGGCTGTTCTGGTCGCACGGGGTCGTGCGCGTGGGGACGCGGGTCCGCGTTGGGACCGTGTACCGCGGGACGCCAATCACGGACCGCGAGTTCTACTTCCGCCTGCCGCCGAAAGACTCTCCGCTGGGCGCATTTTTCGGCACCGAGCCGCGGGCGACCGGCGGCTACTATGCTGACAAAGAAGGGCACGCGATCTACGATCATCTGGAAGCCAACCTGTTCCGCAAGTACGGAGCGAATTGGGCCACGGATTACGCGCGGATGGCCCAGCGGCGTCTGGCCAGTTGGGCGCTGAACACGGTGGCCAACTCCTCCGATCCGGCCGTGTTCAACCATCGCAAGACGCCCTACACGGCCGTGGTCTACTCGCTGCCGCTGGGCCGGATGGCTCATCGCATTCAAGGCTCCCAGGGTTGCTGGGGCGGGGCACCCGACCCGTTCGACCCCGGTCTACGCGAAGTGATGCGCAAAACGCTCCAGACGGAGTGGAAGGATGCCATCAATGACCCCTGGTGCCTGGGCTTCTTCGTCGACAACGAACTGAACTGGGGCGACACCTGCTATCTGGCCGCAAGCACGCTCGCCTCGCCGGCCGACCAACCAGCCAAGCGGGCGTTTCTGGAGGAATTGAAGAAGAAGTACACGACGGTCGAGAACCTCAATCAGGCCTGGAGTACGCACCACGCCTCGTGGGACTCCCTGTTGACGTCGACCACTCCGCCCGATCAGAAGAAGGAGGCCGTGCGCGCCGATCTGGAAGCCTTCAATCGAACCCTGCTTGACGGCTATTTCCGCGCGTGCCGCGACTCGATCCAAGAAGCCTCGCCGCAGCATCTCTACCTCGGCTGCCGGTTTGCCGGCTCGGCCAACCGGATGGTGATGGAGGCCGCGGCGAAGTACGCCGATGTGATCAGTATCAACCGCTACTCGGCCACGGTCGACGACCTCCGTCTGCCCGAAGGATTGGACCGGCCAATCGTCATCGGCGAGTTTTCGATGGGGGCGACGGACCGGGGCATGTTCCATCCCGGCTGGCAGGCTCGACCCAATCAGGCCGGACGGGCGCAGGGCTACTGCGAGTATGTAGGAAGTGCCCTGCGCAACCCGGCAATCATCGGCACCCACTGGTTCCAGTTCTTCGATCAACCGACGACCGGCCGGTTTTGCGGCGAAAACATGAACTTCGGTCTCGTCGATATTTGCGACACCCCGCATTGGGAAGTAATCAACGCTTGCCGCCAGATGGGCGCGGCGATGTACCAGATCCGCACGGAGGCCAGCCAGGCGAAGTAACCACGGACCGCAACCAACATTCCACGTGTCTCGAACCAAGAGCAACCGCATAGCGGCGGGGCTTACGGCAAGTCTTTCTCATCGTCATTCATTTTTGGAGAGAGCCTGTGATGAACACTAATCAGCAACGAGTGGCGTACCAGGGGCCGCGAGGCTTTACGCTCGTCGAGCTTCTGGTGGTGATTGCAATCATCGGGATCTTGATCGCTTTGCTGTTGCCGGCCGTGCAAGCCGCACGCGAGGCCGCCCGGCGGGCCCAATGCTCCAACAACCTCAAGCAACTGGGCCTGGCCCTTTTGAACTACGAGGACACCTACAAGACGCTCCCTCCGGCGGCAATCAGCTCCAACGAATTATCCTGGCATGTCTTGATCCTGCCGTTCATCGAACAACTGCCGCTGCATCAACGCTTCTCGTTTGCCCAGGGAGGGTATAACGCCCAAGGCCGGACCGCCGTCGGGTATCCGGCTCGGTTCAACGCATACCTCTGTCCGAGCAACGGGCGGGACCTCTACACCACCGCGAGTGCGGAGAGCTACAACGATCAACTTTCGCAGACGATGCACTACCTTGGCATCTTGGGGCCCAAGGGCGTGAATACCTTTGCCAACAACACGAACTACAAGTGCAACGATACCGACAAGACGTACAGCATTTGTGATCAAGGGACCTCAGCCTATCCGAAGGCGATCCACTTGGCCGAGGTAACCGATGGGACGTCAAACACGTTTCTTCTCGGCGAGCGTTCGCAGAAGATAACCTACGCGCGGACTTGGATTCGTGGCTACTGGGATGGCGGGTCAGCCGGATATCTGATTTTTGCTTCCAAGAATGTGGTTTACCCGATCAATTCGACGCTGGGAAGTGAAAGTTCGAATGACGCACCGTTTGGGAGCCTTCACCCGGGTGGTTGTCAGTTTGGCATGACGGATGGTTCCGTACGGTTTTTCTCGGCCACGATGGAGATGCCGGTCTATTATGCCTTGGCTAGCCGCGACGGGGGGGAGCCTGTCGGAACCAAGGACTGATCCGCAGGCAAGAAGCCGAGCAACAGCGATAGCTATGAAAGGGATCATGGATGCTGACGATCAACGAACGGTGTTGGGTGGTGGTGGCCTGTGCGGCCCTTGGGTTTTGTGGTTGCAGCAAGACAGATGCCACGACTCGCTATGACATCTCGGGAACGGTCACATTTGTCGGGAAACCGATCCCAGCCGGGACGATCCTGTTTCTGCCCGACGGCAGCAAGCACAATTTCGGCCCCCCCGGATTTGCTAAGATCAAGGCGGGCAAGTACGACACGGCGTTGGACGGCGAGGGGACGATCGGCGGGCCCCATACGGTGCGCATCAGCGGCTTTGATGGACGGGGCACGACCGAGGAGTTGCCCGATGGTTTGCGGCTGTTTCCAGACTATACCACGGTGATTGATCTTCCCAAGGAGAAGGCGACCCGGGATTTCCAGGTCCAAGCCAAGTAACCCGAACGATGTCGCCGGCGGACACGATTTGGGATTCTCACGGAAAGACAAGGAGCTCACGATGTCAGCATCCATGGGAAAATGCCTATTGATGGCGGTAGCGGTCTGCCTGTTCTACGGGGGCGCGGCCGCTCGGGAGGCCCATCGCCTTACGATACCGGCGGGTGAGATCCGCTTCGACGAGACCGGAATCAGTCTGATTCCGTCGTTTGCCGACTGCCCCTCGAGCAAAGCGACAGACGCATCTTTCTGGAGTCTTGTGCTGGAGCCCGCGCAGGGGAGCGCATCGCAACGCGATGTTGTTGTGGAGAGTCGCCGCCAGTTGCCTCCGAGTGTGAAAGAGACGAAAGACGAGCTAACGCTTGTCTATCCCAACCTGACCGATGGGACGGAACGCCTGGAGATCGGGCTGACCCTGATCTTCCGCAGTGCGGGCGATTGCTTCGAGATTGGCGGGGAAATCCAGAATGGCACCAAACAATGGATCGTCAAAGGGTTTACCGGACCAGGGTTCACCGGCATTCACGCGGATTTGGCGAAAACGCCGCTCCTGATGCCGAACGGTTTCGGTTACCGCATCCGCAGAGTCCCGTCCGACGACAAAGACAACCTGTGGCCATGGCGCAAGGCAGGCAAAGACTTTGTGACAATTGCCAACTTCCCTAGTGCCGGCGGTACCATGCAGTGGTTTGCCTTTGCTGGCGAAGCGGCTGGGCTCTATCTGGGCGCCCATGACCCACGCTGCCGGGCCAAGGCATTGAAGACGTCTTACGATCCGGAACAGCGAACGTTCCTCGCCACATTCCAGCACCGCTTCTTCCTCCTGCCCGGCGAGCGGGGGACGATCCCGACGGTGGTGGTCCAACCCTATCAAGGCGACTGGCATACGGCGGCACGCATCTATCGCACGTGGGTCGATTCGGTGAGCAAGCAGATCGAAAAGCCGGCCTGGGTCAAGACGGCCAGTGGTTGGCTTTTGGCGATTCTCAAGCAGCAGAACGGCGAGATCATGTGGCCGTACGACACGCTGGACAAGCTCAGCGAGATTGCGGACGAGCGCGGGCTCGATATTCTCGGGCTGTTCGGCTGGGGCTACGGCGGCCACGATCATCTCTATCCCGACTACAATCCCTGCCCGTTGATGGGTGGAGAAAAGGGGCTGCGCGAGGGGATCAAGAAAGCCCACGCCTGCGGTAAGAGGGTCATTCTCTATGCCAACGGCCAATTGATCGAACGCGGGACCGCCTTTTGGACCGACACGGGCCGGCATCTGGCTGTGACCAACAAGGACGGCAGCACGGTTCAGGAATTCTGGCACAAATACAAAGATACTCCAGGATACCATTTTGATATCGGATGCAATGTGGCCCAAGCCTGGCGCGAGCGATTGTTGGCGCTAGCGAAGCAGGCCAACGAGTTTGGCGCGGACGGGATCTTGTACGACCAGCTTGGCGTACGCGGGCCGATGGCCTGCTACGGCGAAGGGCACGGGCATCCGGTACCGGCGATGGTCTATGAGTACGACCGCAAAGAGATGCTCCGCGACATCGCCCAGACGATGAAGGGCGTCAATCCCGACTTCATCGTGATGACCGAGGGTTTCTTCGACGCGCTCTTGGACTCGATTATCTATTTCCACGGTTGCGTGGAGGGAGTCTTCGAAGACTCCGCCGACCGGATCGTTCAGCAACAGGTCGATCCGCAGCGGAATGGTCTCTTCCCGGAAATGGTGCGTTACACGTATCCGGAAGTCGCCTGTACGGTGCGCGTCCCCTCTCCGCTGATAGACCGCGCGATGGCTAACTACACCTGCGTCTATGGTTGGCGTTGGGAGATCGAATCCCGCTATGCGCCGGACCGCGACTACCTGGTCAGTCGGCGCATTCCCAAGCTGGAGGACTACAGCCAGGTCTTGAACAAGCCGAATATCGCCCGAATGCAGACCTTCCCGTTTGAGGAAGCGGCCGGGTATATGAAAAGCATGACCAACTTCCAAAAAAAGAACGCACGGCTTCTGATGACCGGCGCGTTTACAGACACCGAAGGCTTCACATGCAAGGGAACCGGCATCGTTGCCAAAGGCTTCAGCTCGGGAGACCTCGTCGGGGTGATCGTCTGGAACACCTCGGACAAATCGTCGGCATTCGCCCTCGATGTGCCGGGGGCAGAGTTCGTCTCCGCCTCAGAACCGCAGAAAAGCACGGTCGAGGCATTCGACGAACTAGCGCCTCAGACGATCCGGCTATTGGTCTGGAAACGACCGGCGCGAAAATGATCCAGTGAGGTGTGACAACGTCTATGTCTATGCTTGTTGTGGGGAGGGGATGTGATGAAGACGATTTGGTGGCGAAGAACATTTTCAACGCTGAGGGGCTTTACGCTCGTCGAGCTTCTGGTGGTGATTGCAATCATCGGGATCTTGATCGCTTTGCTGTTGCCGGCCGTGCAAGCCGCACGCGAGGCCGCCCGGCGGGCCCAATGCACGAACCATCTCAAGCAACTTGTGCTGGCCGCGCATAACTACCACGACATCCACAAGAAGCTCCCGGCCGGATCGTTGATCCTCGGCAATATGACAGACTTCTCAACGACCAGGTACGGTACCAACTGGTCGATCGCGATTCTTCCGTATCTGGAGCAGATGCCGCTTTACGCGAAGTTCGACCAGACGAAGTCCTTTTACCAGAGCCCGCTGGAAATGCTCCAGGCACAGGTTGCCACGTTCAACTGCCCCTCGGCCAAAAACGTCGGCCAGCTGGAAGTGCCGTCGGCCAACGGCACGCTGCAATTCCCCACGGCCACGACGGCCTACCGGATCAGCTCCTACAAGGCCTGTTCGGGTCGGATGGGCTCGGCCGGTGGCTGGTTCGGCCACAATACCTCGGTGTTCGACGCCAACGGAGACTTCAAGAAGCTGGAGTGGATCGGGATGTTTCCCTCGGTCGGCTATTTGAAGCTGCAGTATGCCGATTTCGCCAGCGTGACCGACGGCCTTTCCAATACCCTGGCGATCGGCGAATACACGACACGCACGACGATCGGCCGCAATCCCTTTTGGGCGTTTACCTATGGCGGTTACGTGGTCGGTGGGATCGGCACCAGTTCCGTGGGGCTGATCGCCGACTTCGACCGTTGCATTTCCTTGGGCGGCAGCATGGATTGCTATTATGCGTTTGCCAGCGAGCATCCCGGCGGGATGAATTTTGGCATGGGGGACGGCGCGGTCCGGTTTGTCTCGACCACGATCGACCTGACGCTTCTCCAAGCGGCGGCCACGCGCGCGGGAGGGGAAGCGGAGGGGTTGCCCCAATGAGTGGTGAGGAGCAAACAGGATTGGTTGATTCAACCTCGGAAGTGGAGCTGCCATGAAAGCTGTGCCTGTTCTCCTGGGAGCGTTTCTTTTGGTGGCGGTGACGTTCGTGCCCGGGGAGACGGTCCCCCACACGGAACCCACGACCTGGGGCGAGGTGGTGCCCGTGCTGGAATCGGGGACGATCCTTTTGCTTTCCGTCGGGCTGGTTGGAATGACGTTCCGCCGGCTGGGCACACGCACTGGAATCGCGGCCCTCGGACTCTGTTCGCTGGTGCTCGGCTGTGCAAAGTGTGATTATCCACTTGTTCCCGTAGCCGGAACAGTCACCGTGGCCGGCAAGCCGGTGGCCAATGTCGCGGTCCAGTTCCAGCCGATCGGCCAAAAGGGACGTGATCCCGGGCCGGGCTCCGTGGGAGTCACCGACGCGGCAGGCCACTATCAGGCCAAACTGATCGACGCCGACCACGATCTGGACGGGGCGGTTGTCGGACGCCATCGGGTCCGCTTTGTCACGGTTGGCTCGAGGGCCAGTCTCGATCTCTCCGGGCCGGTCCGCTCCGTGCTCCCCCCGGGGCAGGAAGGCAAAGAGATCGAGTTCGACGTTCCTCCCGGAGGTACCGCACAGGCCGACTTCGCCTTTCCGATGAAGTGAGGCTCCTCTTGTGGGGCTTGTTCGTCAAACCCATTGAGCCGACGGGCAAGCCCGCCGGCTCAAGTGGCAAGACGACAAGAGGATGGCACACTTCCGTGTACCTGCTACTCTGACGTACCCACTGGTCGCCTATCGGTTGACTTCCCCAGCGGGGTGTGCATACTGGAGGGCGATGGGATTCTATGAAAACGCGGCGGGCAAGCCCGCCGGCTAAATGGTGAAGACGACCCGAGAGCCTCTTACCCCAGGATCGACTCATGACATCACCGCTCAACCGTCGCCGTTTTGTGCAGGCCAGCGGAGGGTTGCTGGCCAGTGTCGCGTTGGCCTCCGTGCGTACCGCATCGGCCGCGGCCCCGCAACCGGCCGGCCGGATCAAGAAGGCCGTAGGCTGGGACATGATCCAGGAAAAGTTGTCGGCCGAGGACAAACTTCGCATGCTCAAGGACATCGGCTTCGCGGGGGTCGAAGTGAACGCGGCTTCGCTCAAGCGGACCGCGACCGAGCCGGCGGAGTTGGCTCGCGCAAGCGAGAAAGTGGGCGTTGCCGTCCATGGCGTGACCATCGCCGGGTATGCCGACCTGCCGGCAGCGCTGGACGCGGCGGCGATGTTTGGGGCAACGTCGGTGCTCTATGTGGTGCGTGCTGATCCGAACGCCCCGTTCATGGAACACTACCGCCGCACCCAGGAGGTGATTCGCCAAGCGATTCCGTACGCGGAGAACAAGAAGGTTCCGATCCTGATCGAAAACGTTTGGGCCTCGTTCCTTATCGAACCGCTCTCGATGGCCCGCTATATCGACGAACTGGCGAGCCCCTATGTGAAGGCCTACTTTGATGTGGGGAACGTCGTGCGCTGGGGCTGGCCGCAGCAGTGGATCGAGGTCCTCGGTCGGCGGATTGGCAAGATCCACATCAAGGAATACAACCTCAAAGTGGCCATGAAGGAAGGGATGCTCAAAGGGTTTGATTTCCCCTTGGGCGAAGGCGACATCGATTGGGCCAAGGTCCGCGAGGAACTCCAGAAGATCGACTTCCACGACTGGGCCACGGCCGAAGTGCGCGGCGGCGATCGGGCTCACCTGGCCGATCTGTCGGCCCAGATGGACCGCGTGCGCGGGTTGTAAGAGCCATCGATTTGACAGCCGTGAGGGATAACCGCCAACCCGTGGCGGCGAGCTTGCCC
>CAZLDQ010000014.1:0-17601 GCA_964558295.1 uncultured Planctomycetaceae bacterium | reverse complement strand
GGTCGGACCGAGGATATGCTGCAAGGTATCTTGCACGGCCTTTGCCCGTTCGCCATGTCCCCGGAATTCTTGTGATTCACCCCCGAGAGGCACCATGAAGATGAGACTTCTGACGGTCGGTATCGTTGTCTCGGCCATGTTCTCTGGCGTCGGCCTGCAAGCAGCGGAAACGGCCGCCGAGCGCGACCAACGGATGCAATGGTGGCGCGAGGCCCGGTTTGGGATGTTCGTCCACTGGGGACTCTACTCTGGACTGGCCGGCACCTGGGAAGGAAAGGCCGTGGGGACCAAGGGGGGCATGGAGTGGATCCAGGAGCGCGTGAAGGCCGATACCGACACCTATGCCAAGCAGGCCATCCCGCGGTTCCAGCCGAGTCGGGGGTTTGCCCGGCAGTGGGCCCAACTGGCCAAGGAGGCCGGTTGCCGTTATGTGGTCTTCACCACGAAGCACCATGAAGGCTTTGCCCTGCACGACTCCAAGGTGAGCGACTACGACGCCGGCTCGGTGCTCAATCGCGACCTGGTCAAGGAGATCGTCGACGCCTTGCGGGCGGAAGGGCTGCGTGTGGGCTTCTATCACTCGGTGATCGACTGGCACCACGACCAGTACGCCTACGCCCGGTCCAAGCAACTCCCCCACCCGCTCAAGGGCAAGCCCTATCCGAACGGCCAGCGCGACCACGCCAAGTATATCGCCTTCCTGCATGCCCAGGTGGCGGAACTGATGTCGAACTATGGCCCGATCGACATACTGTGGTGGGACTATAGCTCGCAGGATTTTCAAGGCGACGAGGCCTGGCGTGCGTTCGACCTGATGGCCGAGGTTCGTGCAAAGCAGCCGGCGATTATCATGAACAACCGCCTGTTCCGCATTCCCGAGGCCGGCTTCACAGGCATGGGCACTGCCGCGATTGCGTCGAGACTCGATCCGAAGTACGGCGACTTCATCACGCCCGAGCAGCACATCCCGGCCACCGGCATGCCCGGCGTCGACTGGGAAACCTGCATGACGTTGAACACCACGTGGGGCTATAGCGAGCATGACCACGCTTGGAAGTCGGACGAGACGCTGATCCGCAATCTGATCGACATTGCCAGCAAAGGGGGCAATTACCTATTGAACATCGGCCCCAAGGGGGACGGTAGTGTGCCGGAAGAGACGGTCAACTCGTTCCGCGCCATGGGCTCGTGGATGAAGGTCAACGGCGAGTCGATCTACGGAACCACGGCCAGCCCCTTTGAGCAGTTGGCTTGGGGCCGCTGCACGCAGAAGAAGCTAGCCGACGGCAAGACGCGGCTCTACCTGCATGTGTTCGATTGGCCGGCCAACGGACAACTGGTCGTTCCGCTTCAGGCGGCCCAAGCGAAGGCGAGCCTCTTGGCCGGCGGCCAGACGCTTGCCGTGACCGCGGGCGAAAGCCAGTTGTCGATCACGCTCCCCAACGAAGCCCCCGACAAAATCGCCACCGTCGTGGCCGTGGATCTCGACGGCGCACCGAAGGTGGCCAAGTAGCGCTTTTGGGCTGGAGATACTCGCATGTCCCGATTGCTAATGCGCCCGTTGTTGCTTGCCGTTCTGGCCCTGGCCACGTTCGCCCCGGCGCGGCTCCAGGCGGCGAAGCAGCCTAACGTGCTGTTTATCCTCACCGACGATCAACGTTGGGATTGCGTCAGCTTGAACCCGAAGTCGATCATTGCCACGCCGAACATCGACCGCTTGGGGCACGAAGGGGTCTATTTCCCCAACCACTTCTGCACTACCTCGCTCTGCTCGCCCAGCCGAGCGTCGATCCTTTCGGGACTCTATGCCCATGCCCATGGGGTGTTGAACAATTTCACCGAGTATCCCGACGACATGCCTACTTGGCCTCGCCTCCTCCAGGCGGCCGGCTACCAGACGGCCTACATCGGCAAGTATCACATGGGCGAGGGGAACGACGACGCGCGGCGCGGATTTGACTACTTTGTGACCCACAAAGGCCAGGGCCAGTATTTTGATAATGAGTTCCGCTTCAATGGTGGCAAACGCCGCCTGGTGAAGGGCTACTACACCACCGTCGTGACCAACATGGCACTCGACTGGCTCAAGCAGCAATCTGCCGACAAGCCCTGGGCATTGATGCTGGGCCACAAGGCGCCCCATAGCTTCTACTACCCAGAGCCCAAGTACGCCCACGCGTTCGACCATGTCAACGTGCCTTATCCGGCCAGCGCGTTTTTGTTGGCCGATAACGACGCTTGGTACCAAGAACGCTTGGACACCTGGCACGGGATCTACGGGCCGCTATTCGACTACCGGAAGCATTGGCCCGACCGGTCACCGGCGGCCGTGAAAGATTTTGCCGCCATGACCCGGGCCTACTGGGGTACGATCCTGTCGGTTGACGACAGCGTCGGCCTGCTCTACGAGTTTCTCCAGAAGACCGGCCAATTGGACAACACGCTCATCGTGTTCACCGCCGACAACGGGTTGCTTAACGGCGAGCAGGGGATGATCGACAAACGCACGGCCCACGAGCCGAGCATTCGTATTCCGTTGGTCGTACGTTATCCGGGCTTGACCCCCCCTACCCAACCGCGCGTCGTCGACAAGATGACCCTTACCGTCGATTTCCTTCCGAGTATCCTCGACGTCTGTGGCATCGGTCCAATTCCCAAGACCCACGGACGGTCCTGGAAGCCGTTGGCTATGGGGCAGGCCGCCCCCGGGTGGCGCACGAGCTTCGCCTATTTTTATAACTACGAACAGCAATTCCCCTTTACGCCCAATGTGCGCGCCGTGCGCACGGCAGAGTGGAAGTACATCCACTACCCGCACGGCGACGGCGGACCGGATCGCCACAAGGCCGACCTGTTCCACCTTTCGGCCGATCCTGCCGAAGCCCAGAACCTGATCGACGATCCTCGCTACGCCGGTAAGGTGGCCGAACTGCGTGCCGAACTGGATCGCTTGCTCCAAGCGACCGGGGCCGTGCCCGACAAAATGCCGTTGGACGAAGGCATTAAGCAACAGCTACCCGACGCGAGTATTCGCTAATCGACAAGTGATAGCAAGCAGGGGCGAAGCCCCTCGAAGTTGACTTTGACCTCGCTGGCCGGTTTTGTTAAGTTTTTGGGGCCATGGTTTGCCTGGCGCGGGATGCCGGTCTTTTGCAAGGGAGTGCTCTATGAAGCGGTTTGCCTCCACGCTATTGGTCTTGTTGATGCTCTCGGCAGCCGGGTGTGGTTGGTGCCAAACCACTCATCCGGTGGTCTGCTGTCCGGCCCCCTGTGCCAGCTCGTGCGCGCCGGTCGTGGTCCATTCGCCCACCACGTCGTACCGTCCGGTGGAGCAGCCAGTCCGCACGAACCCCTCCTCGCGGTAGAAAAGAAATCCATCGCGAGGGGGATGTCTGATTGTGGACTGAGGTGACCGGGCAGGTTATAGTGGCATCTATGCGATCGGCAGATGCTAGCATGCCGAGCGCCTAAGGCCAGTAAGATGGCATGGCCAATGGGTCGACTTCTTCGTTGACCATTGATGGCGGCAGTTATACATCAACACGAGCTTGGGTGCCAAGACCTTCCTGGTTGTCTACGACGGGGAAAACGCAAAGGGAACGCTTACCCTCAACAGCGGTAGGATCCAAAACGGAGCCGGCAACTCAATCATCGTCCGCAACAATCAGGGCAAGACCATCTTCAGCGGAACCCCGAAAAGCTACACCGGCAGTACCCAGGTTATGGACGGCGTGCTCCAGATTGACGGGGGCGACAACATCCTGCCGATCGGCACCACGTTGACCCTCGGTGCCAACGCCATGTCGACCCTTGCCGGCAACCTGTCGTTGGCCAAGGCGGGCACCGGTTCGCTGACGATCAGCGGCACGAACACCATGACCGGCCAACTCCGGATTTTCAACGGTACGCTCGCCCTGACACATGCGTCGTCGAACAATCTCAGCCAAGCCTCGAGCTTCTCGCTCGAAGGCACGACGGCCGTGCTCGATGTCAGGGGACTGGCCAATCACCGTCTCGTGCTGGCCGCGGATCAAAGCGTAAGTGGTACCGGCACCGTTCTCGGCAACGTTGCGGTTGGCGCCAGTTCGATCCTTGCCCCCGACCTCCTGACCATCAATGGCGACTACGTGCAAACGGGGCTCTTGGCGATCGACTTGGCCGGCGATACCCAAGGGACCGACTACGATTGGCTCCAGGTCACCGGCTCGGCCACGCTCGACGGTGAACTGGAAATTGCGCTGTCCGACGACTTCATGCCCCATGTTGGCGACACCTTCCAGGTATTGACCGCCGCTTCGATCACTGACGAGGGCCTCGAACTGGTCGGCGACTTGGCTTCCTATTTCGACTACCGGATCCTCTCGTCGGCCAGCGGCGACATTCTGGAACTCTATGCCACGGCCACGCTCCACGAGCCCTCGACGCTCTTGCTGGCGTTGGGGCTGTTAGCCCCGGCCGGCGTGTTCCGGCTTCGTCGTAAGGCCGCTTCGTGCTAGACAAGCAAAGCTTCGATCCTGCGGGGATAGGCAAGCGTGTCAACAGAACGCCAGTCAGCCGGTTGGGCCGCCCGCGAAGGCAGCAGAGTAAATCTCAGGCAAGATGCCTAAGCTGGGGCAGGCGGGACGTCTGCACAAGGATACCAGAGAATCTTGCCACACCCGTCTTGCTACCGCATGATAGTGTGTCATCTTAACGCTTTGCCCAAGCTTAGGACTGCCCCTCCTCGTTAAAGGACCTGCTTAACGGGATAATGAAGAGTTGATTCAGGTATTCCAGAACGCCCAGGAAACGGAGCATCGCACCATGGCAACCGCTGAGTGTCTGGCAAAGTCCCAGCAATCAATCCTCCGAAGCCTTCTCGTCGCGGTACTCTTTCTAGTCGGCGGTGTTTATCTGTCCATGGCCCAGGCGCCAGAAAAGTCGGTGCGGATTCTCTGCTGCGAACAACGCACGCCACGCCAGCTACTGGTCGACGAGAACGCCGATTGGAGCGACCCGCGGGCCATTCTCTGGTCGTGGTCGCCCGCGGAGAGTAAGGAGATTGACCCAGCGCATCATCGGTGGTTTGGGCATCTGACCGATGGCAAACGTGTCATGGAAGGTACGCATCTGATCACCTCCGCGTCAGGCGGCGGGATCGCGCTGATTCGGATCAAGGACAAGCAGGTGCCCTTTTATGCGCTAGCCGGGGGCAACACGCATTCGGTGGAGTTGCTGCCCGACGGGAATCTGGTCAGCGCGTCGAGCACGGGAAATTACCTGCGGGTGTTTTCGACCGACCCGGCGGTGAGCCACGCACCAAACGACGTGAAGTATACAGACATCGAGTTGTTCGACGCCCATGGCGTGACGTGGGACCTGCGGCTGAAGCGTCTGTGGGCGGTCGGCGGCAAGGATCTTGTCCGCTACCGCTACAACGGCAACCGCCAGGCCCCGGCCCTCGTCGAGGACGGCCGGTTT
Organism: uncultured Planctomycetaceae bacterium; assembly: GCA_964558295.1. Classification (GTDB taxonomy): domain Bacteria; phylum Planctomycetota; class Planctomycetia; order Pirellulales; family Thermoguttaceae; genus JBDKTH01. The sequence continues at coordinate 12,141 of CAZLDQ010000014.1, read as the reverse complement.
CCCTTGCCTTCCGGCGGCGGTGGGCACGACCTGTTTCCCGTGCCGGGTACGCGGCGGCTGTTTGTTACCGGTTGGGATGTCTGGACGTTCGACACGGAATCGGGCACATTTGCCCGTTTGTCCTCGCTCCCACGGGGCTGTGTGAAGAGCATTAGCCAACGGGAGGCCGGTGGCCCGACGATCCTTATGGCGGCCACGGAGTCGTGGTGGTCGGATACGATCCGCTTTGTCGGGGGCGAGCCCTCGAAGACGATGCCCCACGCCCGCTTCTACAAAGCCCGCTGGTGGGTTCCTTGTCCGTTCAGCTATGGTCCGACTGACTAGGAACCTGCTTCAAGACTTGTTGTAAACCGCCAAAATGCTGGCGAGATCCGGTTTGGAGACGGGTTCTAAGATGCCGCCAGGACGAAGCTGATCGGTACGGCGACTTCGCGGGAAGGCGCATCGGGACGCATGGCGGGAGTGAACCGCCAAGTACGCACGGTGGCCAGGGCGGAGGCATCCAACGAGGGAACACCGCTGGAACGATAGACGCTGGCATGCAGCACGCAGCCGTCGGCCGCCACTTCGACGCGGAGGATCACCCGGCCGGTGAGCCGGGCGGCCAGCGCCTCGGGCGGATAGGGCGGGGCCGGATTGTGGATGGGGGTCGGCGGGCTAGACTCGGCCCCGTCCGAAGCACGCGAGGCGGCGCTGGCCGACGCGGGGAGCGCTTCGGCCGTCAGGTCTGCAGCATGGGCCCGGCCGATTCGGGTGTGGGGCAAATGCGACGGTGGTTCCGCAGGCTTCGTGGCGGCCGTCGCAACCGGTTCCTCGAGCGCGGGACGGTTGAGCTTCGCCGGCCTTGCCCGGGCACCGAGTTCCGACGCGGCGAGACTGGTCAAGACCACTTCCGGTGTGTGGACTTCCACCACAGGACGATCCAGCTCCGTCGCCGTCGCGGCACTCAAGCTGGTCGCGCTGGTCGGTTCGAGTTCTTCGAGGAATTCGAGATGCTCCACCAGTGCGGTGGGGTCGTCCTTCGGCTGCGGATCGGCCACCTCGGCCAACGACGCTTGCAACTCGATGGTCGCCGGTCCTACCTGAACGGGTACCCAGCGGACCGGAGCGCCCGCCGGCGCCACACTGATTACGGCAATCACCACGACGTGGGCCAAGAGGCTGTAGCTGAGTGAGACCGCTTGACGTGTCTTCTCGGTCGCCGAGAGCGTCTGGCGTAAAAGCGACGGCGCCCTGACCGGCGCGAACAGCGGCTCGTTGAGAGACTCCCACGGCGCGCCGGCCACCGAGGGCTCCTCCGGCGGAATAGAGCAAGACCAAGTCGTAACCGACATCGCGGGCGAAACACGAAGACGATAAACCACGGGCAACACCCCACCCGTCGTGGCGTGACTGCCAATGGTGTTGGTAGGTCTTCTGACTCCCGAACGGGCAGTCGATCCGTTGACTGCCGGAAATGCCTTGGCCTTCTCATCGCCGGAGGGCTCGCTGGCGAGCACCACCTCAAGCGACAATGACCGTCAAAGAACAGGCATCCCGTTTCGCCCGGTCACAGCGGCGGGGCCGTCCCGGAATTGCACCGGAGTTCCCTGTTCGTCGGCCGTCCCACTGGGCCGGCCGACCACCAACACCCTATGACCCCTTGAGCGTACCAACCGCCGCCGGCTGTGTCAAATCAACTCCCGCAGGGGGGGGTAGAGAAGCATGAATGTCGAAACCAAAATGACGAAGGAAAGACGAAACCCGAAGCCCGGAAGTCCCTGCCGATACTGAAGCTTCGACGACCATTCGTGCTTCGTTCTTCGGATTTCCTTCGTCATTTGGTTTTCGACAATCGGCATTCCCTCTCCCCCGCCGGTCGCCGTTCAGCCTCGTCGTCGTCGGATCGTGAACAAGCCGACGGCGAGGCCGGCCAGCCATAACGTCGCCGGCTCGGGGACGCCGGCGGCGCCGGTGAGGGTCAGATTATCGAGCGCGAAATAGCCGGGAGTATTCATCCCCCAGTCGCCTACGTCAGACGAGGTGAGCCCGAATTCCAGGGTGGTCGCGCCCGCGGCGCCCAGGCTTGAGAGATCGACCCAGGTCCAATCGCTCAGGACATAGTCGAGGGCATTGTCGGTAAACCGATAATCGGCCAGGTAAAAGTCGACCGTGCCGACGGTCTCACCGGCAGTGTTCTTGCCGGTGATGGTTAGAAGGAACCAGTCTTCATCGTTGCCCGACTGGCCGCCGAACTTTTTGGCGAAGCTGTCGCCCTGGAGCATTGACAAGGCGGCATAGGTCGTGTTGGTGATATACGCACCGAGAAGCTGACCGGCCGGAATGTTTTGGATGGAAATCGGTCCGGGGAAGCCTTGAAAGGCCACACCATAGGTGGCCGAGGCGTTGTAGCCGGAGCCAGTGTAGGCACTGTATTGGTTTAAGTAGCCCGCGGTCGTGGTGTCGGTGGTGTTCGAGTAAGCCCAGCCGTCCCAACTCATCCAGGTCGCGGTGTAGTTGTTCGGGAACCAAAGGCCGCCGCTGGTGAAGCCGCCCGACTCGTCCGATCCGTTCCAGAAACTGTTGGGCGGAAGGCTGGCTCCGATATCTTCGAAGTCGACGACGACCGCCGCGTGGGCCGTCGAGATTCCGGCGGCTGCTAGGAACAGTAAGAGGCCGGGGATGATTGGTGTCATGCTGCATCTCATCAGAATCTCTCCACAGGTTGCGACTGATACGTTGCCCGCTTGAGGGGTCAAAACTCCTCGACGATTTCCCCCAGGGCTCGCGTGCAGAGGGCGGCCAACACGGTTTGGTTCATCGTCTCGGGAAGGAATCGTGCGGAGCCGTCGGCCAAGAGCCCGTTGGCCCCACCGGGGTGCTTGCTGCGAATGTCGTTCTCGTAAGAGGGGGCTTGATTGATCGGATAGGCCTGATCAAAAACATTCCGCGCGTTGATCCATTGTCCGTCGGCGAAACCCGAATCTTCGGAGATGATCAGGGTATGGGAAGTGCCGTCGGTGATCTGAGCGATTTGGATCGCTTGGTCGTAGAGCATGGCGCCTTTGGGCGGATTATTGGGGCTGGTGATCCGTTCCCCATAGATGCCCCCATAGTCGCACGCGCCACGCCCCTCGTGCAAAAGCGATTGGTGCGGCGTGCTCGGACACAAGTATACGGACAGCACGATCGCCGCGCCGGCCGCATTTGCCGGACTGTCGAAGGCTTGCGCGGTGTCGAGCATCGCATAGACCGTCTGCTGCTCGATGAACGGCAACAGGAAGACGGACCAGGCCAACTGCCGACCCGCGGGCCGAGCGAACGTGCGCGGTTCGATCCCGCCGGGTGGAAAGCACTGGTGCGCGGCATGATAGTTGTGCAAACCGATCCCCATCTGCCGGAGATTGTTGTTGCACGACATGCGCCGCGCAGCTTCCCGCGCGGCCTGAACCGCCGGTAGCAACAGCGCGATCAGGATTCCGATAATCGCGGTCACGACGAGCAGTTCGACCAACGTAAAGCCCGGTTGCCGGACCCGACGTGCAGGAAATAGACCAGAAGCATTCATGGCGGCAGACGCTAGCGGCACACCGGACGCGGACAACCTGTGTCGCAAGCACAGGCCGCAAAAGCAAAGACGCAACGCAGTGGCCGACAGACAGCGCTCAAAAAAGGGGGAGACTGTTGGCAACTTCTGTCCCGCGCAGAAGGCTGCACATCCTGCGTTGGTAGGTCTTCTGACTCCCGAGCCCAGGCTCACCCAAGCCTTCTCATCGCTCTGACCAAGCGGCGAAAGCGACAATGGCTACTCAAGATGGGGCAAGCGTTCCTCTCTCGGTTACAGCGGCGGGGCCGTCCCGGAATTCCACCGGAGTTCCCTGTTTGTCGACCGCACAAGCCTTGCGTGGTCGACCACCAACGCCCGTTGTCACGATCATGAAGATAGCAGATCGCCGTGCGGATGTCAAAGGGGGGGCAAATTGGCGAGTCTTTGCCCTTCCATTTCTGTGTCGTATCCTCCCGCTTGACGGCCGCGGGCAAAGGCCGGACAATAGCACCAGTCACTCATTCATATGCGGTTCGTTTGTCTCCGACCGTCGTGCTGAATGAGCCGGTTCTTGCCTCCCAAATCTGGCAAGGGCCATAACTTAGCGCCCGTGGCGCAACTGGATAGCGCATCGGTCTTCGGAACCGAGGGTTGGGGGTTCGAATCCCTCCGGGCGTGCTTGTAAGTGACTACCAGATAAGGAGTTGCGACGAGGGGCAAAAATGGAGTTTGTCGGGCCGAATCACTTTTCGCAAAAATTCGCATAAACGGCCCCGAATGGCTCGAAATACAACTGGCCCTTGCCGGTCGCCACGACCGGCAAGGGCCTGACTGTTTCGGCATCTCGCATCGCTGCTGGCTTGGGTTATGATGACAGGCTGACCGCCAATTGGTAAGCCTTCCTCACCCCCTCGTTTAACGAGCCTGCCCCGATGCCCTCGATTCCCCGGCGTGTTTGCGAGAAGCTGAAGTTCTACGTGTACCTCTACGTCGATCCCCGCACTCAGCGACCCTTTTACGTTGGCAAAGGGCAGGGCAACCGAATCTACAGCCACCTGGACGACACCGAGGATTGCGAGAAGGTGAAACGGATCGTCGAACTCCGCAAACTCGGCCTGGAGCCGGTCCTTGAAATCTTGAAGTTCGGCCTCACCGAACGGGAGGCATTCCTTGTGGAATCCGCCGCCATCGCTTTGCTCGGCCTGGACGAACTGACCAACCGGGTCAAGGGCCACGGCGCGGCAGAGAACGGTCGGGCACGCCTCACGGAGATCATTCAAGAGTTGGATGCGGAGGACGTAACGATCAGCGACAAGGTCATCCTCATCAACATCAGCCGCCTCTATCGATACGGGATGACGCCACTGGAGTTGTATGATGCAACAAGGGGGGTATGGAAGGTCGCTCCGCACCGCCACAGCCCTGACTTCGCTTTTTCTGTGCATGGCGGCATCGTGCGGGAAGCATATTCCATTGCTGCGTGGGTTCCCGCCGATTCCACAATGACGGGGCGGGATTTCTTGGAAAAGGAATACGACCTGTCCGAGCGGTATGAGTTTGTCGGTAAGATCGCACCGGAGCCAATTCGAAAGAAGTATCTTGGCAAGAGTGTTCGGACCTACTTTTCCCCCGGATCACAGAATCCGATCAAGTACGTCAACTGCTGATCCGCCTACCCTTGCTGGCCATCTCTTGACAGCTTCTCCAAAAGCTCCTGTGCCCGCTTCCAATCCTTCGCCGCGACAGCGGCAGTCAGTTGATCCTGCAAGCTGACTCCCTCTTCGTCGGCTGAGTAGCCATATCGTTCCGCAACCATTGGGCTGATCCCCGCTAGAAGGCGAGCGTAGGTCCGGTTGCTGGCCTGACGCAGTTCCTCGTCCGTTTCGTCGACGTAATGGCGCATCATCACCGCCTCGGTGACTCTCGCATCCTGGGCCACCTGCCCGTTGCGATCATCACCCCTTCTGGCGGTCTGGAGTGCCGTCTTTCGGAAAGAATGGTGGCTGGCTCGCTCCCGACCCGTCACATCGGCCCATTTCCTAATCTTGTTGTGAAACCAACGATACAGGAGTTCGGGATCGAATTCCGGGCCAACAATCTTGGCGGTCAGGGGATAGGCACCTCTCCGGTAGTGATCCCGAAGCTGATCGGTGTATGCAGCGAAAACGTATGGGCTGCCAGTACGCACCTTGAGCAACTCGCGGTACAGCCCAGCCGGAATCCTTGCCCACTTCCTGACACCCCACTTCCCAACGAAGTCAAAATGGTATTCGTCCCCGATAACACGGAGATTGTCCCAGCGGAGGCTGGCAACCTCAGCACGCCTGGCCCACATCCAGAGGCTCATCTTGGCAAACAGTGATCCCGTCGTCACGCCGGGCCAACGGCCTTCGAGGAAATCTAGAATTGAAAGAAGTTCCTCATCGCTGAGATGTCGCTTCTTCGGGGCAGTGCCGTCGATCCAAGTGAAATTCCTCCACGGATTCGACGAAAGCAACTTATTCTCATCCACAACCCCACGCACGCACTTCTTTCCGGCATCTCGATTAGCCCGCTCAAACGCCGCTTGAAGTGCGACCGACCATTTGATGACCGTGTTGGGCCGGATACGGGGCACAGACTCACTATTCCTTTTCGGGTGAGACATCCTCCAATCACGGGGCATCTTCAGTGCAGCCTCTTGAAAGCGCTCGCAATCCCTCGGCGTGGCCTTAGTGATCGGGCAAATGCCAGTGATTTCCCGGAATGCAGAAATTGCCTCCAAACAAGCGGTAAGCGATTTCTGCGCCCTGGCCTGGGCGGCGGGGTCTTTCTTCTTTCCGAAATGCCGCCGCTGAACTTCATCAAATTCCTCATCGCTCAGGACCAAATCGTTGGGATGAATGCGGCTGCCGCCGTTCCGCAACATATTTTCCGCAACGGCCACCGCGTCCTCGAGCTTATGCTGGCCGGTGCTCCTGGCCCTCGGCAGCCCGTGCCAGTAGGCCCGCCAAGACTTATGTGCTCCAGTGGGCGGATGCAGGATCACAGTGACGGGCGAGCCGTTTACTAAGATGCTGACTTTCTGCTTTTCCTGCTTGGGCTTCCGTGGCATTCCGCCGCTCCCGCCGTGCCAACTATCTCATCTCAATCCACTTGTCGATCCGTGTCCGGTAGAATTTCCACGGTTTCCCGTTCCCTGTACCGGGAACGATGCAATTCGCTGGGATCACTTTGTTCAGCGCCATTTCGGCAACCCAGACTTTCGTAAGCCCCAGCTTGTTGGCGATGTAGGTTGTGTCCACGATGTCGGGCGGCGGCGGGTCGACGTGATCCGCGATTCGCTTCAGACTGGCGGCGATGTCCGCCAGGACGGAGGCTCCGTCGCCGTTCACGGGGCCGATCAAGCCGTCAATGGCGGTCCCGTCGATTCGCATGGTGTTCGCATCAAGTCCTCGCACGTTCTCTATCTCCCAGTTTCCGGGGGCCTTTCTCATATCCATTGCTTCCTTTGGTACAATTTTTGTTTTCACCGACTGCGGCCTGTGCCGCCGTCATTGATCCAGATGATTGCGGACAGTGAGCCGTCGCGTAGAGCGAGCCCCCGTGCGAACATCGTGGCATTCACTGTGGACGGCGTCTTCGGACCACCGATCCCCATCGATCCGATCCTTCGCGATTTACCGCGGTCGGGGACTGAGTTAGAAACTAATCCCGGAAACTCGTTAGGTCCGGCCTCGGACTCCCGCCCGGTTTTCCTGCCGTGGATTCACCTCTTTTCCGCGTGATCGACTTTGGATCGCACACAACGGATTCATGTGTCTGACCCGACAGCAGGCGGCATACATCAGTCTCAGTCAGTTCAACAATGTTGCCATCGCGAACAGTAAAGTAGCCCGATGCGCCACCGTACTTGCTGTAGGAGTGGTTGCTTTGGCCAGGGCAGAAAATGTGGCGGTATTCGTAAACGCAGCCCTCCAGTAGTCCGTAGTGAGTCCGTTCGTGGCTTGTCTTTCGGCTACGAACCAGGAATGTGCGGGCGTAGCCGTATTTCGGGTCAACTCCTGTAATGCGTGCAATCCAGCCCTTATCCGTACACACGCTAGTCTCACGGGGCGCACCCACCCGCATGTTGTACTCTCCATTACCGCACTCAATCATCTCCAGGTATTCCATAATCACTCTCCTCATCTTGTAGGTACTCATTCGCCATATATCGCAGACCGCCGTCACTCATTTCACACTCCCGAAGACCAGCGGGCTGATCGGCCCAGTGTAAAACTCAACCAAGTCCACATACTCAAGGGGCAACGTATTTCTATCCACGCCTGTGGCGATCAGACACAGTACAACGCTGGCCATTTTCATGTCACCGCCAGGATGCCTTTTCGCCCAAGCCCGTAGGGCTGCCCCGATTTCTTTCCAAATGGCAAGCTCTTTGTCGGGATGGGTATCATGCAGGAAACCAAATTCCCACTGTTCGTAGGTCGGCGAGCGGTATTTCCCAACGCTTTCGTATGTTTCGCGACAAAGTCGCTCCAGTTCAGGCGTGAGGCTTGCGTGACGCAACGGCATTCGCGCTCGTTCCAACTCCTCTCTCACCTCCGATAGTGACATCTCGCACATCAATGAGTACCCGGCCTTTCCATTCTGCCGATTCACCCCCCACATAAATCGCCCTTCGCCGTACTCCATCACTGCCCGCTTGATCCCCTCCGTATCGAGCATCTTGGGCCTCCAGTCCTTCCCCGCGATCTTTCGGCAATACCACTTCGCATCCGTTGCCGAGTAGAAGAGTAAGGGGCCTCTTCGTTGTCCATTGGGCATCGCGTAACAGGCGAGTCGCTTGTTACGCCGATGATGAAGACAGTACTTGGGTTTGACCGTTCCATTTCCTACAAGCAATCGTGGTTCTCGTTTCCTCATTTGTTCACTCCTATACCGGCAGTTCACTGACACTCCCCCCTGGACCACTCATCGCAATCACCGATTTACCGTCGTCATCAATCCGACGAATGTCGGCAGTGATCCCGGTGTAAAGAACATCTCGCCCTCCCTGTGGTTCAAGGCGAATCAGGTCATGACAATCACCAAATGCGACACCTTGCGGCCAACGCTCGCCGTCAATCACGTAGGCGACGGGAACCGGGAGATTGGCAGGTTGCCATCGCACCTTTTGGATAACCCCGAGGTCGTGGTCGAGTTTGTGAGCCAAGTATCGTACCCGGTCGGTCGCCATCACGCCCTCCGTCACTTCCCAAACCTCCAGATACACTAGCGGTCCCTCCAGTGTGGCCCGGCGACTTAAACCGAAAATCACCCCAAGATTATCGGGACGCCTTCGCTCGTCTCCCGGCACAACTCCGTCCAGCCAGAGGCAGTAGAATCCCCGGCAGGATGCAGGACGGCACTCGTAGATACCGCATCCATTCTCGGTGAGGTGCGGGCATGGCCGGTAATAGGGCTTTCCCAGTTCAGATACGCCGAACACAGTGCAACACGCTCGGCATTCGCCACATGATCGTTCCTTCATCGCTGATCCTCCTCCTTTGACCGATCTCGGCCACCAATGGTCTCGGATTGCTGCTGTCCGTCCATCTTGAGCAACAGTTTCGCGGCCTCCCTTTGAAGCTGTCGCACAGCAGCATGGGCATCCTCTCCCTCATCCAGGTCCGCTGTCAGCCCGACAGAGTTGCCAGTGGACTGATAATTCACGGTTCTCTTCTTGCTCAATACAACGCTGACTGAAGATATCTTCATTTCTTCTCCCTATCTGTGAGCTATTCATCCAAGTCCTTGAGAGAATCATCCAAATCCTTGAGCGAGTCTTCCAAGTCCTTGAAGAACCTCTACATGTCCTTGAAATCATCCGTGTCCGTGGTAATGCCCTCCGCCCAGCACTTCCATAGGTCAGAATTCAAATCCTCCGGATCGACGATATGGTTCTCTTCCGGTGTTACCAGCAAAACCCAAGCGTGCCCATCGTCTGATAGCCCGAACTCACAATCATTGAGTTGGTAGTAGTTGAGAATGGATCGCATCCTCTCAACATATTTTTGCGTTTGCCGGTTCTTGGCATATCCGTCGTTACCATAGATGATGATATGGTTTCCGCACTCGTAAACTCCTCGGTCCGATTGTTCGAAAAGCGCGCGAACATAATTTGCTGCTGCTTGTGTCCTGTTCATCATGTTCATTTCTTGTCTTGCTAGTTCATTCCGGGAGATTGAGAAATCGCTTGTAACGCTGGATGTACCGTTCTGCTTCCTCCACGCCACCGACAGTTGCGACGAACCGTTCGGTGATACGACTCCTGTGATCATGCACTTTGGCTCCATCGGCCTCGAAATTGAGCCAAATTTCCTCTTTGCGTTTAGGCTTATCGCTGGTACGGGTCATGGTTGTTCGCGTTTCGAACGAAACTCGCCTCCAATAGAACAAATGCTCTTCATAGAGCGGGTGATTGATTCCACACAGAAGAACTCGCCCTTTGACGCGAGCTAGGCGTTCCAAGAGTTCGGCGTGTTCTTCGGCGGTCATTTCATGGCAGTACAATCCGGAAGAACATACCTCCGGGTGATAGGGCGGATCGCAAAAGAAGAAAGTATCTGGAGCGTCGTATTGGTCGATGACCCTTTGCCAACTCGTGTTTTCTAGCCGCACTTGGCGGAATCGATCCTTCCAGGCTTGAATTGTCTCGGGCAGTGCAATCAATCGATGAGTTGTGCTGTGTTTTGCGCGGCGATACATTGACCACGAACGCGTTTTCACAGGGTGAGGGCCGTGATACCCAGTCGTGGCACAGACCAGATATGCCCATGCCTTACGTACGGACGGCACTGGCTCGGATGAGCGAGTCATAATACGATGGCATTCCATGTACTGACTGCGACCATCCGGCGTATTGTCCAACAGGCGGACAAGCTGCTCGCGGAGTGCGTCGTCTCGCAAGACGACAAAGACGTTGTAGATCAGGTCATCCTTGTCGTTTAGTGTCTCAAGTGGCGAGGGCGGCTTGAGGGCGATTTCCGCGCCACTCCCACCGAACACAGAGACGAAGTGGTGATGCGGGGGATAGTAGCGAGAGTATTTCTTAGCTAATCGCCATTTGCCACCAGGGTAGGTGTAAAGCATTATAGGTGGCTTGCGTACAGGTGGAGTGTCGGACGCAAATATTGTCATCTGCTCTCTCCTTCTGGTGTATTATCTGTATGCTTTCGCGCTTTCTCCGCTGCGGAACGCCAAGCGGCCTGGAATACTTGGGCAGCCCGGCGCAATCCACCGCACTGCTCCACGAAGGCCAGAAAGGCGTCTTCGTCCGTTGCCCTCATTACGAAGGCGTCGTCCAGCGGGGGTAAAGCATAGGCAGCGTCAGCGGTTGGCATGGTACTATCGTCATCAGCGACCCGGAGGGTGGTTACAGCCGTTGTTGCTGAGTCTGCGTTGGGGTGGCCCTCAAGTGGCGTAGTCATTCGGCTCTGTGTGGTTCCAGACGTCGAAGAACCTCGACTTTTGCGGGCTAATCCTACGGTATTCGAATCGGTGTCTGCCGTAGCCGTGCCGTGAGCTTTCTCACGTGGCTTTTGGATGCCGAACTTGATCTTCGCTTCGGTGATCTGGAGATTAGCAATCGCCGACGGCTTCTTTGCGCGACGGAATAGCTCCACAGCCTCCCAGGCCGTTGACCGGGCTATCCCGTACTGTTGGAGCCATTCGCACCAGCGTTGCTCGCTCTTGAGGAGTTGGCATGCCTCGTTGAGCGCTCGTCCCGCCTCGAAAACATGGAGCGTCGTTTTCCTGAGAAACCCGGCTGCCCTGGCTTGAAGTGCGCTTGCGTCTCTAAGGTTGGAGAGTGCACGGTCGAAAAGCTCACGGATGGAGTTCTCGGTGTGGTCGCCGCCACTCCCGCCGTCGCTGGGCGGAGTATTGTCATCAACCTGGCTGCCCTCTTGGGGGCGGCGATCGTCGTCGGACTGGCCGCCGTTCGGCTGTGCCCCATCTGGATCAACCGTCAAGGGCAAGCCCGCTACTCTGATGTCTTGGCTGGAATCAACAGAGTTGATTGTCAGCCCCAATTGCTCCAATTCTCCTTCGTTCTTGACTCGCATTGTGAATTCCCATGTTCGGGCACCGGACAAGATGCTCGTGGCATCGCTAAGCCGGGCCTTGATGTCAGCACCGCGACCGTGACGGAAGCTGGGAGCGTGAGTGGGCAGGCCAGGGGCTCGATCCCTCGTGCGTGCGGGTGAGGGAAAGATGGTGGCCTACGGTTTCAGCCCACAAGCAGCGTGTAATGCCGTTCGGATCAGTTGACCCTTGCAAGAATTCACGCGACTCTGAAGGCCACAAAGCGGACCGATAGTGACGAACGGCGATAGACGCTAAGCACCTGCCAGAACAGGAGTTAGGAACGCCGAAAGAATTTTGAGAAGGTCCGGTTCGGTCCGGTTTGGAGCAGAGGTCGTCTTCTGGGGACTAATCCTCGTCCCGTTGGCCTTCTACCTGATCCTCGTGAACGATACTTCGTCCCGTTTGTCGACCAGCCCGCTTGGTGTGCTTGCTCTCGCCAAGTGCGTTTCGGGCATCGCGGAGTTTCCTAGCCCAGGATTCGAAGTGTTCCGGAAGGCGATAATAGG
>CAZLDQ010000013.1:40974-46286 GCA_964558295.1 uncultured Planctomycetaceae bacterium | reverse complement strand
GAAAGAGATTCGCCGGATGATCGGCTACATGCCCGACTTATTCGGCGTCTACGACGACATGAAGGTGATCGAGTATCTGGAGTTCTTCGCTGCGTGCTACCGGATCAAGGGGCCCAAACGACGCAAGGTCTGCGAGGAGATGTTGGCTCTGGTCGACCTGGGCTACAAACGTGACGCCTTTGTGACGAGCCTTTCCCGCGGCATGACGCAACGGCTTGGCCTGGCGCGGGTGCTTCTGCACGACCCCCAGGTCTTGTTGCTGGATGAGCCGGCCAGCGGCCTGGACCCGCGAGCACGGATCGAGATTCGCGGGTTGCTCAAGGAACTCCGCAAGTTGGGCAAGACGATTATGGTCTCTAGCCACATCCTCCCCGAGTTGGCTGACATCTGCAACAAGGTGGGAATCATCGAGCGAGGCAAGCTGCTCATCAGCGAAGAAGTCAAAGCAGTGATGAACCGCGTTCGCGAGCAACCGATTGTGGAGATCGGCGTGGTCGGCGATTGTGATGCGGCGGCCAAGCTTGTCGAACAGCACGATCTGGTCGATCGGGTCGACGTGCGCGATGGGCGACTGATGGTCACATTGGCCAAAGGCGTGGAAGACTACAGCGATCTGTCGACGCTGTTGGTTCACGCCGGTTTCAAGCTGACGAGCTTCAAACTCGACGAGATCAACCTGGAAACGGCCTTCATGGCGTTGACCAAGGGGATCACGGCATAGAGGGACGCATGGCCGAGTTTGTCACCGTCGCCCGCGTGGGCGAAATTCCCGAAGGACGCGGCAAGACGTTCACCGTCGGCGATCGTGAGATTGCCATCTTCTTTGTGGGGGGGCAGTATTTTGCCCTGGATGACTTCTGTCCCCACATGGGCGAGTCATTGGGACGCGGCGAAGTGCGCGATGGGGCTGTGATCTGCGACCGCCATCGTTGGGCCTTTTGTCTCCGCGATGGGACGTGTCTGGACGCACCTCGCCTGAAAGCCGAGACCTTCGAAGTCCGTGTCGAAGGGGCTGCGATCCAGGTCCGGCTGTGAGCATTATGCCGGTTGGACCGTTGGTGCCTTGAACGTCGCCGGCTTCTTTTTCCGCTTTTCTCGCGGCGCGACCCATGACGCATCCGGGCAGAGTCTCCAAACGTGCTGTGCAATCTTGTCGGCGGAATCCCTGCGTCCTTTTCGTCTCCTATACTTGTCCTAGCGGTTCTTCCGTTTCGGTAGTGCGCTTCACACTACACACACCCTCAATTCAAGAACCGCTTTCTTCGTTTGTGGGCAGGAACACCTGTGTTCCCCAGGCACACGAATCAGGCAGCAACGATCCATGGCCGACAATCGAGTCAACGAGATTGATCTCCTCCGGTTTGTGGCGGCCGTGGCGGTTGTTCTGTTTCACTATGCGTTTCGTGGGCACCTGGGGGATGAATTGACGGTTCTACAATACCCCCTATTGGCCCCAGTGGCCAAGTATGGCTATTTGGGTGTTGAATTGTTTTTCCTAATCAGCGGATTTGTCATCCTGATGACTGCCGCCAAGGGGAGTCTGAGAAGCTTCGCCGTTTCCCGCATCGTGCGTCTCTATCCCGCGTTTTGGGTCTGTTGCACGGCGACGTTCCTTGCTGCGCTTGTGATCGGCGGAGGGCATTTCAACGCCACGTGGGGTGAGTATCTGGTCAACATGACGATGTTGAGCGAGTTCGTCGGCGTGCCGGCCATCGACGGCGTGTACTGGTCGTTGTTCGTCGAAATGCGGTTCTACGCGTTGGTTGCCGTGGTGCTCGCGATAGGGAAAATTTGCAACGCGCAGTCGCTTCTGGTTGGATGGCTGGTCGTTTCGGCGTTTCTCACATTTCTACCGATCCGTGGACTCCGGGGGCTCTTCATCGTCGATTACTCCCCGTTTTTCATCGGCGGCGCACTCTGTTTCCTGATCTGGTCGCAAGGGGTTTCGTGGACGAGAATCGGAGGCTTGCTCGCTTCGTGGGGCTTGGCACTCGGGCAATCACTCGGACGTCTGCCTGTTGTGGAAGAGCTTTATGGTACGCCAATGAACTATGGGGTGGCGGCGGGGCTTGTCACGGCGTTCTTCGTGGTGATGTTCTTGATCGCGACGCGGCGCACAGGCGTTGTTGGCCGCCGTCGTTGGCTGTTGGCCGGAGCTCTCACCTATCCGCTCTATCTTCTCCATCAGAATATCGGATACATGATCTTCAACATCGCGTATCCCAGAGTCAACGTGCATGTGCTTCTTTGGGGAACGTTGTTCCTGATGCTGGTTGCGTCGTACGCCGTGAACCGGTTTGTCGAGCGACGGTACGCAGCGCCCATGAAGAGCCTGCTTAACAAGCTCCTCGATTCTTTGCCGCAAGTGTCCATGCGTTTCTGGCTGCGCGGGGCTGTAGGGACGCTCTCAGGGCTCGTAGCACGGCGTTCGGAAGAGTGACCTGTTCACCCTGAGCAAGCGGCTGAACGGTTATCGGGTGAGGTTCAGGTCGACAGGAGCCATTCCTCGAACGACGTGCGCCGATAAGCCGGAAGTGTGTGGATTGCCGTAACGGGCGGGGACGATGTACTCCACGGCCGATTCATCCCACGACTCCCCGTCTTGGATCGGTCGCGACATTCTGGTTAAGGCCACAGTGACCGTGTGTTGGCCGGGGATCCGCCGTGCCGCCTCGCGAGCGGCCTGGACTGCCGGCAGGAGCAGGGCAAGGAGAATTCCGATGATCGCGGTCACCACAAGTAGTTCGACGAGCGTAAATCCCGGTTTGGTCGTTCTGGACATGTTCGCACCTCCCCAAGAAAAGCCCCATGCACCGCTCGCCAGATAATTCGCCGCAGAGTCCTGAGAGATTCCGACGGACAAGACGGGCAGCTGTCGCTGATAGACTATGACAGCCGATACTTGAAGGAACGACGTTGCACGCGCTTCCTATGGTTCTGACGAACAGAACCGGTAGTTGAGACTGTAGGTGTTTCGCCGGTTCCGCTTTCCGGAACGCCACGGAGGACGTTCCGTGTAGGTTTTGTTCGTCAAAACCCATCAACGACTGCTATCAGTCGTGTGCGTCAGAAGTCGTTGAGATTAGCCTAGCGATCCATGCCAGACGGAGAATAAACCTTAGGACTTGTACGGGATGTCTGTTGGACCGAGGGGGCGGCTAGGGCGTTTGCCCCGTTTGCACGCGTTTCATACGCTCGTAGAACGCATGATGCGTCAAGAGTTCCAGCCGTTGTGCGGCGTACTCCAGGAGCTTTCGGGTCCAGGCGAGATTGTCGTCGTAGAGAAGGCTGGTCCAATCGTGCTGGCAATGGGACCAGCAGTGTCCGCTGTCGGCGACCTGATCCACCAGGGTTTTGACGTAGTCGTGGTACGCCGACCAGTTGGACCAGCCATGTTCTCGACGCCACTGGGCGTCGATCCAGCCTTGCATAGGAATTTCGAGAATCGCGGGGAAACCTTGCCGAGCATACCAGAACGGCTGCACTTCCCAGCCGAGCGGGAAGTAGTCCTTGCAGTTGCGCCCATAAGAGCGGACATACGACATGCCGAGTTGTGCGACAATTGCCAGGATGTCGGGCCGGTCGGCGAGACCGCGGTAATAGGAATAGGGGGCCGTCACGCCATGACAACGGATGCCCAAGTGCTTTTTGAGCAGTTCCACGGGTCGGGCCAGTTGTTCTTCGATGCGGTCGACGGGCAGTCCCGGCAGATAGATGTTGTCGGGGCTTTCTTCGACGACCGTCTTCAGCGGGAAGTGTTCGTAGGTATGTTGGGCGATCTCGAAGTAGCCTGACGCCAGGCAGGCTTCAAGCTGCGGGAGGTGACGCTCGATGTTGCAGCCGACCATGAAGATCGTGGCGGGCACGCCCACCTCACGATGGATCTGGACCGCCCGTTCGAGAAACCGCTTGGTGGTGTCTTCCGCTAGCCGCTGGCCTACCCATTTTTCACCGGGCACGCGGCCCGGAATGCGTTCGACGTCATACCCGATCAGCAGAGTGCCTCGCATCTTCGCAACCTTACTCCAAAGAGATCTTGTCGCCCGTGTAGATAATCGTGGCGTTGGCGTGATTCAGAAGATAACTGGCCGGAAGCATTGGCGTGGGCCGTCCGTTGCGGATTCGCAAGAGCGGTTCCCGCTGCTCTGGGAAACACGCCAGGAGCAGGATCTCGTGGGCGGCGAGGATCGTGCTCATCCCCAGGGTGACTGCGCGACACGGCACTTTCGAGCGATCCCCCCCGGCGGTTAACCGTGCATTGGTCTCAATCGTCCGCTCGGCAAGGGTGATTACTCGGCTGGGCAACGCGGCGAAGGCTTCGACCGAAATGGACTCTTCGGTCATGGGCTCGTTGAAGGCGATGTGGCCGTTGAAGCCGATCCCCAGGAGTTGCAGGTCGATTCCGCCGAGGCTGCGAATCAGGGTGTCCACTGCACAGGGATTGGCTGGGTCGGGGAAGTGGATGTGCGCCGGGTTCATGCACCGCTTTGGATCGAGCCGGTCGAAGAAGTTCACTTTCATGTAGGTGTGGTAGCTTAATGGATGATCGGGAGGAACCCAGCACCCGTCGGCGTCCACGTATTCATCGAGATTGACCGTGTGAAGCTGTGAGAGGTCGAGGCCGCGTCGGTTGAGAATCGCAGCCAGACGCTCGTAGAGTCCGATCATCGTGTTGCCGGTGGCCAGTCCCAGAATCGCCGGCCGACCGGAGGAAAGCCGTTGTTCAACGACGGCGGCGATTCGTGCAGCGCCGGACAGGGACATCTGCTCGTAGTCTTCGGTACAAATCCAGTTCAACGCCATTTCCTTCCTTCCTGACGGATGAGTGTCTTCTCATGCGTTCGCGGCATTTTCGTCTGCTTGGCCATTGCGAGTGAGACGTGCGACAGCCAAACGAATGTCTTCCAAGCGGTTGTCGCCGGTTTCGCGTTCGATTGCCAGAACGCCGGTGAATCCGACTTCCTTCAAGGCCGTCAGAAGAGCGTCTCCGGCGACTTGGCCTTCGCCCCAGGGTGTTTCTGTGCCCCACGTGCCCGGGTGGCTGGTGCGAACAGCGTCTTTGATGTGGACGTGTTTGATCCACGAGCCCAGGCGTCGCACGGCCTCGACCGGATCGCCCTTGTCGTAGAGGATCATGTTGGCCGGGTCGAAGTTGACGCCCAGCACCGGGTGGTTCAATTCTTCCAGCAGCTGTCGCAGGCACTCGGCCGTCTCCTGGCCGGTCTCCAGGAGGAGCGTGAGCCCCTGCTCTCCGCCCGTGTCGGCCAGGCAGCCCCGCCGGGTGCCAATGCGACCGGCCTGCGCCCCGGCGG
>CAZLDQ010000013.1:0-40964 GCA_964558295.1 uncultured Planctomycetaceae bacterium | reverse complement strand
CCATGGCCGGATGGCTCAACTCTTCCAAGCGGGATTCCAGACAGGGTGCCGGTTCTTGGCCCGTCTCCAACAACCGGGGGAGGCCACGTTCGCCGGCCGCATCGGCCAGGCTGACCAGTCGCTCGCGGAGTCGCCGGGCACAGGCTGGGTCGTCGCTCTCCAAAAACCCGGCATGCATCGTGAGGTAGCGGACACGCAACTCGGCTGTGATTGCGGCGGCGTTGAGGAACATCTGGCGATTGGCCGGCCAACAGTCGTCGGGCAAGATTCCCCCTGTGGCGCGAATGCTTTCCAGCGAAGTGTAATCCTCTTGGGGAAAGCCGAGCGTTGTGGCGCTGATGGTCCACGGCTGGTGACGTACGGCCTCGAGGTAGGCGTCGCCTCCGTCGCGCAAGGCGGGCTTTAAGGCGAGGTTCACATGGTCGATTCCCAACTCTCGCATCGCTGCGGCTACTCCAGCTACGTCGGTGCGCAACGACCAACTGCATACGCCCACCGGCCAATCATGACATTTCATGGGAGTCCTCCTCGGTTTGCTTTGTCGGGTTCCTTGTTCAGACGAGCGACACTTCGCACCCGCGGCGAACCGATTCCCGTTCGGCTTCGACGATGCGTAATGAGTTCCAGGCTTCTTCGGGGGTGATGACCGGTGGAACGTGTTCTGCACGGATCTGGCGGGCAAAATGGGCTATCTGACGCGAGTAGCCGTCCCCTGCCCCGCAGTCCGGCTCGATTACGTCGCCTTCGGCGGTGCAGAGACGAAGCGTGGGCTTGCAGCGGTAGTCGAAGGCCAGCGTTGCCCGCTCGAACACGAGGTGAAATCGCATATCCAGGCCATAGGACGGCACCATGGCCCAGCCACCTTCGGCGGTAACTAGTTTGCCGTCGTTGTAGCGGTAGCGGGTCGTCATGTGGGCCAAGCCGCCCTCGGGAGTGTTCACTCCGCAACTGTAGACGGCAGTCGGCATGCCGAACAAGTACTGCACGAAGTCCGTGTCGTGGATGTGCAGATCCAGCGGCATCCCGCCGCTGAGTTCCTCCTTGGCGAACCAAGTTCCTGCCTTGCGCCAGGCCGTGGCTGCCAGCCGTTGGAAGGTGGCGGCGAGCACCGGGCCATACACCCCGCTATCGACGATTTCCTTGGCCGTCGCATACTCGGGCCAGAATCGGATACAGTGGGCGATTTGGAGTATCCGACCGCTGCGCTGGGCAGCTTCGAGCATCTGGCTTGCGTCGGCCAGACGCAGGGCGATCGGCTTTTCACAAAGCACATGAACGCCAAGGTCGAGGGCTTGGAGCGTATAGGAGGCATGCAGGTGCGTCGGCACGGTGATCGACACCGCATCGAGGTGTTCCTGGGCAAGCATCTCCGCCAGGTCGGTGTAGAGGTGTACCCGATCCAGATCGACCGCTCCCTCGGCACCCTCGATATTGCCCCGCGTCTTGTTCGTATCATCCAAAGCACGCGGATCGGCTTCGCAGATCGCTACCACGTCGGCTTCCGGCAGCGCGTTCCAGCACCGGTAGTGCATGCGTCCCATGAACCCAAATCCGACAATTCCAACTCTGAGCACGGTCGCCCTCCCAGCGGTCTGGTGAGCATACTGTTAGCTTATCTGATGGTTTGCTGCATTTGTCTTGATTCTCGACTGCGGTCCGGTTCACGGTCAATCCAAACATGCGTAAATTATGTAAGACATCTTGTCGCGTGACTGGCCTGACGCCGACGAGATGCTTGCCCGGAGACTCCCGACGGGCGGAATACTGGAGCCGAAGGACGAGTCGGTCCGTGGTACGGAAATCAAGGTGACCTTCGTCTGGAAAGATCCAGACGGCCGGCGGCAAACTACCCAGGCTCAAGAATGGATTCACCGAGCGGATCCCGCCGCGCGGAACGCCCGTTACTGTTCTTCTCCAGCCTCAGACGCTTGCCCGGATCACTTTGCCAAGCCAACCGCTGCGGCGGTAAGGGACATGTGGGGGGAAAGGTCGAGGAGGGCTGCCTTCTTTTCTATGGGCTGTGTGTCCTTCGGTTGGACTTCGCGGGGGGCGGGAAGGCGGAGTCTCCAGAGATGGGCAATCGTCTTGGCGATGTCAGTATTATCAATCACACCGGAAAACAGCTCCGCACCAGGACCGAAAGCATAAAGGTGCACTGGGGTACTGGTGTGGCTGGTGGTCGTGTAGTGAAGTGTCAGCCGCTTCGACGCCGAATGGCTCAGCACGGCGTTGAGACCGCCGGTTTCGTGATCGGCAGTGACGAGCACCAGAGTCTCGCCGTTGGTCCGGGCAAACTCAACGGCCTGCTTCACCGCCCAATCGACTTGCAAGGTTCCACGCACGGTCAGTTCTGGATTGTTGCCGTGGCCGCCGCTGTCGGTGATGGTGCATTCGGTCATCAAGAAGAAGCCCTTGTCGTTCTTCGAAAGGCGGGTAATCGCGGTCTCCGTAAGCTGCGCCAGACAGCGTTCGGGATCGAGCGTGCCGGGGGCCATGAAGCCCAACACGCGACGGTCTTGCGGCACTTGGGCGAAGGTTTCGGTCGTGTCGATGGTGACGTAGCCTTCGGCGGTCATGTCGTTTAACACGTTGCGCGTATCGGTACGCTGTCCGCCAGCCGTTTTGGGGAGGAACCAGTCACGGCCCTTGGCGCTCCCGATTAGGATGTCGAAACCAGACTCTGCAGCGCAGGCGGCGACCTCCGCATAATTGCCACGGCTGGAGACGTGTGCATAGAACCCCGCAGGGGTGGCGCCGAGGATCGAATCGGAAGTGATCAGGCCGACGGAGCGGCCTTCTTGATGGGCGACCTCGGCGAAGGTGGTTAGCCGTTTCTTGTCCGGATGAAGACCCAGGAAGCCGTTGTTCGTCTTGTGGCCCGTGGCGATGGCCGTGGCGGAAGCGGCCGAATCGGTGACATCGGAACTTGCCGAATAGGTGGTGCAGAAACTTGCGACGGGCAGTTGCTCCATGACGAGTCGGCCTTCCGCCTTATGCTGGTAAAGCGAGGTCAGCTTGATTGCTCCGGGGCCCATGCCGTCGCCGATGATGAGGATGATGTTTTTCGGGGTCGGCGTCGGGGACTTCTCGGGCAAGGAGCCGGCGATTGTGGGGGCGGTGTATTGCCGGTCCAAGGTGAGGTTAGGACGGATCGGCACCAGCCGTACCTCGCTGCCTAACGTGGCGGCGACAACCATCCAGGCCGTCTCCTTGGCCTCGAAGCGGATTGCCTTGACCGGCTGCTTCTTCAGGGCAAACCGAGAGATGAACAGGGAGACCTGCGTGTTGGCGTTGTAGGCGGTCCACCCACGAGCGGCGTTCGGATAACTCGTCGGGTTGGTCCAATCGCCGACGTCGCGCCCAAACCGCACGTGAAACTCCGACGAGGTGCCGTCTGTGTAATCGACCAACAGCACGCCTGTCATCTTCTTGGCCTGAGCCGCCGGGCACCAGGCGGCGCCATGCAGCAGATAGAGGAACTCCCCTGTCTTCTCCGCTTCGACGGTCACTTGGGCCGAGGATGGCAGGTAAGTCCGCTTCGGGCCGCCGAGGACGATACAGCTCTTGCCGCCCGTGGCCGACTCGTCTGGAATCTCGAACGGGACTCCGGAGGCAAGTAGCTTTCCGGGCGAAAGCACGCACAGATCATTGGTGCCAAGGTCGAGCCATCCGCCCTGGCGGTCATCAGCTTCCTGGTCAGAGAAGCTGCTGTTGGCGCCTGCGGCAAGCGGCAGCGGCGTGAACGATGGGGCCGCCGAGGACGATGCAGAACAAAGACAAACCAGCGAGACGGCGGCAATCGCCTGCACGACAAAACGGAACCTAGATGCGTTCATCCGGATACTCCTCAGTGCTTAGGATATGGCTAGTTGCTTGCCGCTTCCGCTCGTTGAGCTTGCCCCTTGCTATGGCGAGCTGAGACTTCTGATCTTGATTGGCGTGGGATTGCGTGTCAACGGGGAAAGCTGCCGTACGTGTGACCTTGGGGGCAGGCCGTCGGTTATCGTTAGGCTTAGGAGAACAAAAAGCAGGCGTTCGGGGCCCCCCGGGTCAAAAGGCTCGCTCGAATTTGGCTGGCGAACGTGAGGAAATGAGCAATGACCAATGACCAAGAAGGCGGAATGCTTCGCATTGGTCCTTCGGCCTGGGCCCTCACCCGGCTCGTTCCTCGCCACCCTCTCCCGTTCGGCGGGCGGGTAGGAGTCATGGACAGCCGCTTAACCGGCAAGCCTCAATCCAGGGTAATCTTCCCGCCCGGCTCCAGGACAACCGGCTCGGTGGAGGTTTCGGCGCGGACGCGGGTGGCCCAGAGGTGAGGGTCTTGGGCGATGGGGGGCCAGGTGTTGGTGTGGACGGGGACAACTTGGCGCGGGGCGAGGAGCTTGACGGCTTCCAGGGCGTCGTCGGGGCCCATGGTAAAATTGTCGCCGATCGGCAGGGCGGCCAAGCGGAGGCCGACGGTGCCGATCCGCTTCATGTCGTCGAAGAGGCCTGTGTCGCAGGCGAAGTAGATGTTGCCCTCAGGCAGCGAGAGGATGAAGCCGGCCGGGGCGCCGCCGTTTGAGCCGTCGGGGAGCTTCGATGAGTGATGGGCGATTGTCATCTTCACTCGTCCGAAGGGTTGGTTAACGCCGCCACCGATGTTCATCGCATGGGTGTTTTCGACGCCCTGGGCGGCGAGCCACTCGCAGATCTCGAAGTTGGCGATCACGAGGGCGCCGGTCCGCTTGGCGATCTTGACGGCGTCGGCCACGTGGTCGTAGTGGCCGTGGGAGAGGAGGATGAAGTCGGCCTCGACCTGGTTGGCCTTGACGGGCGCTGTGGGCGAGTCGTCGAGGAACGGATCGAGAAGAATCCGATGACTGCCGGTCGTAACGGACCAGCATCCGTGTCCCAACCAGGTCAATTCCGCGGCCATACTTATTTGACTCCCAGGAAGTGCTTCATGTGGCGCTTGTATCCCTCGACGCCCGGCTGGCCGTAGGGATTGATGCCGATCAGGCGACCTTCGACCGACGTGGCCAGCATGAGCATCTGAAACAGTTGGCCCATGATGTGTTCGCTCAAGCAGGGGAGATTGATGCTGGCCGTGGGGCGGAAGTCTTCAAAATAGGCCTGATTCGTACCGGCGATGGCGGCCTCCAAGACCTGCGGAATCGTCTTGCCAGCCAGGGAATTGAGTTTGTCCTGGTTCTGGTTGGCCGGCCATGCAGGGATGGTCAGCGGTTGGTCGGTGACCTTCTCGACGACGAGGTTGGTGATCAGCTTGTCGCGGCGTCCGTCCTGGTGTTGCTGGCCGCGGGAATGGAGGTCGCGGGTGTTGACGGCCGTGATCGGCGTGGCGCCCTGGCCGTTCTTGCCGAGGCTTTCCGACAAGAGCTGGTCGTACCAGAGGCCGGCGGCTTCCAGTCGCTTGCCCCATGTGGAAAGGACGCGCACGGTCGCCCCGCGCCAGGCTTCCATGAGGTGGCTGATGCCGACGTAGTCGAGCACCGGGTTGTCGCCCACCTCGGCCGTGGCAAAGCGGTCGGTCAGGTCGGCGGCGCCTTGGAGGAGCGCTTCGATGTCGAGTCCCATCACGGCTGCCGGCAAGAGGCCCACGGAGGTGAGCACGGAAAAACGGCCGCCGACGTCGTCGGGATACATGAAGAGGTTTTCTTCGGGCACGCCGAGGGCCTGACTGAGTTGCCAGAGCTGGCTGTCACGGCTACTGACGGCCAGGATGCGCCGGGCCATCTGCTGGGCGTCGCCGCCACACGACTGGCGCAGGGCGTCGACGAAGAGTCGGAAGGCGACGGCCGTTTCGAGGGTCGAGCCGCTCTTGCTGATGACGATGATGCCCCAGCGATGGTCTATGCTTGTGGCCGGCCCTTGGCCGAGCACATGCAAGAGGCCTTGCATGGCGTCGTTATCGACGTTGTTGCCTTCAAAGTAGATCCGCGGCCGGTTACCGCGTTCGGTTCGGCTCAGTTCGTTGTAGTAGGGATGGCAGAGGGCTTCGAACAAAGCCCGGGCGCCCATGTATGAGCCACCGATGCCGAGGACCACGACGCGGTCGACCTCTTCGGCGAGCCGGTCGGCCGCTTGGCGGATTCGGGCCAGTTCGCTTTGGTTACCCTTTTGGCGGAGTTCGTCGAGCATCCGTTTGGGGAGGTCGGTGAAGCGGCTATCCAGCGGGTCCTTTTCGGCCGGCAGGTTGCGCTGGTCCTTGGGCCGTTGCATGATAGCCACGTCGTCGAGGACCTCTTGACGAGCGGCCTTCAGTGCCGGAGCGAGTCGGCAGAGGTCGCTTGGCTGGAGGCCGGCTTGGCGACCGATCTCAGGAGCCTGTCTGGGGAAAACAACGCCGGAGTAGTTGTACGTGAGCGAGGGTTGGGATGGCATGGTGAGTGGGCTGAAAAAACAGGTGAATGGTTGGCAAAGAAGACCGGGGGCGGTCAGTCGTAAACGCTGGCAGACCAACAAGTAGCGACGCGACCGCGACCGGCGGTTTGCATTCTTGTCCGTCTTGGTAAAATCCTAGAAATTGATTTTCCAACGGAATAGCCCATGGGCTCCGAGAATCGGCGGGGACCGCCGTTGGAAAACCGCTTCTGGCCAAACGGACCATAGGGCAAGATAGTACATCGCGGGGCGGACTTCCAGGGGGCCCCCCAGATCCCTCCCCCTATGCGCCGCACGGTTGATTTGTTACCACAGGGGCAGGACGATTTGTGATCAAGACTAATTGAGGACCAAAAGTGATGGACATCCAAACTCTGATCCGGGGACTGAAGAACACGAACCCCGCCAAGATCGTGATGCTCGTAGCTGACGGCCTGGGGGGCTTGCCCCTGGAGCCAGGTGGCCCGACCGAGCTGGAAGCGGCCCATAAGCCGAATCTGGACAACTTGGCAAAAAAAGGCGTTTTGGGGAGTATGATCCCGATCAAACCGGGCATTACCCCCGGTAGTGGGCCCGGGCACCTGGGACTGTTCGGCTATGACCCGTTGAAATACGTGATCGGACGCGGCGTGCTGGAAGCGACCGGTGTGGGCTTTGCCGTGGGGCCGAACGACGTGGCGATTCGCTGCAACTTCTGCACCCTGGACGCCCAAGGCCGGATTACGGACCGCCGCGCTGGGCGAATCGCCTCGGAAGAGAGCGCCCCGCTGGCGATCAAGTTGCGCCAGGTGAGGATCCCCGGCGTGGAGGTGTTTGTCGAGCCTGTCAAGGAACACCGCTTCGTGGTGGTCTTTCGTGGCGAAGGCTTGGGCGGCGACGTGGAAGACACTGATCCCCAGAAGACGGGTGTTGCGCCGCTTGCTCCCAAGGCCCTCAACGCCGAGAGCCAGCGCACGGCCGAGATCGCTCAGGAGTTTGTCAAGCAGGCGGAAAAGCTCCTGGCCGGCCAGCCGAAGGCGAATGGGCTGACGATGCGAGGCTTTTCCAAGAAGCCGGATCTGCCCAGCTACGAAGAACTGTTTGGGCTGAAGGCCGCGGCGATTGCCGTGTATCCGATGTATAAGGGGCTGGCCTCGCTGGTCGGCATGGAACTGGTCGGCAAACCCACCACGTTGACCGAAGAAGTGGAACTTTTGGAGAAGAATTGGGATAAGTACGACTTCTTCTTTTTGCACTTCAAGTATACCGACAGCCGCGGCGAAGACGGCGATTTCGCGGCCAAGGTGAAGATGATCGAAGAGTTTGACAAGATCATCCCGCGCGTCGAGGCGCTCGGCCCGACGGTGCTAATCGTTACCGGTGATCACAGCACGCCGGCCGCGATGAAGGGACACAGTTGGCATCCAGTGCCGACGTTGCTGGTGGCCAAGACCGCCCGGGCCGACGCGTGCCAAACCTTCGGCGAGACGGCCGCCTTGTGTGGAGGTCTGGGCCACTTCGAGGCGATCTACCTGATGCCGTTGGCCATGGCCCATGCGGGCAAACTCGACAAGTTTGGTGCGTAAGGTGTCGAGAAGAGTGTGAGGGGAAGAAAAAGGGAGAGGGAGGGAAGAGAGGAAGAGAAAGAAGATCAAGCCGCAAGTCGAAGTTGGTTTCGATGGCGGTGGTTGTTGCTCTTTCCGGTTTTCCTCTTTTCCCTTCCTTCTTGCCCTTACGCAGAAGAGATCGTGTGTTGCGTGCAGGGGCTGCTGCCGGAGAAGGGAGGCCGGTACGGTCGAGTCTACAGAGGTTGTGATTGACAGGGGTTTGACGAATAAGATCGGTGGTCGATTCTGTCGGGCCCCTTCCAGGAGGTTTCGCCGTTTCTGCTTCCCGGAACGCCACAGCGGGCGTTCGCTACAAAATCGACTACCGGTTTTGTTCGTCAAAACCCGTCAGGGAGAGGGCATCGTGTCACAGCAAGCGAAGATCAAGGCTTTTCTCGATCAGGATCTGTTTGCTGTGGTGGGAGCTTCGTCGAACCGGGAGAAGTACGGCAACAAAGTCCTGAGAGCCTACCTGCAGAACAACCGCAAGGTCTGGGCGGTCAATCCTAAGGAGACGGAGGTGGAAGGCGTGCCGAGCTATCCGGATCTCGCCTCGTTGCCCGAACAGGTCGACGCCATTTCGATCATCACTCCGCCCGAGGTGACCGAGAAGATCATCGAACAAGCGGCGGCGGCAGGCATCCGCCATGTGTGGATGCAACCCGGGGCGGAGAGCGTTCGAGCCTTGAACCGCGCGGAAGCACTTGGCTTGAATGCCATCGGTGGTGGACCGTGTGTGTTGGTCGCGCTGAGGTATCGAGAATAAATGCGAAGCCGGTCGCTAGCGGACCAGGCGTGCCTGGAGCCAGTTGGCGTGGTCTTGTTCGTCGGCGCGATCGGCATATTCGACGATCAGATCGAGCCGCTTGGCGCCGGTGATATCGACGGCGATTGGGAGCGGGGGTGAGCCGCCCCGGACGATCGGGCTAGTGTACTTTTCGCGGCCGTCGACGAAGACGCGAAACCGCACACTGCCGCGCCGGTCGGTGGAGTCGTCGATGGCCAGCTCGGCTTGGAAACTGCGATAAGTGTCGGGAAGCAGATAGGTCAATCGCGACGCGCTGTGCATGCCCAAGCCCTTCAGATACAACCGCCCGCCCGAGCGGAGCAGGCTGCCTGAGACATTGCGATCGGGGTGATACGGCCAAGTGAGGGTCAGGTAGGGAACGCAGCGGTAGGCGGCCGCCTTGAGATCGGACAGATAGACGACTTGCCCGCCCAAGGGCTGGAGGAAGACGAGGCTTTCAGGTGACGCGGTCCAGGTGGTGCCGTCGGGCGTTGTCAATTGAAGCGAGTTGGGACCGACGACCAACTGTTGGGCGACGAGCCGGCTTCCATCGTTGAACCCTGCCATGGCGTGCAGCCCGACTGGCCGGACCTGCCGCACCAGGGCCGGGCTGAACACCAGGTATTGGATCCGGTCGGTCTTCACGTCCACTGCTCCGACGTCCGTCATCAGCCGCACGGTGTTGTCGCGAACGCTTTCCAGCCGGCCTCGCAACTGGTCACCGTTGCGCAGAATGACCAGATCGTCGGTCCCTTCGGCCGAGGCGATCCGGTCGAGGAGCAAATCCCGGGTATGTTGCTCGACGGCTGGCTGGAAGACGATCCCGGCGATTGCTTCGACCGGCAATTTCAGCAAGCCAAACAGGGCTGAATCGGCCTTGAGACGTGCTTTGTCGGCCTCAAGCACCTCGGCGGCAACCACGCTTCCATCGGCCAGTACGACAAACGGCTCTTGACGCAGTTCGGCCAGTGTCCCCCAGGCGAGAAGCTCCGCGGCCGAAACCGTCTTCAACTTGTCGCCAAGTGTGAAGGTGACTCCCCAGGAGGCGTCAATCGCCGTCAATTTGGCTGCAAACGAATGGCCGCTGACCGGTATGGCCTGCGGCGGCTCGGCAAGCAGGCAGAGGAGGCAGAGGCTGGAGAGGATGTGGGGCATGGGGAATGCAGAATGATGAATGCGAAGAGGCAGACTTCTGGCGACTGTGTGCAGCGTACTGCGTAGCGGCTCGTCACCGCTGGAAAATCGGTAAGTAGTTGTTGGGAGTCTCTAGAACCAAAATGGCGATGCTTGTACCGAAGTCGACGGAGATGGGATCGATCCAGGAGCCGTCTTTGTGCTGGCGGGCGATGAGTTCGTCGCGGATGGCGGGATACCAGCGGGTCCATTGGTCGCCGCCGGCTTGCCACATGGCTTGGATAGCATAGTAGTGTCCGTAATAGTAATAGGGTTCCTGCCGGGTAACGCCTCGTTTGGGGGCAAACTGCATAAGGTAGGTCAGTCCTTTGGTGATTTCCGGTCCTTCGTAGACCCCGGCACTGTAAAGGGCTACGAGCGCGGCGGCGGATCGGGCGAAGGCGCTTTCGCCGCCTTGCTGGGTATACATGAAACCGCCGTCGGGATTCTGGCATCGTTTCACGTAGTCGATGCTTCGATCGATTGTGTCGCGGGGCACATTGATCCCCGCGTTACGTGCCGCCCGAAGGGCCATTACCTGACAGACGGTGACCGAAATATCGGCGTCGGCCCGTTGGGGCAAGTAACGCCAGCCTCCTTCTTTGTTCTGGCAGTTGACGATCAGCCGGACAGCTTTGGAGAGTTTTTCCCGCAGTTCCGGACGAGGCGACATGCCGTAGCATTCGGCCAAGAAGAGCGTGGCGAAGCCGTGGCCGTACATTGGGCCGTGACTGGCGGCCGGTTGGTGGAGGATGAAGCCGCTTTCCTGGGTGTTGGCCAAAAGGTAGTCGATGCAACGCGAGACATTGTTACCGTAGGGACCGCGGCCGGGGGTACTGCCGCTGGAAAGAAAAGCCATGCCGGCCAGGGCGGTGATGGCCACATTCCCCCGATAGCCGCCGGAACCATAGGAACCGTCGGCATGCTGTTGGGCGGCGAGGAAATCAAGTCCTTGTTGGACGGTTCGATCCGTTGCCGGAGTGATCAGCGACGCCGCTTCCTTCTCCGGATTGGCTTCCTCGGTGGACGCCAGCGCGGAGGGGGCGACAAGGCACGACACGACCCCTAGCATGCCGAGCCACGCCGGCATCGTTCGTCGGTCGAACTGTCGTCGCCATATTCTCATCGTTGCTCCCAATATCAAGTCTAGGTCGCGGGTTGATCCAGGGAAGACCTACCCAATAGGGTTACTGCCTCCCCTGCTCTTCCGCCAACCGTTTGAAATAGGACTCGATCAATAGTTCGTATTTCGGCAGAAACTCCTCCATCGGCAGTTCGAGCATCTGCTCGCGTTCGTGCGCGGGAAGCTCTCCCCAGACATTCTTGAGCACCTCGGTCATCTCAGCCATATCGGGCCGATGGGCACCGGACTTGCCGGGTTTAGCCTGAGTGTCCTTGGTGGCTGCGGTGGACGTTTTCTCTTCGCCCGAGGGTTTGGACGATGGTTTGGAGGAGGTCGAATTGGGTGTCTGCCTGGGGGTGTCCCCCTTCTTGTTGTCCGGACCGGCTGGACATTGTTGCTTCTGGGACCGCGCCGCTTTGAGCAGTTCGTCGAGACTGGTCAGGATTCCGGCTTGCACCCGCTGGGTCTCTTGGCCTGCCTGGGCTTGTTCAATCAGACTCTTCGCCTGTTGCATCTGGTAGACGATGTCGAGCAGCGCGTCGTCTCCTTGGGAGACGGCGGCTGCGCCCAGTTCACGCGACAACTGCGATTGGAGCTTTGGGTCGGGCTTGGACGGTTCGGCCGGCTTGGGTTCCGCCGGTGGCTTGGCGGATGGCGTTGTCTGGTTCGGTTTACGCAGGTCGCGTTGAACTTCCGGGGCGAGTGGGTTGGTGTCGAGGTCTTCCAAGAGTTGCTGTTCGAGTGAGCGCGACGGGGCGGGAGCTGCTTGGGTCTGGCTGGGAGTGCCCGGGGTGAGAAGCAGGGCAAGGAGGACGGACGAGGACACGAGGGAATGCATTGTCCGGTTCGCGGTCATGGCCTTTCCTCCTGGTTTGATTCGGGGCTATTGGGGAGGTCTTCTATCTGCGAATCTTCCGCAGCTTGGATCAGGTTCATGAGGAGCATTGCCAATCGCCCCTGCTCTTCACTGATCTCGGCTGCCAAGCGGCGGATTTCCGGACTGGGCGGTGTGGTGGCACGGGCCTGCTCGTCCAGCTCGCGGGTCCGTCGGTTCACGTCTTCTTGGAGCATGCGGAGGAGCTTCAGTTGCGCGATGTCGGGGATTACCTGGGCTTGGGCAGGCCGGTTCTTGCCCCCTTGCCCGCCGCCGGAGTTGGCATTGTTTTGACGTTCCTCGGGCGGGTCCGGTTTGAGTGCATCAAGCAACTGGCCGAGCCGGGCGATCGAGTTGGTTTCTGCCTGCTGGGTGAGCAAGCCGGTCTGACGACGATCCAACATGCCCCCTGCCCTGCTCATCTCACGGGCGGCGCTGGCGAGCACCGACTGGAAGACCTCGGCCGAGGCCAGACGTTCGGCCAGGGCTTGAGTTTCCGATTGAAGCGACTTCTGTTCTCGCGCGAGCTCGAAAAGACTGGCTGCCTGAGCCAGACTCCGTTCGCCTTGGCTTTCGCGCAAGCGGTCGAGACGCCGCGTTTCTTCGAGGGCCTTTGCTTGGCGTTTCTGGAGCGATTGGAGGGTGTCTTGCAGTTGGGCCAGTTGTTCCATGGCCAGTTCCCCTTCGGTCTGGCGAAGCTTCTGGGCCAACTGCCGAGTTGCGTCGTCGAGCGTGTTCTTGGCCTGCTGGGCTGCGGAGGCCGCCGCTGGGCCGTCGCCCTGGCGCGAGGTCTGGGCGGCTTGGGCCATCTGCGCGGCCGCCTTTCCGGCGGTCTCGGCCACGCGTTGGGCCATCAGCCGTTCCAGGCGGCGCACCATCCGTTCGGTCTCCTTTTGCAGGATTTCCTGTTCGGCGGCAAGCCGCTCCAGTTCGCGGCGCCGTTGGGGGGCCGGATGCTGCGACGTTTCGTTCATTTGCTTCTGGAGCGACTGTTCACGCTCGGCCAATCCGCTCAGGTCGTCTTGGGCTTCGCGGAGTTTCTTGGTCAGTCGGGCCAGTTCCGACTCGCGGCGGTTGGCGAGGATATCGAGAATCTCCTGGAGATTCTCGACGATCTGTTTCTGCTGCTCCACGGCTTGGCCGATCCGATTCTGCTCCAGACCGTCGCCAGCGGAACGCATCGTCGCGCCGATGGCCAATTGTTTGGCGCGATCCAATGCATCGGTGACTGTACCGGCGGCTAAGGGATCGGTTTGCCGCAACTGGCCGGCCGTTTCGTCCATGCCCTGGAAGATCCGATCCAACTGCCGGGCCAACTCCGACTGCTGCCGGGCAGCCACTTTCAGATCGGCCAGTTCTTGGGGCAACAGGTCGCGAAGCTCTTTGGCCAGAGTGCGTTGGCCCAACTCCAGAGTACGCCGATTGAGATCTTCCTGGCTGCGGATCAACTGTCCGAGTTCGCGATGGAAACGCCGGTAGTTGTCCCAACGGGTCAACTGGTTGAGCATTCGTTCCAACGACGCGATGACCTCGTCCTGATGCTTGCCCACGGAAGCGAGGGACGTGTTGAGCACTGAGTCCGATGAGGACGCTTGTGGCGGCGGCGAATCTTGCAGATCGTTCTGCGCGGTTTTGATCGCCGCGGTCAGTTCGCGGCCGATCGCGGGGAGGTGCTCGCGGTCGAGGCGTTCGATCTCTTCGAGCAGGCCTTGCATGCGTCGCTGGACGTCGGGGCTGTCGACTTTGTTATTGACCAGTTCGGCCAGCAAGCCGAGAATGTGCATCGGCACGCCATCGGTACGGCTGGTCAGCGTGCGGTTGACTTGCCGTTGGTTGAGCTCGGCTCCCTGGAGACGATCGACATCGAGTTGGTCGAGCCGACCGATTTGGCCGACGCGGATTTCGAACGCTGCCACTTGTTGCCTGCCTTGACGCTGCATGTCCAGCACGCGATGCAACTCGGCCAGAATGAAGGCTTGGCGTGAGGTGATGCGATCGGCCAACTCCTCGCGGGTAATGACCGCCAGCCGGGCCGGCTCGCTTTGCCCCGACAAAGGCTTGTAGTCGGTGGCCGTGGCATGAAAGGTCACTTGGAGCCCAGGCGAAAGGCCGAGCGGAGCCAGTTGCCATGGGTAGTTGACCACGCGACTATCGCCCAGTTCGCTGGCGGCGGACAGGCCGCTTGCCCGCTCCTGGAGTTGCTCGGAACCGATGTAGAGCGACACCGAAGATTCGCCTTCCTTGTCGGAGCGACTGAACTGCAAGTCGATCCGTGCAACGGCCTGATCGTCTTTGGCGACGACACGAAGCGGCACCATGGCGTCGGGGGTTACGAAGACCGTACCTGTCGGCTGCTCGATGGCGACAGTGGGGGCCGTGTCGGGCACGGCGTGGATTTCCCACCTCGCGTCGGTTCCGCCGGTCAGCTTCTCGGTGTCGGTCAGTTTGAACCAATAGGCACCGGACCGTTCGATGGTCAGACCGGTAACGGTGAACGTGCGACGGTCATCCAAAATGCGGCCGGGATGCTGGTGGCCGTCTTCCAGGCAGAGGGTCGCCGCTTGGAGCGGCTTGGTAGCCCGGCCGGTGAAATGCACCTGTGTTCCCGCCAGGACGCGGATGTGTCCGGTCGTCTTTTCTCGTGGCCAGCCGGTATAGGCCGGCGGGATCAACTCGACGGCCAGGGTTTCAATGGCCGGAGGATCGACGACCGTCACCGGGATCCAAGGCATGGACCGATCATCGCCCCCTTCGACCCGAAAGGAGAACGGACGGGTGATGTTTTCACGTCGGGCGACGAGACTGTCGCCCAGGAGACGCATCGGCTCGCGCTGTTCGACCTCCTTGCCGTTGACGTCCATCTGGCGATAGTAGATGTGAGCCTGTTCGGGGAGCTTTGCGCCATTGCGGTCGATCACCTCAAGTTCGAACGCCTGGCCCCGGGCAACGCGATCGACCCGCTCGCGGAGCGCCAGATGCGTCAACTGGGGCCACGCGATGTTTCCAAACGGACAGGCCAAGCGGCTGGTGGCAATACGGGCGGACTGTGGATCGGCGGCCACGACGATCATCGCGATCAGGGTGATTGTCACGGCGATCCGTACCGCCCGCTGTACGGGGCGGCGCTGAAGAACACGGCCAAAGTCGATCTGTTCGGCTTCCGCCGTCGTCTTGATAATCACCGCGCGGCGCAGGGCCAGCGAGCCGGCCGTGGGATCCTCCTCCGACTGATCGAGAAATTCCACAGCACTGGCCAGACTGTCCTCCAACTCCGGATACCGCCGTTCGAGTCTCCTGGCCAGATCGACATCGCGCAGTCGTGCGCGAAGCGGCACGCACAGGTAGCGATAGCTCGTTCCGGCGAAGACCGCAAGGATCGCCAGCGAGCAAATCAACCGGATTCCCGGGTCGTGGAACCGTACGAGGTAATCCACCAGCCCCAACAACAACGTTGCCAGAAGCACCCCGCTGACCACCCAACTCAAGCCATACAGCGCCAGCATCAGCCGCACGCGACGTCGAAGCTGGTGGATGCGTTGTTTGAGCGGATGGGGCATGGGAGTGGTCAGTGGTCAGTAGGAAGTACGCAGTACGCGGTACGCGGTACACAGTACGCGGTACGCAGTACGCGGTACACAGTACGCAGAAGGTGGTTATCAGTGGCTTGCCTCTTTGCGTTTTTTTTCATCATTGATCATTTGTCATTCTGCAATTCCCTTCATTCTACGCCATTCCTCCGAGCTTACGCAGAGTCCACTCGGTGGTCAGCAGTGCGAGGAACAGGAGCAGTAGGGGCCAGGTGTTCCAGAGGGATTTCGGGGGAAGAGATTCAATGGGCACTTGACGTCCTTCGGGGAGGTCACGGAGGATGCGGTCGGCCGTGGTGACGTCGTAGAACTTGCCTTTGGTCATTTCGGCGGCCCGGCGCAACTCGGCGGCATCCATTTCGACTTTCTGGAATTCGCCGGGCGGCGCGACGACGCTGAAATCGACCGCCGGAGCCGGGCCCTGCGAGGCCGGCAAAGCGATCCACGCATGGTAGGAGCCGATGGCCGGCTTGCTCAGCAGGCCTTCGAACACGCCACGGTTGGTGGTGACCCGATGCAG
This sequence comes from uncultured Planctomycetaceae bacterium, assembly GCA_964558295.1. Lineage (GTDB taxonomy): Bacteria > Planctomycetota > Planctomycetia > Pirellulales > Thermoguttaceae > JBDKTH01. The sequence continues at coordinate 24,930 of CAZLDQ010000013.1, read as the reverse complement.
TTGGAGCCGCTGGGTTTGATGGTCTTTGTGTTCCAGGACGATGGTGACTCCGTCGTCGTCGGCCGGGGCGAGTCGCTCGTCAATGAATCGTGCCCGGAGAAGCACCGGTTCGCCTCGCTGATACTCGCGGCGGTCGACGGAGAGCAGCGCGGAGCCGCTCTCGGCGAGTTTCGAGCGGGCGAGGAAACGAATCGTCTGGATCCAGTAGCGAGCGAAGAAGACGTCGCCGACGCGATAGCGCCAGCGCCACGTCTCGTCGGTGGCGTGGAACAAGACCTTGCCCGCTCCTACATAGTGCATCACGATCACCGGCAAACGCCGGCCGTCATGGGCCAGCTTATTCGGATGCTCGGCCAACACGCGGGCGCCAGGTTTCAGGTCGGGCGTTTCCAGGAGCCAGTACAAGGGGGGCAGGTTTTCCCAGATGCGAGCGGTTTCCGCCGGCGTGTCGCCCAGTTGCATCTGCGGGCTGACCAAACCTAGATCCGTAGGCCGGACGCCAAACCCTTCCGTCAGTGTCACGTTCGGATCGGGATACCGGATCGTGTTCAGGTTGATCGGCAGCAGACGCTCCAAGGGGGAGTTGCGGAAGGCGGCAGGCATGAACTGCGGGCCGGCAATGCAGACCAAGGCCCCGCCCTTGCCTGGCTGATCGACGAAGTCGGCCACATTCTGCAACATCGACGCACTCAAGAGCCCCGGGTTCACATCGCCGAGGATGATCACGTCGTATTTGAACAGTTCGTCGCGTCGCACGGGGAACCCTCGCAGCACGCCTTCGACCTGCTCGGCATGTTCCATGTCAGCCTCTTGGAGCACGGTGTGCAGTTCGACGGTCGCATCGCGCTGGAGCATGTTGCGCAGATAGCGGAACTCATAGCTGGGAGAGGCCTGCACGAGGAGCACCCGGATTTGTTCCTTGCGCACCCGGACGGTTCGCTCCTGGCGGTTGTTTTCGGTTTCCAACTCGCCTTCGAGCGGTTCGACTTCGACGATAAACGGGAACTGGCCTTCTTCAGTTGGGCGGTGGGCGAGACGCACCTGGAGCGACTGGCCGTCGGGAGGCGCTTTGAGTTTTTGTTCGGCCAGAATCTGCGGCATGTCTTTGCGGCGGAGCACGACCCGCACTTCGCGGTCGGCATAGCCGCTGGCGGTCAGATTGGCTTCGAAGTAGACGATATCGTTCAGGAAGACGACGTCTTCGACGATCAGGTCGCTCAGTTTGAGGTCGCGGACCGGCCGGTTGTCGCCGAGACCGATGCAGAACAGCGGCACGCCTTTGCGCCGTGCGGTGGTGGCGGCGTCGGAGAGGGTTGGGCCATCGGTGTTGATGCCATCGCTCAAGAGAATGATGGCTGCCGGGGCCGTGCCGCGGAGGTCTTCGAGCACGCCGCGCACCGCCGTGCCCAGGCGGCTGGTCTCGCCCGCCGGGTCGTGTGACTTGAGTTGCTTGACCAGTTCGTCCACATCGCCCGTTTGGCTTGGGGTGATTCCGGTCAGGAAATAGAAGCGGAGCTTGTAGTTCTTGGTCAGCGCGGTTAACAGGGAGCCGTTACGCTCGGTGAGCAGCGTTCGGGCGAGATTCCAGCGGCTCGGTTCGTCGAGGCCCTCGTGGCGGATCCGTTCGAGGAGCTTCTTGTGCAGCGCATCGTCGTAGCGGTCGACGATGGTCATGCTCAACGAGTCATCGACCAGCACGGCCACATAGGGCAGGCCCGTGCGGCTGAAGGAAAGGGCAAACTGGGCGAGCATGAACAGCACGATCCCGACCAGTGCCAAGCGGATCGTGGCCAGGAGCATGCGCAGCGTGACCGAGGCCTCACGGTTTTCCCGCAGGTAGGTAGTGATGACAAACGCCACAGCGAAGACGACAAACAGCAGCGTGAGCCAAGGGGGCCAGCTCCAGGTGTGTTCGAGGCTCCAGGCCGTACCCTCGCCGGGCCCGGTCTGAATGCCGAGCAATCGTTGAAGCCAGGTTGGGACGGCGTTGGTCATGGCGTATGGTGTCCGAATCGCCAGGCGATGAATGTCTCGGCCAGGAGAAGCCCGAGGACTCCGTAGAGGAGTCCCTTGGGCAGGCCGTTGCGGCGGCTGGGGTGCGTCGACGGCTGATCGGCGAGGTCTTCCCAGGTCGTTTGATGGACGTAGCGAACGCCCGGCCAAACTTCGTCGCTGAGTTCGTCGGCGGTGAGATGCGTGAGGTCGCTCTCGGCCGTATCGACGTTCACCGCGTAGATTTCCTGTTGAGTCAATGGGGGAGCGAATTGAGCCGTGTAGATGCCGCTGAGGCTGGGGTCAGCATAGGTCCACGTGCCGTAGGTGCCTTCGCTTGTAAGACGGAGTTGTTCGTTGCGTCCGTCGGGAAGGTGCAAGGTCAAAGGGACCTCGCCGGCCGGGATGGGAAGAGTTCCACCCAAAGGATCGCCCACACGGAGGTTGCGCTGCTCGATCTGTCCGCCTATGGCATAGGCCAGGAGTTCCTGGACGATCGGTACATAACTCGGCCAGAGCGGCATCAGGGTCCACGAGGTGTCGGCCGACGTGGCGACGAGGATAACTCGACCGCGGTGGATCGGCTCTTCGACAATTAGAGGGCTTCCGTCGCCCAGACGCAGGGCTACCTTCGCCTTCGACTTCTTGGGCACCAGCAGCTTGATGTACTGATGCACAGGAGTCGTCAAGAGTCCCGCCTTTTCCTGGCCGCGAAAGGCTTGGACAATCGGATGGGCGTAGTCGAGCGGATCGAGGCGGAACTGTTTTTTGGCCACCACCTCGCCGAGCTGAGCGGGCAGGATCCGTGGTTGCCCGGGCAACAGGCCGGCCAGGTGGCGGTTGTAGCTGTCGGCGATCACCTGATTGCCAAGAAAGAAGACGAGACTGCCGCCGTTTCGCAGATAAGCATCCAAGACCTTCGTTTCACTTGAGGTGAACTGGGCCACATTGGCTAGGAAAATGCAGTCGTAGCGCCCCAGATCGGATTCCGACAGTGCGCTTTCTGGCAAGACATCAGGATGCACCGTGGCCCGGCCTTGGGAATCACCTTGCGGGGCCAGGGCCAGGGCCAACAGACCGGCCGCACCTTCCAGAGGTTTGCCCGACGGCCGCCCGTCGAGGCACAACACCTGAATCGCCGGTTTGACCGGCATTGCCAGATAGCGATGGTTGTCGATATCCAAGGCATCGCTGGTCAGCCGGGCTTCGAGGACATGATTTCCGGGGGTTTCAAAGCGGTAGGCGAACGAGACCTTGGCCTCGGCGCCGGCCGCGAGGTCGACGTTTTGCTGTTTGGCCCGGCGTCCATCGACCAGCAGTTCCACGGCTTGGCGATTGCGGGCTTGGCGCCCGAAGTTTTTGACCTGGACTTCGAACTGCACGTCGCGATTGGGAGTGGCGAACGTCTGGCCAGCATGGAGTTCCGTAATGGCCGTGTTCTCGGCATCTGGCTGTCCGAGATCGATCAGGACGAGGTTGGCAGTCTCGGCCAATCGCAGAGCCCGAGTGCGGGAATCGGTGGCCGCGGTTGTGTCAGGGGCCCAGCCGGTCCGGCCCAAATCGGTGAGGAAGTAGACTTCTTCCCGGGTCAGACGTGGATGCTCGCGGCGAGCCGCCTGGAGCAGTTCTTCTACTTTAGCTAGCGTGGCGGCCAAATCGAGTGTGGTGTGAGGAAGGCGAAGATTCTCGAGTTCCTGGAGGATTCCCGGTGGTTCGAAAACCGGGGTGCCCACGATGACCTTCGGGGGCGAACTCATAAGCACCAGGGTAAACCCGTCGCCGTGGGGGCTTTCTTCGACGATCCGGGTGGCCAACTCCTTGGCCTGCTCGAAGCGGCTCTTGTCGGTCGCCTTATAGGCCATGGAGAAAGAGCCGTCGATGACAAGGACTCGGTGCGTCGGCTCGCCGGTGACCAAGGCAAACCCGCTTCGCTGGAAGGCCGGCTCAGCTACCGCCAGTACAATCAGCACGACCAGGAGGGTTCGGATTGCCAGCAGCAACCATTGCTCCATGCGCAGCCGACGCCGGCTGCTATGCAGGGCAGCCAGCAGGTATTCCATGGCCGCCCACGACATTTCCCGGTACCGTCGTCGGCTCCACAGATGGATCAACAGCGGGATCACCGCCGCTGCTAGCCAGCCGAGCATCGCCGGACTGAGCACACTGAAAGCGACCAGCGGTAGCACGGAAAACAAAACCGTGCCACCGCTTGTTGCGTGGTCATCGCCGTCTCTTTTGACACGCCTTGTCGCCACTCTTACACTCCACTACACTCTATCCACCATCCACTACCCACGCATTTTCGTCATTCGCGACGCCAGGTAACTCGACAACGCCACGTCGAGCGACTGGTCGGTTCGCATCTGGACATAGTCGATCCGGTGCATCCGGCAGCCTCGCTTGAGCCGGCGCACATAAGCATCGAACTCCCGCAGGTAGGCCTTGCGCAGGGAACGCGGCTCGACAAGTACTTGGGGAAGCTCTTCGAGGCCGCGGAAGAGGGTGGTCTTCTTGAAGGGGAAGTCCAATTCGGCCGGATCGAGCACGTGGAACAGTACCACTTCATGCCGACGGTGGCGGAAGTGCTTCAGCCCGGCCATCATCGAGTCGACATCGTCGAACAGGTCGCTGAGGATTACGACGATCCCCCGTTTCTTGAACCGCTCGGCCAGATCGTGGAAAATCGGCCCGGTGGCCGTCTTGCGATCGGCGGTTGCTTCTTGCATCACATGCAGGATCTGTTCCAAATGCGAGGGGTTACTGCTCGGCCGGACCAGGGCGCGGATGTCCTTGTCGAAGGTGACCAGTCCTACGCTGTCCTGCTGCTGGAGGATCAGGTACGCCAGGGCGGCGGCCACGCACTGGGCATATTCCAACTTCGACATCGGCGCATCGGCGCTCTGGTATTGCATGCTCTGGCTGACGTCGACCAGCAGATTGCAGACGAGGTTGGTTTCTTCCTCGAACTGCTTGAGGTAAAACTTGTCGGTACGACCAAAGACCTTCCAGTCGAGGTAGCGCAAATCATCGCCCGGCGCGTACTCCCGGTGTTCGGCAAACTCGATGGAGAAGCCGTGGAAGGGGCTCCGGTGGACACCGGAGACGTAGCCCTCGACGATCATACGCGCGCGGAGCTGGAGCCCCTGGAGCTTAGCGAGCGTCTGCGGATCTAAATAGTTCTGGGAGTTTTCCACCGGAGGAGCTTTCGTCTTTGCCGTTTGCGACGGTTGCCAGCAAGCGGCGGATGAGGTCATCGGGTTTGACGCCTTCGGCTTCCGCGTTGAAGTTGGTCATGATGCGATGCCGCAATACGGGATAGGCGACGGCGGCAATATCGTCGGTTGAGACGTAGTAACGGCCGTGGAGCACCGCCCGGGCTTTCGCACCGAGCACCAGATACTGGCTTGCCCGAGGGCCGGCGCCCCAATTGATATAATCGCGGATAAACTGCGGCGCGTCGTCGTTTCTCGGACGCGTCAGCCGCACCAATCGCAGGGCGTAACGGGCCACATGGTCGGCCACCGGTACGCGACGCACGATGTGCTGCAGCGCGAGGATCTCGTCGGCCTTGAGCGTCGGGGTGATGCTCGTCGTGATGTCGGCCGTTGTTTGCTTGACGATTTGGAGTTCCTCTTCTTCTTCGGGATAATCGACGTAGGTGTTGAACATGAAGCGGTCCAACTGGGCTTCGGGAAGCGGATAGGTTCCCTCCTGCTCGATCGGGTTCTGTGTAGCCAGGACAAAGAACGGCTGGCTGAGCAGATGCCGCTTGCCGCCGACAGTGACCTGATGTTCTTGCATCGCTTCGAGCAAGGCGGCCTGGGTCTTGGGTGGGGTGCGGTTGATCTCATCGGCCAGGATGACGTTGGCGAAAATCGGACCGCCCAGGAATCGCAGTTCTCGCGTGCCGGAGCCTTTGTCCTCCTGGATTACCTCGGTGCCGGTGATGTCGGAGGGCATCAAGTCGGGCGTAAACTGGATGCGGCTGAAGTCGAGCGAGAGTGCGTCGGCCAAGGTTCGGATCATCAACGTTTTGGCTAACCCCGGTACGCCGACCAGGAGACAGTGGCCCCGGGCGAACATGGCCACGAGCAACTCTTCGATCACCTGCCGCTGCCCGACGATCACCCGGCCCAACTGGCCGGTGATTTGCCGGTAGGCTTCGTTGAGTTTCTCGACGGCCTGGACATCATCATTCTCGAACGGGGCTGGTTCCTGCATGGAAACCTCAAGGGTTTGGGGAAGAAGACTGTGTTAAAGCGAATCGCTGCTGGGCGGGCTGGTTGTCCGGTTCGGTTGTTGGCTTCGGCTGGCCGCCGAGGGCCACCAATTCTTGATTGCCGGCAATGAGCAGGCGACCGTGGGCCACGAGGAGATTGCCGCCGGTCAGGCCGTGGGGAGCCAGGGGAAGGACGCCTTTGGGCGCGGCGGTTGCCGGGTCGAAGAGGTAGATCTTGTCGCGTGTGGGAAAGAAGACCCGGTGACCGGCAAGAATCCCCCGGCCAAAGCCGGGTTTCTCCGGGCCATCGGGCCAGACGTGTTTGACCCGGCCCGGCTCGTCGTCCAGGGAGATCCAATAGAGCTTGTTGCCACTGGCGATAAGCTGGTTACCGGCGACGCCGAGAAGATGCACCACGTCGTTCACCTCGGGGCCGGTTTGCCAGAGGATCTGACCGGTCGTGGCATCGAAGGCCACAATGCGCCGGCTGTCGCTGGGGGCGACCAGGAGCGTACCGCGGTCGTAGAGGCACGGGTTGAGGTCACGGCACCAATGCGGTTCCGGTTGGAGCAGGTCGCCCTGGCGGTCGCGGGGATAGAGACTCACCCAACGGATTTGCCCATCGTGAGTCGAGAGGGCGGCCACGGCGCCGAGGTTCGTGTTGCAGTAGAGCGTGTCGCGGTTGAGGGTCAGGAGGTTGTGGGTTGTCTCGAAAAAGGAGCTTCGCGCAGGCGTTTCGGCGGCCGAGAGAAAACGACGCCAGCGGAGCGAGCCGTTCTGGGCGTCGAAGCAGGCCACATGGACTTGGGGCAGGATATCGCTGCGACGCATGACGACGTAGACGTTTGCCCCGTCGCTTACGGGCGATCCCTCGAAGGCCCACTCGCGGCCGTCGGGAACCGTGCGCCACATCAGTCGGCCTTCGGCTTCCAGGTCGAGGCAGACGAGGTAGCCGCTCGGGGCCGTCGGCGAGGGCTCTTGCGGCCGGTGGGTCACCGAAGGCCCCATGCGCGCATAGAGCTTGCCCGCCTTGACGGTCATCGTGAACCGGGGAACACCGAGGTTGTTTGGCGGGTTGTAGTTGGCATGGACCGCTTCGTCAAATTGGTCGCGGTAGATCTGTGCGTCTTCATGGCCCCAGGCTGGCTTACCGGTTGCGGCGTCGAAAGCCAGGATTTCGATCTGGTTGTTGACCAGGAGCAGGTCGCCGGCCAACACGGGATGGTAGCTGAGCGGTGCCCGGGCATCCTCGGCCACGCGGCGCGCCGGCATGCCGGTGCCCCAGAGCGAATGGTGGGCCGGCGGTGCTGGACGAATCTTGACTCTCCAAGAGGGGACGGTGTTCTCGCTGGCGGCGACGGCCTGTTGATTCCGCCGCGGAGAGCCGGCGAACGTTGCCCAGTTGGGACTTGACGGCTGGGCGGGCCAACTGGCAGCTTCTGCCAACAGGCCGCTGAGTGCTTCCGCGTAGTCGCGTTCTTCCCCACCCAATCGTCCGCGCGCGGCGGGATGCAGCCGAGTAAACTGGGCCAGTTCTTCCCGGGCCCGATCGAGCGAGCCTTCGAGGATCGAGACGAGCACCAGGCGGGCGCGGACTGTGGCCAGATCGAGGTCCGTGTCGGCCACACAGAGCCAAGTGCGTGGCGTGTCGGCCGGTGGTTCGACGGGAATGATCTTCTCCCAGTACGCCCGGGCGCCGGCATAGTCGGCCGATTCGAGGGCCATTTCACCAAGCACGAACAGGGCATTGTCGCCCCAACTGCTGGCCAGGGCTTCGTCAACCACTTTGAGCAACAAGTGGCGATCCCGCCTGGCAAGGCCTTCGTCATACCAGCGCTTGGCGACTGGATCGATCCGGTGGCGGTACAGGGCCAAGGCCTCGGGCGGTAGCGAGACTAGTTGTAGTTGGCCGTAATCACGGACCGAGATGAACCGCCGGTCGGTCACGCCCCATAGCTTGCTGCCCGAGGTCTCCATGACTTGCCGCAGCGTCTCGACCGCTTCGTCCCATTGACCGCTGGCCGTGAACTCGTTGAACCGTTCGAAATGCCGGGCGACCGTGGCATCGGCTCGATCCAACTCGACCCGTTCGGCCAACTCAAAGCGATTGGCGGCGACCAATCCGGGCAACTGCGCGTGAAGCTGTGTCTCGGCGCGCAGTACGAGCAGCAGAATGGTGAGAACGGCAGTAAGTCTTGCTGGCCAGCAGGACGGCATACCTGCCACCCGTCCTTCCAAAGGAAAAGGGATCTGCTCGGAATACTTGCCACGCGGACTATACTTCTCCCCACGTGGGTGTGTCGCCCCAGGCGGGCAAAGTCCTATCTCCAAGTATAAGAGACAAAGGGGATTGGGGGAAAGACGGACCGGTAGCAGCGGGGGGGGAAGACGGGGCCGATGGGGCCGGCTTTGCCGGCTTCAGCTTCGCTTACCAGCTCAAGACCACCAATAGGGTGGCGATAGCAACGGGAAGGTAAACAAAGGAAGCGCCGAGCAGCTGCCGGGCGGTCGTGGCTTTGGGCCGCACAAGAAACCGAATCACTGGGATTAAGTAGCCGACGGCCAATAGCACGATCACCGTAAGGTATCCCCAGCCGGCAGTAGCGGTGATGACCGGCACAAGGCTAACGAGGAACAGGGCTATTACGCCGGCTAGTGACAATAGCCCTGCCGAGCGGCCCGACGGATCAAGCACGGTCGGTAATTTCACCTCGGCCGAGGCGAATTGCTCGCGGTAGAGCCAAGCAATGGCCATGGCATGGGGGAACTGCCAGAAATAGACGATTCCGAACAACGTGAGGGCATGTGGACTGAAGGCCGCGCCGGCCACGGCGCCCCCGAGCAGGGTGGGCATCGCCCCGGCTACGGCTCCGATGGCCGTCTGCCATGGGGCAAGCCGTTTAGACGGGGTATAGATCCAGACATAGATCGTCCAACTCGTGGCGGCCAATAGTACAGCGGTCCGATTGACCAGGAGAGCCAGATCGGCCAACCCAAGGAGCGTTGTCACGAGGCCATAAACCGTCATTTGCCGGCGGCTCAAACGGCCGGATGGGAGAGGGCGGCTGGCGGTGCGCGGCATTCGGGCATCGCTCTGATACTCCAGACGCTGGTTCAACGCGATGGCTCCGATGATCACCAGCGCCGAGCCGACGAGTGCATGGAACAGCAACGGCCAGGCAGGTGGTTGAGAGCCGGCGACCAAGGCTGTGGCCGTCATCGTCAACAACAGCATCGCCAGAATTCGTGGCCGGCTGGCTTGCCAGTAGGCGCTGGCGAGGGAGAAGAGCGAGGCCATGCTAAGAGCAGAACGCTCAGGATTGGGAAGACCCAAGGAAAATACCGGCCGCTGAACTTCCGGTCCGGGAAGTGGATCTTGCGTCGTGTTGGGCACGGCTTGATTCAAATCATCAGACCTTTATTGCGGGGACGGTCTTCTGGTTTGCTGAAGTTCTAGAGAATCGTAGCAGCCAGAGCGTGAGAGATGATACGGCCACCAGACAGAGTGAGCCGACGCCCATATGGGCCGTGGTCACCAAGGCTTGCAGCCGTCCTTCGGCAACGACGGTGTAATCGATATCCCAGAAATAGTCCAGAAACCAAGCGGGGAAGCCGAAGTTCACGACCCACGTGGCTAGTCCCAGGAGGACTTGGACAACGATTAGCCAGAGGAGAATCGTTGCTCGCCGGGTCAGGAGCGGCTCGTGGCCTGGACGCCGAATCACCGCTACAGTCAGCCCGAGGATGCCGACGAGTACCAGGCCGGCAACGATCAAATGGATCCAGGTCCAGAAAGCAAACCAGCCTGGGGTTGCTCCAGGGGGGAGATGTCGCAACTGGGCTCCCAACACGATCTGGAGGTAAACGCCCAAGGTCGCTGCCAGGGCGAATCTGGGAAGCCGGCCGACCGCAACAGACTCTGGAGACCGGCCGGTTTCTTGCCAGCGGGGTGACGTGAAGGTGACCAATGCCGCACAGAGAGCGAAGAACAGCGGAGCCGTGCAACCGTGGATTTTGGCCAGGAGCAGTTCATCGCCGAGCACGCGCAGCCCGCCCAGAGTTCCCTGAATACAGACGCCGACAATTGCCGCGATGCCCAAGGAGCGAAGCCACCGGCGCCGTTCGGAATGCCACAGTCCTACGGCTAGGACGATCGTCATGGTTCCCACCGCGGCCCCAATCAGCCGGTGGCTATGTTCCAAGAACACATCCCAAACCGTCAGCCAACTGGCCAGCGGATACAAGAACAGGTTGTAGCCATACGTATTGGGCCAGTCTGGCACGGCCATTCCCGCCCCATACGTCGTGACCAGTCCCCCCCTCCAAATCAAGGGAAACGTTGCGCATGCCAACAGCCAAGCCAGGCGGTGCGGCCAGGATGAGCCTAGTGGTGATGGGGGGGAGTGGTTGGGCATGGGATGGAGTAGTCAGGAATTCGTGGGCAGTGGATAGTGAAGGGACGACGCCACTGGCTTGCCTCTTCGCGGCTTTTCATTCATCACGCATCATTGATCATTCTCGTTCAGTCACTCCTTAGCGAGCGAACGTAATTTACCACATCCCAAATCTCCTCGGCGGTGAAGACTCCTTTGACGCTGGGAGTTGGACCGACGCCGGGCATGGGGGTTCCCTTGATGCCGATGTAGACCCGCAGGTAAAGATCCTCCGGTCGGCTGCCGCCGCGGAAGATGCCCTTGGTGAAATTGCGAGGACGAATCTGCTGGCTGGGCAGCTTGTACAGCTTAGCCAAGTCAGCGGTTTGCGCAGGCGACAGCCCCTGCTTGGGCTTGTTCCAGTCGTCGTAGAGGTCCGTCTGTTCGCCGTCGCCCTTGCCCTGGGGACCGTGGCACTTCACACACTGGGCATCCTTTGTGGCGTAGAGTTCCTTCCCGCGAGCGATCGAGGTGAGACGCTCAGCGGGGGTATTCAGCGGTGGACGCGGGGGCGGCGTGACGATCAAGCCGGGAGCCTTTTGTGGTGCTTCCCAGGCGGCTACGACCGGGCGCAGTCCTTCGTTTTTCACATACTCCATGTCCAGTGGCAGATATTCGTCTTCATCCACTACGAGTTGGATCAGGAAGCGTTCGGTCTCGCCGCGAATGCTCAGGTACTTGACATACTCGAGCAAAGCCGCAATCTCCTCGGAAGGCAAGCGGGCGAACGAAGGCATCGCCGTGCCGGGAATCCCGCGCAAGAGCGTCGATTGAAGATCGTCGGTGGTCGGCTTCACACCGGGCAGAGTCGAGGTGAACTTGAACAGTCCCAAGCGATAGTCACGCGGGTAGGGATTGAGCATCGACGCACTGGGGCCGGCTCCATCCCCGGCCAGCCCATGGCAACTGACACAGTGCTGCCGGAACAGGCCCCGTTGAGTGCCATCCGCATCGCCGGCCACGGGACCGGCTGCGGCCTTCAAGCGGTCCAGGGCCAAGCCCGAGCCTTCGGGAACACGCGGCTCGTCCGGCGTGCCGAATAACGCCGTCATGGCTTCCTTGAGGGCTTCGTTCTGGGCAAGGCTGACTGTCTTCGGGGCGCGGCCTTCGAGATTCAAGGGGAACTCGGCCGGCCCGGAGATGCTACACCCCGATACGAGGAGCAATGATGCCAGCAGTGTGGTTCCAACGCAAACCGTTTGTGCAGTTGGTCGGTGCATTACGGGTGGGAGTAGTTTTGAATAGGAGACAGTCCAGCAAGACAACGGTGGTACGATCCCTGGCAAGGCTACTTCTCGAACAAGGCTGGCGACAACTTGATCGTCCCCAATTCATTGGTCCCCGGCTTAATCGTAAGCTCAAAGCGTCCTTTCGGCCACTGAGGTGTATCCAGATACCCCCCCCGCTCCTGCCACACCTGAAACTCCAACTTGCCGACGGGCAACTGAGGAATACGGAAGCTGCCGTCGGCGGTGGTGATGGCCACGTATGGATCTTCGCGCGGCAGAATATAGGCACTCTCCCAAGGATGGTAGTTGCAGGCGATTGGAACTGGGAGGTTCTGTTTGCGTTTGAATTTCCAGGTGGCGTCGCCTCCCACGGGAAGCACAATATTGGCCGGCACGTCGCCCAGCGGCGAGAAGGCGACATTTTGGGCCACAGGATCGGAGTTGACGATGTAATACTCCTGCTTGTCGATCCAGATTGCCATGCAGTGGGGCTGGAAGATACAGTCGCGATTGTCGAGTATGACTCGCTCGGGCACGGTGTCGGCCAGTTCGGGACAGATCCTCACCTTTCGGGTACGCACGTAGATGTAAACATTGGCCAGTCCGCCGTCAGGCCCGACCATGAGAGACTCGTCGCGGATGTCGAATCTGCCGCAACAATCGACGTCCTTGTCGACAACAAGCTTCTTGCGTTCCGGGGCCTGTCCGTCGTAGACCAGCCGGCCGACCAAGTCTCCCCACTCGTCGGGCTCCGCACCTTTGAGAATCGCGGGGCCCAAGAACCGGGCGGCCATTGCTCCTGCGGCGGTGGCCGCCGAGTTAGCGAAGAACTGGCGTCGGTTCAGCCGATGCGTCATAGCAATTCTCTCTCAGAGGGGGACTGCAAGGGGATGAGTTGGGACGCAAGAAACGCGACTCTATTAGTCTAAGCGACGGGCAAGCGATCTGCCATGCGCTGGCTCCTCTGTTCGGGCTACTTGGGTCCATTCGCTGGGGCGGGCTTCGGAGCCATCGGCTCCTCGACGATCGCTCGAATTGAGATGCGTCGCTGCATATAGCTGTCGTAGTTCAACAACAGATCGGTGACGGCGTCGAGTTGTTCGAGGCTGCTGCCAGGATACAGGTCTTGGCCCCTGGGATCACCGGTGGGTGGGAAGTTGACGGGCATCGCCGTATAGGGGAGGACCGATCTCGGATTGGCAAGCCAGCGACGCACATATTCCGGCCGGACCCGCCGGCTCACTTGATCGAGGTTCGGGGCCAGGATCGTACGGTTTGCGCCGCCAGGGCTGAAGTCACCGATCAGGTGACACTTGGCGCAGTAGGTCGTCCGATCGGTGAGCAACCGCAAAGCTCGATCGAACCGGGCCGATTGCTCCGGAGTAAGATGTTCCAACCGTCCGCTCTGGCGGCGCGGATCGGTACTGTAAGGGAACTCGGCCCCGGCGGCAGCGGCAAAATAATCGACCAGCTTGCCGGCTTCGTCCGTGGACAGATGAAATGTAGGCATGCGGAGTACGGCGGCCGGCCGGATCACCGTTGGGGCGAGCAAGTAGTTGTAGAGCCAAGCCGGCTGAACCCTCGACCCCTCATGTACCAGTGGCGGCGGGCCCCATCCCCAGGCTTCAACCTCGGAGGCCGAGGAGCCACGGGCCTTTGCGTCGGCCAGGGCTTTGGGATAGAGGAGTCGGGCAAAAGTGCCGCCCCAAGGGGCTCGCGTGCCGGTAAGCTGATGTTGATAGACCAACAGGTCAGCCCCGCCCACTCGCCATACCTGGCCGTGAATCGCGGCCGGCTCCCAGAGGGTGAAACTGGCCATGGGCAGCGGGACGCCCTGTTCGTCTTCTTCATCACCGTCGACCAACTGGAGCTTTCCTTGGGCGTCGACTCGGGGCATGCCAACGACCTCGGCATGCCCCAATCCGCGGCGGTCGATTTTCATCGACGCGGCCAATTGGGCGGGCGAGAACGTGGGGGCCATGAAGGCGAAGTCGTCGATCTTCCCCGGTTCTTCGGCGTCTGCGGGATCGTAGTGGAATGCCCAACGCTCCATCTCCAGGGTGTGACACAGGGCACAGCCGTACTGATCCAAGACCTTCCGGCCTTCAATGATCGCCTGGCGGCGACGGTCGGGTTTGGCGACGTATTTCTCCGTGGGTGGTTCAGCGACCAGGCCGAGGACGAACGTGATAATTGCTTCACGCGCTTGGGGGGAAAGCGTGAAGCGGCCCATCAAGAGCTGTTCATTGAAGCCTTTGTTCGCAGCGGTTTGATAGTCAAAGCTTCGCGGGGCCTTCAGTTTCTGCCAGAGGAACCCCTCGCGTCGTTGGGCTTGTACGGCTTCCTCGAAGAAGGTCGTGTCCGGTGCGTCGGCCAGTTGACCCGTGGTGCTCTTGGCGAGGAATTGATGGACCTGCCCGAAGGCTAAGAGCGATTCCTGCTTCCGGCCCCAGTCGGACAGAGCCGGACCGATCCATGGGGCCGTTTCAAAGCCGGGAATGTCGTGGCAACCGGAACAGCCCCGCTTACGGATTGTTCGGCGGCCGACGTAGCGGAGCTTCTTCGCTTGGGTGATCGGGCCGACCAGTTCCAAGGCGTCTCCTTGCACCTCGTCGGCCATCGACGCGGGAATGCCCTCCCGCAAAAACTGTTGAGCCAGACTCTTGGGATACGTTTTGCTCAGGTGCTCCAGGGCCAAGGCATCGAGATCGGCTTCGATCAGGGGAGGGACGTCTTGGGGCTGCCAGTTGCGCGATGACAACAAATAGGCCGCCAGATCAGCAACCGGATCACTTTGCATCCCCTGGCTTGGCGATGCCAGCATCGGATTGGGCATCAGCGTGCGCGGCGAGTGCCGCGTCGGATCGCGGAGCCAACTGGCTAGCCACGTCACACCGGCGGGAGTCGTAAGCTTGGCGCCGAGATTCGACAGGTCCGGCCCTTGCGTGGCCTGACCTTCCGGGAAGTCATTGTGTTTGTGGCAGGCCAGACAACCCTGGAACTCAAACAGTCTCTTGCCTCGGTCGGCCGACGGCGGCTCGGAGACGCCTTGGGGGGCGTTCAAGGGAGCTACGGGCCGTGCGACAGCCAACAGATACTCGTTGATCGCCTGGACCTCGACAGCTTCCAGCCGCCGGGTATTGGCCAGCGTTTCTCCTTCCAGGTGTTCGTACTGGCCGAAGAATTGTGGCATTCGCGTTTCGGGCCGGAAGTGCGACGGTTGCCACGTCCAGGCGTTAAGAAACGTCCGGTCGAGTTTGCCGCTCAATTCCCGCAGGCTGGGGCCGACTTTGCGCATGGTCCCAGGAAACGGGTTGTCGGTTGCCAGAAGTGCTACCAAAGACGATTGATCCCGATCGAGGATACCGTTGCTGGCTTGCAGCGAGGCGGTCAGTTGCCGGCGAGGCTCGGCCCGTTCCGGATGCTGGACGATCTCTTGGGCCAGCCGACGCTGTTCTTCGGTCAGATTCGCGTGGTCCAGCAGGGCCTGGGCCGCTTCGTGGTAATTGGGCTCCAGTCGCAAGTCCGGTCCGAGTCGTTCGCCGGTGGCCGTTACGCCCTTGATTTCGTGACAGGCAAAGCAGCCGTTCTGACGCACGAGATGATAACCGGCCAAGAGCTTGGGGGCCGGTGGATCGGGAAACCGCCGCGTGGGCTCCAAGTCGACCACGTCGTGATGGCACTTCAGGCAACTGCTTTCGACGAACCGCGACGGACGCATGGGGAAGCCCCAGTCGTGGTTCCAGAACCAACCATACTTCTTCTGCCACCGGGCTCGGTCTTCCGGGGTGTTGGGTGTGTGCGAGGCGAACTTGAACGATGTGGCGCTCCCCTGCCCTGCATGGCAAATCGTACAACCAAACTCGCCGATTGGATGCGGACTGGCAGGGCCGGCGAACAGGTCGAGCCGCGGGTGCGAGCGATAAGGGGGGGGCAGTCCCCGGCGAATCTCCAGAGAAACCGGTTCGCCCCACCGGTGTGGACGGAGCAGTTGCTCGATGACTTCGTCGCGAGTGGAGACTGGAGTCTCGTTGACCTTGGTGATGATGTCGCCTGCCAGCAGATCGGCCTTGGCGGCGGCGGAGAACGGGGACACCAGTCCAACGGTCGGCAGCTCTGGGGCAAGGATGCCCTCCTGGGCAAGCGACAGGCCGTAGATCGCCTGGAGCGTTGTGTCGGCCGGGTTGGGCGGCTTCCGAGGCGTGGGGAGCTTGATCGCCAGGGTTTGTTCGCTGAAGCATGCCGGCGAAGAAGGCGAGCCGGGCATGGTCTTGTCGATCGCCTGATGGCAGGTGGTGCAACGGTCGAACCGTGCGACTTGGCGGAAGTTGTAGTTGATGGTCAACTCCGGGAGCCAGATCTGCTCAATGGCCAGCGGTCGGCCAAGGGCGTCAATAAACGGCAGACGCAAGAGACGCTTGCCAAGGCTGGGCTGTTGCAAATCCGAGGGCCGTTGCAGTGCGTCGTGTGTGGGATGATGATTGGCAAGCCAGGGCTCGATCTGATCGCGATAGGTCTGCGGGGTGACCTTCCATTCGCGTTGGGGGTCGACGGCCAGCATCCACAAGGTGACCGCCAAAAGGGCAAGCGACGAGACGGCAAACACCACGTGGAGCCGTTTCAGGTTGTAGAAGGTCTCGTCGGGAGAAGGCATGGCGGTGCGAGTTGGGCAATGGGCACAAGCCGCGCAGCGGCGGCGGGATGCCTGGCAACTGCTATCTCACCAGTTTACCCCATCGTTTCGTCCATTGGCTACCTCTGTCCTCCGGGGCATTTCCCCGCAAATCGGGCGGTGATGATTATTCCGACCGGAGCGGTGGCAACGTCGTGGGGGGGCTGTCCAGGGCCGCTTTCGCGATGCGGGATGTCCTTCGGTAGTGGCCCGGAGTACAACCGGCCTTCGCCTTGAAGAGGTTGCACATCCGGGCGGCGTCGGAAAATCCCGTCCGTTGGGCGATTTGTGCCAACGAGAGATCGGTTCGGGTAAGCAGGTCTCGGACGGCAAGCAGTTGGATGCGTGCGATTTCCTCATGGGGTGATCGCCCCAGATACTGCTTGAATCTCCGTTGCAGCGTGCTGCGCGAGAGCGAGAGCTTTTCGAGAATCGAATCGACCGAGATCCCCTCGCAAGCATGGTTCCGGATGAGTCGCAAGGCTTCGAGAATGTCGGGATCCGGGATAACCAACAGATCAGTGGATCGGCGGACGACCACGCCCCGCGGCGCTACGATCACGCTTTCGCAGGCCGATCGGGAGTGGAGCATCCGATCCAGCAGGGCGGCCGCTTCAAACCCGATCCTCCGGGTACTGAGCTCCACACTCGTAAGCGGTGGATCGCAAAGCTCGCACAGCACTTCGTCGTTGCCCACCCCGATGACAGCCACCTCCTCGGGCACGGCAATCTCGCATTCCCGGCAAACGTTAATCAGCTGCTGGGCGCGGATATCATCGCACGCCATGATGCCGACAGGCTTGGGAAGCTTCTGGAGCCAATTGGCCAGTCGCGTCGTGTCGCGCATGGAGTCGGCAATCGCGGTGAGGAACGTCGGCACGGTACGTGGTTGACGTCCTTGGTACACGTCGACCGAATAGCCGGCCTTGGCCAGAATCTCCGAGAACTGTTGGGCTCGCCGTTCGGAGAAGTAGACGCCGCCAAGACCACAATAGGCGAAATGCGCGAGGCCTCGCTCCAGAAGATGGTCCGCCGCCAATTGGGCAACCTTCGCGTGGTCGGGAACGACGGTTGGGATTTGGGCCGAAGGAGGCAACGCAAACAGATCGACGACGGGAATCCCCAAGCGGTGAACACGGTTGAGAAGCTGCCGACTCTCCAATTGGGCGATCATTCCCTGAGGTCGCCAATCGCGGAGGCCCGGTGGGAGCACATCCCCCATGCTCCACGGCTGATGGCGGATCGACCAGCCCCCCTGCGTACGCGAGTAATCGGCGATCCCTCGCAACATCCCCCGGCCGTATTCGAGGAACGATTCGATCAACAGCGCGATGCGGAGGCGTTTGACCATGGGCGGGTGACCGAAAGTGACAAGGAGTTTGGCCGAAACGGCCATTGCCGCAGGCCTTGTCGGACGACTATCCTTTATCATATTCCAACCGAGAACCATTTTCCATGGTCAGACTCCCAAGGTCGCTGGCACACTCAAGGTCAGGATTCAAGAACGAGTCTCCACCTCGGAGGTACGAATGTTACGCCATTACACCGCAGTCGTTGTCCTGATCGGTTGCTTGGCGACCGCTCCCGTGGTGGGTTTCTCCTCCGAAGGGGAGCCGCTCCAGCGGATCAGCAATCGGAGTCTGCAACTGGGGATCGATACCCGCACGGGCGCCTGTCGTGAACTGGTCGAGGTTCAGAGCGGGTTCAATCAGCTCTCCCCGAAGGAGAAGACCGTCGCACTCTGGCAGCTTACGGTTCGCGACGGCGAGACGGCCAAGACATTCTCGGCTGATGACTGCGGACCGCCCCAGGTCGAGGCCATGCCCGGGGGCTTGCGACTGGTTTGGAAAAACGCGGGGGCGGCGTCGGGGAAAACGGTGCGTGTGGAGGCAACCGTCAAGCTCGATGACCAGGATGCCTCGATGAGCCGTTGGGGGCTTGCGGTTGAAAAACCCTCGCAGGTTCTGGTGGAAAGGATCCGATTTCCGCGCGTGGGCTCGCTGACGCCGCGCAAGAACGAGTTTTTGGCCGTTCCAAAATCGATGGGAGTCCTTCTGGCTAATCCGCGAACCCGGTTAGAGGGCTCGCAGGGGCGCGGGGGACGTTTTGAGTGGCTCTACCCGGGATTGTCGCTCCAGTGCCTCGCCTACTACGAAGACGGAGGACCAGGATTCTATGCAGCCTGCGACGACCCCCAGGCCTACGTCAAGCGGTTTGCCGTCTGGAGCGATCCCGAACACCAGATGTACTGCGAGGTCATCCATTTGCCGGAACAGGGCGAGTCGGGTGGCGAGCGTTATGAGTTGCCCTATCCTGTTGTGCTGGGAACCTTTCAAGGCGATTGGACCACTGCCGCCGAACTCTACCGCGTCTCGTCGGCTGCCCGGAAGTTTTCGGAAGGGGCGCGACTCCATCGGGGACTGGTTCCCGCTTGGGTTCAAGAAACGGGACTTTGGGTGTGGAATCGGGGGCGTTCGCCGGGCGTCTTGCCTCCCGCCAGCCAAATGCAGAAGCGGGTTGGCGTGCCGGTAAGCGTCCTTTGGCACTGGTGGCACCACTGCGCGTATGACGCAGGATTTCCCGAATACTTGCCGCCGCGGGAAGGGACGGATACGTTTCTGGCTGCCCTGGAAGCGGCTCACCGCGACGGCATCCATGCACTGCTCTACATGAACCAGCGACTCTGGGGAATCAACACCGCCAGTTGGACCGCCGAGGGGGCCGCTGCGTTTGCCGCCAAGCAGCCCGATGGCACGATCCCCGCCGAGGTCTACAACAAGTTTACCAACGCGCCGTGTGCGCCGATGTGTATGGGCACCGCCTTTTGGCGCAAGAAGTATGCCGCATTGGCCCACGCGGCCCTCTGCGACCTGAAGGCCGACGGGGTGTATATGGATCAGGCTTGTATGACGGCGCCATGTTACGACACTAGCCATGGGCACGCACGTGGCTATGGCCGCTATTGGCTTGACGGCTTTGGACAGTTGACCGATGACATTCGCACGCGGAACCCCAAGGAGCGAGAGCCTGCGCTGGCGGGGGAGCATTGCGGAGAGGCGTGGCTATCCTCCTTGGATCTGATGCTCGTGTTGGACGTGAGTCAGGAACGCTACTCGCCGCCAAATCATCCCTGGGAAGTGATCCCCTTTTTCCAGGCGGTGTACCATGCCGATGCGATCACGTTCGGCAACTATTCGTCGCTGGTCCATCCGCCCTACGAGGAGTTTTGGCCACAGGAGCATGCCCCGGCCAAACAGTTGACCCTCCTGGAGCGAAGGTTTTCGCGGCAATTCTATCTGGATCAAGCTCGGACATTTGTCTGGGGGCAGCAACCAATGTTGGCAAATTTCCAGGCGAGCCAGTTGGACGAACGATCCGAAGAAATGGACTATGTGACGCGTCTGGCTCAGACTCGGCAACGGGCTCGGAAATACCTGCTCCACGGCACGTGGCTGCGCCCCCCTGCCCTTCAGGTTCCCCCGTGCGACGTGGAATTTGCCCGGGTGTCGATCTATGTCCCCTTGGTCACTTCGACGAAATCCTGTCCTTCGGTCTTGACCAGTGCCTGGCGCGCTCCGGATGGCAACGTGGCTCTGGTCTTCGCGAGCATCGTTGACAATCCGGTCCAGTTGAACGTGCCGATCAACGTTGATACCTACGGTTTGCGCGAGCGGCGGTGTGTGTACCGGATTGATGAGACGGGGCGCCGGCGTTGTGGCACCTTGGATTGCCAAAATCCGATCCAGAAGGTTGAACTTTCTCCCCGAGCATTTTGCCTGTTGGAGTGCTGCCATGAATGAACGGATTCGTTCCACCGCTTGCCGGTCAATTGCGGTCGGGGGAGACGCTCGGAGACGACGTCTGCAGGAGACCAATCCATGCGTTTTTCCGGCAGGCCGTCCAGGTGGAACAAACGGACCGTATGCCGACGACGCCGTCCGTTTGTTCAAAGAAACCATGGCACTGGGCACCTTGATGAGCTTGGGAGTCTATGACGATGGACTTGCGGCGGCGGGGGGGAACGATAGCTTGCCGCAAACGGCGTTGACGTTGGGATGGGAGCCTGGGACCGATTCCTGAGGGCTTTTGCTCTGGATGTGACCTCTGGTAGAATGACGCCATGAGCATTACAGCAAGAATATCCGGCCACGGCCGCACGTCGCAAATCGCGAAGGAATCAGCCGCACGTTTCCTTGCCGAGGAGCAAGCGTTTCGGCTCGGCACCCTTGTGACGGAATCCTCCCATCCCACGACAGCGGACCTCTCCAAGACTATTGCGGAGAGCATCGAAGCTGGCATTGATCAGTTGCTTCGCGTCGATACGGAGATCGCTCCCCGTGCCCGGGACGTGATGGGGCAGGCGGCGTTTTCCGAACTCGTGGAGGCTTTGGTAGCCGCCCTTCATTCCGGCAACCGCGTCTTTCTCACGGGTTGCGGGGCCACGGGGCGACTGAGTATTCTGCTCGAAGCGGCTTGGCGGCGATTCTGGAAGAGTCTCACACGCGAGCATTCCGAGTGGTCGTCCGGTTTGTCGGAGTTGGTCGACCGTGTCTATAGCGTCATGGCGGGCGGGGATTTTGCGCTGATTCGATCCGTAGAGGGTTTTGAAGATTTTCCTGAGTTTGGCCGCTATCAACTCCGCGAGGGAGGCGTCGCTGCGGGAGACGTGGTGATTGCGATTACCGAAGGCGGTGAGACCCCCTTTGTGATTGGCACCGCTTGGGAAGGGCTCGACGTAGGTGCCCGGGTGTTCTTTGTCTACAACAATCCCACAGCTCTGTTGGTCGAGCATGTCGAGCGTTCACGGGCTGTGATCGAAGAACCGCGGATTACCAAGCTCGACCTGACGACCGGCCCCATGGCCATCGCTGGGTCGACACGGATGCAGGCCGTGACGATCGAACTGCTGGTCGTCGGTGCCGCGATGGAAGTAGCCCTCTCGCGGTTCCTCGAGGATCATCTGACGCCTGAGCAATGCGCCTCGATCGGTGGACTGGGCCTTGCGCCGGAGACGTATCCCAAGCGGTTTGAGACGCTGCTTGCGCAGCTTCGCGAGCCGACAACAGTCCAAACACTGGCGAAATGTGTTTGTTTGGAAGAAGGGGTCTATCAGCGGCAGGGATTGGTCACGTACTTGACTGACGATGTTCTGTTGGACATTCTCACCGATACGACCGAACGCTCTCCCACCTTTAGTCTCCCCACCTTTCGAAAGCACGACGATGCGGTCTCGCCGGACTCTTGGGCGTTCGTCAAGACGCCGTGTTGGTCGACTACGGAAGCATGGACTCGGATGTTGGAGCGGCCCCCCCGGGGGCTCGCTTGGGATGCCAAGGTGTACGCGCGGTTGAATGCCCCGGAACTGCTCTGTTCCCATCCGCCGAAACTTGGCAACGATGAGATTTACAAATTCCGTATTGGCAACGAGGACGACCCTTGCCGTTATGCGGTTGACGCATCCGCTCTGATCCGCGTCAACGTGAAGGAGTCGAGGCGCCAGGCCGCGGGGGATGCCTTGGTCAAGGAGATTGCCGGTGCGACGGGGTTCAAGCAAGCGGCTGTAATCCAGATTGGAGCGGACACAGAACACGCTCTTGACAAAGCCTGTTTCCAAGTTGGCTGCGACTTGCCTGCGTCTCCGTTGCGACTGTGGACACATTTGGCGGTCAAACTGGTCTTCAACACGATCTCAACCGCGACAATGGCCCGTTTGGGCCGGATTTGGGGCAACTGGATGGTGTTTGTCAAACCGAGTAACAAGAAGTTGATTGATCGGGGAACTCGTCTCATTGCGCAGGTGACCGGCGTGGATTATGCGTCGGCGTGCGTTGCCTTGCATGAAGCGATACACGAGTTGGCCTGGTCCGGAGAAGCACAGAAGCACGGAGAGTCGCCGGTCGCGTTGGCGATCGAGCGGCTTCGGAAGAACAACCTCACCTAACCTGATTGTGAAAGCGTAAACCGATGGGCCTTGATCCGGTGTCAGTCACGAAACCCGCCGTCCCGTCTTCGCAGCCCGATGCGGCTGGGCGATCGCTTCCGGTGTACTATAAGTGGGAGTTGCTCCTCCTGCTGTGCCTGGCGTTCTTCTTCCACCAGGGCGATCGCGCGATCTACGGTGTCGTGATTTCGGGGATCCGGTCGGATCTTGCCCTGAGCGACTCCCAACTTGGCTTGGTTGGCTCGATTTTGTTTCTGACGCTTGCCCTGATCATGCCCTTAGGGGGCATTGCCGGTGACCGGCTCCGGAAGAATTGGATTATCACCTGCAGCCTGCTTTTCTGGAGCACCGCGACCCTGTTTACCGGGTGCGTGCAGGGGATTTTGGGGCTGATTCTATTGCGGAGCGTGGCCACGGCCGGTGGCGAGGCCTTCTATGCGCCGGCCGCTTATCCGCTAATGGCCAAGTTTCACCACCGAACCCGGGCTCTGGCCTTGTCGCTTCATCAAGGGGCGCTCTATATCGGCGTGATGCCCAGTGGTTTTCTCGGCGGCTGGATTGCCGAGCAATGGGGCTGGCGATCGGCGTTTTACGTGTTTGGCGGTTCGGGAATCCTGCTGGGACTGGTGTTCATCTTTCGCCTCAAGGATTCGCCCGATCCCCAACCAGCTCAAATGACGCCGGGCCTTGGCGGTTTGCTCGAAGCCTTGGGCGTGGTCTTTCGCATTCCCACAGCCCTGATGCTGACCGTCGGCTTGACGGCGATTGTGTTTGTCAACAACGGGTTCATCGTCTGGGCCCCCGAGTTTCTCCGCGAGAAACAGGATCTTTCCCTGGCCTTGGCCGGCGGCTATTCGATGTTCTGGCATCATCTACCGGCACTGGTGGGCATCAGCATCGGCGGCCCGCTCACCGATTGGCTGGTCGTGCGGCGGCCCACCGTGCGGTTGGAGCTTCAGGCCGTGGCCATGGCGCTCGGAGTTCCGTCGATCCTTCTGATGGGCTTGGCGCCGAACTTGACGCTGGCCTGCCTGGGGCTGGCGCTGTTTGGCTGGTTCCGCGGCTTGTACGAATCGAACACTCATGCGGCGCTGTTCGACGTGATCGAACCGTGTCACCGCGCTTCCGCCGTGGCGGTGACGGTGATGATCGCCTTTCTGGCCGGATCCACGGCGCCGTGGCTGCTTGGCCAATGCCGGGAGTGGTTCGGCCCGGCGCACGGCCTTTCCTATGGGTTTGCCGGGCTGTCCGCCGTCTATTTTGTCGGCGCCGCCGCTGTCGCCCTGGCCCGGACGGCCTTCTTCCATCGCGACCGGATCAACGAAACGGCCGCGGAACCCCTGTAGGGAACGCCCTCTGTGGTGTTCCGCCCAGTAGGTGCTGTTCGTCTGAATCCCTTAGAAGTTGAAGAAGTACTCCGGCATACTCACCACATAGCTGAGCTGAAACGTCCAGCGGAGGAGCATCTTCAGTGGTAACGCGAGCATCATGAGCCCCAACAGGATCAGGATCATGTAGCGGCCGAATCCCATCCGCTGGCGCAAGGTCTTCAACAAGGTTCGGCCCAAGAGTAGTGGGAGGAGGACGAAGTAGACGCCGAGTGCGACGATCCCGGCGATTTCCCGCCAAAGGATCGTTGCCAATTCCGCGAGCAGGCCGGCGCCGGGGGTGGCTTGCGGCTGGCTGCGACCTAGCGCGACGATCCAGAAGTATTCGGAAAGCTTGATATTGTTCAACGCCTCAAGTCTGTGGGGGACGCGGGGTTCGTAGAGGCCAAAGAAGCTCCAGTTCGGTCCGCGGAAGAAAACGCCGATCAGGATCAGCAGAATCCACAACTGCAAGAAACCGAACTGAAAGGTCAGATAACCAAATCGCCGTTGGTCGATCGTGTAGTAGCCGCTTCCCTTTGGGTTGAAATCAAGATAGGGAATCGCCATGAGTCCAAGGATGATGAACGCCGGGAGAATCACGCCGGCAATCGCCGGATCGAAATAGACGAGCATTTCCTGGAGCCCGAGGAAATACCAGGGGGCCTTGGAGGGATTAGGCGTGATCGCCGGATTGGCCGGTTGTGCCAACGGGGCTTGAAGGGTGAGCGACCAGACGATCAAGAGCACGCTGATCGGCGTGGGGCAGGTGTGGGTGAACGTCGGCCGGTACGGCGATGCGCAGGCCCTGTTCCGGCGGGCGTTGGCGGCGGAGCCGGAGAGCTTGACGGCGCGGAGCCGCCTGGCCCAGGCACTGGCTCGCGGTGGTCAGTGGGAGGCGGCGATCGCGGAGTTCGAGCGCGTGCTGGCGGTGGAGCCGGCGTTTCCGGAGGCGTTGGGCAACTATGGTCTGGTGTTGATGTTCCGTCGGCAGTACGAGCGCGCCATCGAGGTGCTTGGCCGCGCGACGGGGAACGATCCGTACGACGTCGACGCGTGGTGCAACCTGGGGACGGC
>CAZLDQ010000012.1:44574-46794 GCA_964558295.1 uncultured Planctomycetaceae bacterium | reverse complement strand
ATCAGGTTGGGAGAGGACTTGCACCTCCAAACCGTCAAACATGCTCGGCATACACGACAAAACCCCCGGTGGTTTCACCGGGGGTTCGATGATTTGTAACAGGGGGAGAGGCGTATCGACTCAACCGCCAAACTCGGGGCGACGCCGGCCAAGTTGGCTTTGCAGCCGCTGGACAATCGAACTGTGCATTTGGCTCACCCGGCTCTCAGACAAGTCGAGTGTGGCGCCAATCTCTTTCATCGTCAGTTCTTCGTAATAGTACAGGATGATGATCAGGCGTTCGTTGCGATTCAATCCCTTAGTGACCAGACGCATCAAGTCGTTCTTCTGGATGCGTCGCGTGGGATCTTCACCCTTCTTGTCCTCGAGAATATCGATCTCACGAACGTCCTTATAGCTGTCAGTCTCGTACCATTTCTTGTTGAGACTGATCAAATTGACGGCGTTGGCGTCGAGCATCATCTTCTCGAGTTCTTCGACCGAGATGTTCAACTCCGCGGCCAGTTCCGTTTCATTCGGCTGCCGCCCCAGACGGGCCTCCAACGTCTTGATAGCCTCGTTCAGCTTGCTGGCCTTCGAACGGACAAGGCGGGGGACCCAATCCATCGTCCGCAGTTCGTCAAGCATCGCCCCACGGATTCGCGGTACACAATAGGTCTCGAATTTCACGCCTCGTGAGAGATCGAAGGCATCAATAGCGTCCATCAGACCGAAGACGCCGGCAGAAATCAAATCGTCCAGTTCCACGCCTTCCGGTAAGCGTGACCAGATCCGCTCGCCATTGTACTTGACCAGCGGCAAGTAGATTTCGACCAACCGGTTGCGTAGTTCCTGGTTGTTCGAATCCTTCTTGAACTCGATCCAAAGTTGCTCCACATCTTCTGGAGCGACAGTGGTTGCCATGTATTCCTCCCTGAAGGCGCTTCCTGCGCTTCTAAGATTGAGTTCCCTCTCGGCGTATCCTTCCGGTTGCCACTCCTGTCAATCCTTGCCTCCGACAGGTCGGCTCCGCTGGGGGAAATGAGTTCAAATCAGGTTGCTGTTCCAGGTGGCTCGGAAGAACCGGCTGCTTGATTGGCGGCCACTTCCGCCGCAATTCTCGCATTGACCGACTCTTCTACCGCCCGGCCCGCTATCCAGCCAATGACGTACCCTAATCCTGCGAACACCACTAGGCCGCCCCACGCGGCAAGCACGAGTTGAGTCGTGTCTGCATCGCGGATCAGCCCACGAATGAGCAGAGTCAGAAACGCCACAAGACCGAAAATGCCGGCATAGATTCGAGCCACACGTCTTCCCCGGGGTCCGCCAAACCTTACCCAATCGGTACAGTTTGACGGTCATGTCGCTGCCGAGACTGTTCTTACTATATCGGCAGCTCCCCAGCCCGGGGTTGAGGTTTTCTCAGAATTCCATAATTAGTATGACTCTCCCAATCCAAAAACACTCAAACCGCCACACAACTCCGCCCGTTTCAACCGTCTCGCCTCACGCCGCAGACAGCGAGCGAATCGGCACTAGCTCAATCCTCGCGGCCACGGTTTTCGCCAATTCCTCGAACGCCTGCTTCAGGAAAGCGGACGACGCCAGTCCCCCAACGTTCTCCAGATCGCTCACCATCGAGACACTCGGTGCCACATACGGCAGATGACCAGCGGTGTTCAAGCGAAGCCCGAGGAAGCGTTGACAAGCCCGCGTCAGTCGTCTCTCGACATCCTGGGCGACATCAGCATCAGCCGCCATGTTCACCACCAGTTCCAGGGAAATCCCTGGTTGGCCAGCCGCCAAGCTCTTGACCGAGGCGTAGGTGTCCATGATCGCAGCCAATTCGCTGGTCGTGACCAGCAGGACTCTATCGGCAGCCTGCCAGAAGCGGCGGGTCCAACGACTCCAACTGTTTCCCACATCGACCACGACAACCTCGGTCAGATGACGCAATCCCTTCAACTGCCCCAACAACCGTTGCTGGGCAGTTGCCGAACCGTCAGCCAAGACGCCTAGTTCCCAAGCTCCAGCCAGCACGCGAACTCCCGCCGGGCTTGACTCCAATGTTTCCTGCACACTCCTACGGCCGGCCAGCACATCGGCAATCGTGTACCGCTCTTGAATGCCACAAAGCATGGCCGTGTTTCCGCCGTCCACATCAGCATCGACCAGCACAGGGTGACGGCCGGGGGGGGGCGAGGCGGGGGGGGGGGGGGGGGGGGCGGGGGGGGGGGG
>CAZLDQ010000012.1:4797-44564 GCA_964558295.1 uncultured Planctomycetaceae bacterium | reverse complement strand
ACAGGGTGAAAACCCCCGAGGACCAACGCCTCCGCCAGATGGATCGCGACAGTGGTTGTTCCGACCCCCCCCTTTCCACCGGCAATGACCAACAGTCTAGCCTCGCCGGCCTTTCGATCCGGCGCAAGCCACCCCTGGCTCACCAGTTGCCGTAATTCATCTGCTTGATCATTCATGAGGAAACTCAAAAACCGAACAGCGGGACTTGATGGTTTGTCATCCAGCCTTTTCCCTTACCCGCCAAAGGCGCTCTCCATGCCTAGCACGAGCCGGGCAAGACGGGAGGGATGGGCGATCTCAATATCATCAGGCACATTCTGGCCATTGGTCACATAGCTCAGTGGCAAACGGCTCGTACGCACCAGGGGCAGAAGGCTTCCCAACCCGGTCGCTTCGTCAAGTTTCGTTAAAATCAACCCCGTCGTACCCACAGAAGCGAACTGCTCCGCAGTCTGCTGGAGGGTCCGTGCGGCAGCTACGCTACTGAGCACCAGATGCACCTCATCAGCCCCGGCTTCGGTAAGAAACGACTTAAGTTCCTGAATCCTGATCTCATCGCGGGGACTGCGGCCGGCGGTATCCATCAGGATCAGATCCATCGCCCCAAGACGGCGTACCGCCTCGTGCATTTCACGCGGCGAAGACACCACCTGCATCGGCAGGTCGATGATGTCGGCGTAAGTGCGCAGCTGCTCGACTGCCGCGATGCGGTAGGTGTCAACAGTGATCAACCCGACATTGTGCTTTTCCTTGAGCCGGTAAATCGCAGCCAGCTTGGCTATCGTCGTCGTTTTGCCCACGCCAGTCGGCCCAACCAGGGCCACTAGGCGACATCGCCCCGGGGTCACACGAATCGGCCCAGTCACCCGGATCTCCTCTTCCAGCAGTCGGGCGATCCGAGCTTTCAGAAGCAGCGGATCGGCTAACTCGTTGACGGCGGCCTCGCCACGCACCTGCTCGATCAGTTCCCGGGCCGTCTCCTCGCTTAAATCGGCGTCAATCAGGTCGGCAAAAAGACGGAAAAGCGACTCAGGCAAGTCGCGATGGCTGCTACCTCCCGAACGACGGCAGAGTTCCTGAACCATATTCTGGAGATTGTTCAACTGTCCTTTGACGTCATCCGGCACGGCGGCCAAACCGGTCGGACATGACGCGACTGCCGGCGCACCGGTCGAAGGCTCCGCAAGACGCAACGTCGCCGCCGAGGCCGCAAGGGATGGACGCGGCGGGAGACGACTGGGCACCTTCACCTCAGTCGAAGCCGTCACCTCAATCTGGCGTACGCCACGGATCAAGCCAAACAGCCGCCGCGTCTGGACCTCACGGGTGTGCAACACGGCGGCGTCCGGCCCCAGATCCCGGCGGACCATCGCCAGCGCTTCGTACATCGTGGGAGCACGATAGGTTCTCACATCCATCACACGTCTCCTACTTCACATCTGTGACCATCGCCACAGCTTCGATCTTTGTATCGCGAGTAATCTCGTTGTAGCTCAGTACGATCAAGTCAGGCAAATGCGAGGTGGTTAGTTCTCTGAGCGCCGCACGAATCTGCGGACTGACCAGCACGACTGGTGGACGATTGGCTGTGGTCACTTTTTCCAAACACTTGCCAATCGCCCGACATATGGCCTCTACAGCCTGGGGCGACATCCGGATAAACAACCCCCGCTCGGTGTGCTCAAAGCCGGCACGAATCCGATCTTCCAAAGCCGGATCAAGCGTCACGACATACAATCGATTGTCTTTGTCGCGGTAACGAGTCGAAAGAGTCCGGGCCAAGCGAGCCCGAACGAACTCTGTCAACAAAATCGGATCCTTAGTCCGCGGAGCATACTCGCCAAGCGTCTCCAGAATCACTGCCAACTGACGAATCGGCACCTGCTCACGCAAAAGCATCTGAAGGATTTGCTGTACCTCAAACAACTTGAGCTGATTCGGAATCAACTCCTCCACGACCGCCGGCGAGGTCTGCTGTAACTCCTTAATCAAGTGTTTAGTCGCATCGCGAGTGAGTATCTCGTCGGCATGACGGCGAACTGTTTCAGTCAAATGTGTGGCGACCACGGCCCCCGGATCGACCACCGTATAACCGCACATTTCAGCCTGCTCACGCTGCCCCCCTTCGATCCACAAGGCGGGACTGCCAAAAGCCGGATCCTTCGTCGACAACCCAGGCACACGTCCGGTCGTCATACCCGAGTCAATCGCCAGAAACATCCCCGGGTGAACAATCCCTTGCGCGACCGGCGAACCGGCGAGCTTGATCTGATATTGGTGCTGATCGAGCTGGAAACTATCACGGATGCGAACCTTGGGAAGAATGATGCCTATGTCGCTGGCCACATTCTGACGTACACGGTGAATACGCTCTAATAAGTCACCGCCCCGCTTGGGATCCGCCAAGCGGATCAGCCCCACCCCCAGTTCCACCTCCATCGGGTCGACAACCAAGTAGTCTTCTACGCGCTCTTCAGGCGGCTTAGCCGCTTCGGCCTTCTTCTGCGCTTCGGCCACCACCTCCGCCTTTTTCGTTCGCCGTTTGAGCATGAACGCCAGCCCCACGCAACCACTGCCAAGAAACATCAGAGGCAACGCCGGGAGATCAGTCAGCATCAGGATTGCCGCAAATCCGCCGGCGACAACCAATGCCTGCGGCCGGGAAAACAACTGTTTCACAACCTCGCTCGGTAAGTTCGTGCTGTGACTGCTCCGGGTTACCAAAAGACCGGCCGCCAACGAGATCAGAAAAGCCGGCACTTGGCTGGAAAGACCGTCGCCAATCGTCATCTTCGTGTACAATGACGCGGCTTCTCCCAACGGCTTGCCGTATTCGATTACCCCAATACACAGACCGCCGATCACATTGATCAGCGTAATCATGATACCGGCAATCGCATCGCCGCGCACAAACTTGCTAGCACCGTCCATGGCACCAAAGAAGTCCGCTTGCCGAGCGATATCCTCACGCCGCCGCTGCGCTTCGCGCTCGTCGATGATACCGGCGTTCAGATCAGCATCAATGGCCATCTGCTTGCCCGGCATGCCATCCAATGTAAACCGGGCGGCCACTTCACTGATGCGCGTAGCTCCTTTGGTGATCACGACGAATTGAATCACCACGATAATCACAAAGATGATTATGCCAACAACCACGTCGTCGCCGGCCACAAACTCGCCAAAGCTGCAGATCACTTCCCCCGCAGCCTTTGCTCCTTCCTCGGCCGCACGAGTGAGAATCAACCGCGTTGTGGCCACGTTCAAGACCAAACGGCAAAGCGTCGTGGCCAACAGTATCGACGGAAAAATGTTAAACTCAAGCGGCGTACGTACATAGATCGTGGTCAGCAACACGATCACGGAAACGATGATGTTTCCGGCCAACAGCACGTCCATCAGATCGGACGGCAGCGGCACAATGATCACCAACACGCTGGCAATGACGCCAATCGGGAAGATCAAGTCCTGAAGCCGCGCAAGCGTGGCAGCACCTGGGCGAAATAGGGCGCCTGAGGCCATCCGTATCTCCGGACGCACGACAAATTATGAACAAACCGACGGATTTACGGCAAACGTGAAGAGGGCGGGAAAGTACCCAAAAGAGCCGCGAGTGTCCAGGTCGGTTTGGAGGGGGGGCAAGTTCGTGGCCGGCTTATTGACCACCGCTACCAGCAGCCCCCCCACTGAGCCAAGGACGATCTATTGCCGCAACTGCGGTCACACCATTCGCACCGCGAAATGCTAGCACAGGTCGAGCCGAGGTCGTTCCCTGCCCATGTTGAGATACCCTTTGTAGGTTGACTGTAGTTCTCATACAAAGAGGGCGATAAGAGGATGCGCAGCAAAAGAGAGGGGGGCATTTCGACCAGAGAAGCCGGCGAAACCAGAAAAACCGGGAAGTATGCTTCGCGTTTTTCGCCTTTTCTCCTTGTCAGTTTTCGTTTATCACAATGGTACTTTTCCCCGGGAACTTATCTGTCTCAGAAACACGGATTGTTTGTGATGTCTAAGTCAGGACGACTCATTCTTCTGACTCTGCTGCACGCGCTGCCACTGGCTGGCTGCTGCGATTCGGACTCTTCGGTTGGCCAACCGGTGCAGCCTGACGTCACAGTCATGACGCCGGAGAGGGTCGTTTGTGGAAGCATCGAATTCATCCGAGGATACTCAAATGGCTACGAACGGGCCCAGCAAGAGAATAAGCCAATGCTGGTGTTCTTCACGGCCGAATGGTGCAGATTCTGCCATCAGATGGAGGCTGAAGCCTTCACAGACAGTCAGGTTGTGCGTTTGGCGACACAATTCGTGTGCATCCTGGTCGACGCTGACCGAGAATCAAAGGTCTGTGAGGAATTCCGAGTCCGGGGCTATCCGACGATCCAGTTCCTGTCGTCGCGGGGAGTATCGCTGAATCGCCTGACAGGCAAACGGCCCGCAATCCAACTCGTCAGCCAAATGCAAGCAGCCCTAACGGCCACCGCCACTCGAGATAACCGGACAACCACCCGATAGCGACCCACCCACTTGGGGATGCCATTGGGTTTCCGTTCGGCAATAGTCAGACTTTCGGAATTTTGTCTGCCTTTCTTGTGACAACTTGCAGCCCCCCGCGCCGCTCCGATACCATAAACAGCCTACCGAAGATACGACATTACTCATTTTGGCCTAGAGTTTTCTTCCGCCTAGCGGTAGTGTTGAAACTGGCCCACAACCTGGCTTGGCGAAAAGGGGATTGTGGTTTCGCGACGGTTGCCGGCCGGGAAAACCACTAGCAAACACACACTTTCAACGCGGTGTTCTTCACGAGGGGACGGATGGCAACAACCACGACTCAGTCGGGCAAGCGAACCGGCGGGTACAAGGATAAACCTTGGATTCCACGTTTTTGGGACGGAATGAATGTCTCGGGCTGGTGCCGGCTATTGGTGAGAAACCGATTGGCAATCTCTCCAAGCCGCATGCCAATGGCCTTATTGATCACAGGGTTGAGTGGTTTCAACTCGTCGTTGGCCTTGCTTCAAACCCTGGTACTCAGCCGTAAGATCGCAAAGACTAAGATCGAACATGATCCAGTGTTCATCATTGGACACTGGCGGTCAGGGACGACTCTCTTGCACGAGTACCTCGTCTTGGATCAACGCCACACGTACCCCGACACCTATGCTTGCTTTGCTCCCAATCATCACTTGTTGAGCCGGCCAGTGATGGCACCAATGCTTTCCGTGCTCTTACCTGACCGTCGACCAGTGGACAACATGCCGGCAGGTTGGGACCGTCCACAGGAAGATGAGTTTGCTCTGTGCAACATGGGGCTCCCCTCCCCCTATCTCACCTGCGCGTTTCCCAATCGGCCGCCTCAATATCCAGAATATCTGGACATGGAGGGTGTTTCGGCCAAAGACCTGGCCCGCTGGAAAAATGGACTCCTCTGGTTTCTCAAAACGCTAACCTTGCGGAACCCCAAACGGATTATTCTCAAGTCACCGCCTCACACTTGCCGGATTAAGACGCTCTTGGAAGTGTTTCCCCAAGCGCGTTTCGTTCACATCTACCGCGATCCCTACGTAGTCTTTCCCTCGACCGTCAATCTCTGGAAGCGACTCTCGGAAGATCAAGGGCTCCAGGTCTCGAAGTTCGAGCATCTCCACGAGTATGTGTTCGAAAACTTTAGCCGGATGTATGACGCCTTCGAACGCGACCGATCGTTAATCGATCCATCGCGGTTCTGCGAGGTCAGCTACGAGCAACTGGTCGACGACCCGATTGGCCAAGTCCGTCGGATTTACGACGAATTGGCTCTGGGTGAGTTCGACAATTTGCAGCCGACCTTGGAAGAGTACGTCGCCGGCCATGCCAACTATCAGCGCAATCGCTGGGAACTTCCCGCGGAACTCCACGACGAGATCAGCCGCCGTTGGGCCAAGTTTATCCAGAGGTACAACTACTGAGAGACAGTGAATCACCGAAGGAAGAGTGTTAAGCTCTTCCTCAATTGCCATCATATGGTTCTTGCATGCCCGCCCCCTTTACTCCCAAGTCCCCTTTCCCTTTGGCATTTTCTTGCCCTTGAGATGGTAGACATACGCGAGCACTTCGGCCACAGCTGCATACTTGTCCTGAGGAACTGGATGGTTGATGTCCACCTCCTTGTAAAGGGCCTGGGCTAACGGCTTGCGTTCGACGATAGGAATTCCATGTTCCAAGGCAATTCGCCGGATCCGTTCCGCCACGTGCCCCGCCCCCTTGGCCACGACAATCGGCGCAGCCATCTTCGTCGGATCGTACTGAATGGCGATGGCCAACTCCGTCGGGTTGGTGACTACCACGTCAGCCTTCGGTACCGCCTCCGACATGCGGTTCAGCACCAACTGCCGCTGGACTTGCCGGCGACGAGCCGCAACTTGGGGATCTCCTTCCAATTGCCGCATTTCCTCACGGACTTCCTGCGACGTCATCTTCAGGTCCTGTTCCTGCTTCCACCACTGAAACCCGTAGTCAAGCACGGCTAGAATCAAGAGGGCCCCACCAATCTTGAGCGTCGTCCAGAGAAGCACGTCAACCAAATAAGCAGCAATCTGAGGAACAGACAAAGCAGCCAGCCCCAGCACTGTCTCGCGTTCCTTGTAAAGGACAACCACAGCAACACTGCCCACGATAATCACCTTGAACACCCCAAAGCCCAACCGCGCAACACTGGCCAGCGAGAACACCCGCTGCAATCCCTGAATTGGATCCAGTCGGCTCAAGTCGGGTGCAAGCTTGTCGGGCAGATACAGAAAGCCCCCTTGGGCAAGGTTGACCGCAATCGCTGCGAGCACAACCAACCCCAGAAATGGCAACACGTGTCGTGCCAAATCGAATATGACACCATTCCACTGAACAACAACGAAACTCGTGTCAGCCGTCAGCCACGCCGGACCGCTTAAGTGGGCTTGCAGCAACAAGGCCAAATACTCCACGATCCCCGCACCAAGCATCAGAAGCGAAACCGTCGCCACCAACAACAGAACGGACGACGCCAAGTCCTGACTCTTGGCCACCTGCCCCTCTTCGCGGGCTTTTTGCCGACGATGTGGGGTCGGATCTTGAGATTTCTCGCCTTGTTCGTCTGCCATAGCGGGCTAGTCAACCGTCGAAAATGATTAGTCCGTTTGGAGCGACAACTGCGAATACCACGACGCCTATCGGGGTCTGAAATGCTTCCATGAGCAAATCCACCGTCGCGGCCAACTCATCCTGAAAGACCCAAACGGCTGCGCCAATCGAAAGCGCCAGAACGCCAAATGTGAGCACCGAGTTTAGGCCAAAGCCGAGAACCATAACGTTCAATTGGGGGAGCGTCCGACCGATCAGTGCGACAACCAGAGTGGCCAGCAATAGCGATGCCAACAACGGGCCAGCAGCGCGCACGCCCAGCGAAAAGCTTTGCCCTACCAGAATCTGAAGCGTCTGAACAATGGCATCAAGCGACGGCGGCGCCAGCCCACTACCCAGTGGCATCGCGGCGAACGTGTTCAATAGGCCCGCCATCACGATCCGGTGGCCTCCGAGCGTCACATAGACCGCTATCGTCACCCAGAACAACACCCGGGCTAACTCCGGTATCTCTTCGCCAGACGAGGGGTCAATCACATTGGCCATCGCCATGCCACTCGCTTGGGCAACCAGCTGACCGGCCATCTGCACGCCAGAAAAGAGGATTGCGACCCCCAGCCCCAGGATCAGCCCAATGAATAGTTCGCTGGCCAGAACAATCAAATAGTTGGTCAGAGAGCCCGGATCGTCCACCACCATGTCCATTTGTGTCGGGGTGACTAACACGGCCAGCGCAACAGCCAAAAGCCCCCGAACTTGCATCGGAACCTCAGGCGTACCGTAGATCGGCACCGATATCACCAACCCGCTTACCCGAGTCAAGACCAGGGTAAAAATCAGGAAGATGTGGAAGTCGGGGAGTTGAAGCCAAGACATTGAATCAGGCGAGACAAGGGACGAGGACCAAGATCCAAATGATGAAAGAACAACAAAGCCTGAAGCATATGCGAGCAACTAGCCCCAAATCCTTCTTGCCTTCATGCTTTAACATCAAGCTTTCCAACGCCCTTTTGATTGCGACATTCACTATCCTCCCCGGGAACCTCCGACTCTCTGCTCACAGATTTCCAGGAATGCCAACGATCAAGTCTATCGAATACTGGAGGAACTGGTTGAGTAGCCAGGGAAGGGTGAAACTCAGAACCACAACCATCGCCACCAGCTTGGGTACGAAAGCAACCGTCTGTTCTTGGATCTGCGTCAGTGCCTGCGCCAGACCAAGCAACAGGCCGATCACCATCCCCGTCAGCAACACCGGCGCACTAATCAACATGCCCATCCAAAGGGCATCGCGGGTCAACTCAATGGCGTTTTGCGGTTCCATAGACTGGAGATTTTGGGATTTGGGATTGCCACCTGGCGCCGGAGTCTATTGCCTATCGAGGCTTCCATTACGCAAAAGGAACAAAACTCTCCATCAACATTCCCACGACAAGGCGCCAGCCATCTAACAGAACGAATAAAAGAATTTTGAAAGGTAGCGAAATCAACGCGGGCGGAAGCATGAGCATGCCCATCGACACCATCACAGTGGCAACGACCATGTCGATAATCAAAAACGGCAAGTAAATCTGAAAGCCGATCAAGAAGGCTGTCTTCAACTCACTGAGCATGAACCCCGGCAACAAGGCCTGAAGCGGAACATCATCGTAGTCGTCGTATACGACAGGATTCGAGGCCTCAGCACTGTAATCAAGAAATAAGCGGACATCGTCGCTGTTGCCCGTTCGTTCAATCTGCAGGCTCATAAACCGCCGGATCGGAGCCTGGCCGCGGTTCCACGCTTCTTGAAGACCGATTTCCTTGTTCGTATAGGGTCGGATCCCCTCCTGGTAGACCTCGGTCCACACAGGAGCCATGATCCACAGGGTCATGAACAGAGCAAGAGCAGTCAACACCTGGCTGGGCGGCAACTGGTTCGTACCCATCGCCTGACGCAACAATCCCAAAACAACGATGATCCGTACAAAGCAGGTCGTCATCAGCAGAATCGCCGGGGCAAGGCTCAAAACGGTTAGCAAGAGCATTACCTGCAGGGTCGAGCTGAGCCCCTCGGGACTCGTCCACACACTCGGTCCGCCGGCCAACCCATCGGGAATCTGTAAAGAAAGAGGCCGATTGGCCGCTTCCTGGGCAGCCGCCGGCGCTGGCAAGGAGAAGACGCCAAGCACCACAAGCAGCCAAGCCAGCAACCGGGGCGAGCAACAACGTTGTGTGGACGGAGCAGTGGTCGCCTTCAGTTCACCGGCCATGAGTGCGTTCCCCTGCCAGTTGTTCTAAAACCTGCCGGAACGCGGCCGTCGTGCTCCCCGACCGCGTCTGAAGGCAGAGACCGGCCAAATGTGTCACCTCGTCCGGATCGGTAATCTCCGCAAGAGTCTCTGCACCGCCGGCTGTGACCGAAATCAGAAGCAGCCGGTTTCCCAAACGAAGCAATTGCAGCTGCTGGCGGTGGCCGACAATAGTCCGACCAAGCACTTGAACCACTTCGTTCGGAAGCGGTGCCGCAGTGGCCGGCATCGTACGGCGGAGAATCCACGCAAACACGAAAAACAGCCCCACGACGATCGCCAGACTACTCCCAATCGTCACCAACGCCCCGAAACGGTTACTGGGCTGAATCGCCCTGCCTGTCTGGGCATGACCAGGAGGAGAAAGCTTCAACGGAGCGTGACTGCCGGCCGGCGCCATCGGCACGGTTGGTGTCGGTGCAATTGGTTGTGCAACAGGAGCCACCGAACCGGAACGAAGCCCCTGGTGCGTGGAATCCTTGTCAGATGGACTCGGGGGCTCATAAGCAGCCTGCCTAACACGGCCATGTTCCTCAACAGGAAAGGCACTCGAAGGCCAAGTGGAATTGCTCGATGACGGGTCGCGTGACGGACTCGTAGCAGATTCCAGCCGATACGCCTCTCGTCCCGGTGAGAATGCCTGCGCAACGCCCCAGCCCGGCATTAGCAGGGGCCAGCTCATCACGAATATTCTCAACCAACGAGGCATCCGTGCCCTTTCCAATACTCAAGACGGATCACCGTCTACCGCCGCACCTATTCCGCCGTGGCTCCAGCAATCAGTTCAGCCACACGCACACAGAAGTTGTCATTAAGCACAAGGACTTCGCCGCGAGCCACAAGGCGTCCGTTAACGAAGATGTCAACAGGATCACCGGCAAGTTTGTCCAGGGGAACCACCGAACCCTTGCGAAGTTTGAGCACATCTTCCAGATACATATGCGTCCGCCCCAACTCGATCCGCAGATCGAGTTCCACGTCGCTGATGAGGTCCATCGTCGCGACTTCAGTGCTGGCTGGAGTGCCACTAAGCTCCTGAAACTGATAGGGGTTCACGCCCGTTGGCGGCAAGCTCGTCGGTGAATCGATCGAGCGCAACGCTTCAGTGGCCTGATGGAGCAGATATTCGATGTCACCAGAGTTGATGTCGCCTTCGCCAGCCATCGTGTTGGTTGGGCGTTCCTTCACCGGGGGCGGTTTGGACGGCGTGGCTCCCTTGCCTGCCTCATTGAGCAACCGTTCGATCTCGTCCTGCCCGAGAAGCTTGTCAGCATCACTCACCACAGGCCCGGGAGAAGCCGAGGTGGGAGACGACTTCGCCGCCGCATTCTGGGCTAGCAGACGCTCGATTTCATCCTGATTGATTAGTTCGTCATCAGCCATAAGGAATCCATTCCTGTGGCGAGGAACCGGCTATTGTTCGACGAATGAGAAATCGCTAAAAATCACCGAGCGGATATAAGGTTTGCCAAGCAGCCGGTTACTTTTCTCCAAAATCTTCCTCTTGATCAACCCCAAGCCGGCATCCGTTAAATCAGTCAATTCCGAGCTTCGCACAATCACAATCACCTGATCACGGAACCGATGCTGGCTCACTTCCATCGCCCGTTCGAAAGCCGCTTTCTCCTCACTGCCAATCGTGCCATAAAGGTGGAAATCAATTAGCAAGGTACTGTTCGTACTCGGTTGAAACGAGGTAACACCGAATTTCCCCAGGTCCACCTCAATTTCGCGGGCCTCACCCGACTCTTCACTCGCCACAGCCTCGGTCTTCTGATCGCCACCATGTTCGACCTTCCCAGGTTGAGCTGCCAAGGCTGGCGTTTCAGCTGCCGCCGGAATCAACAGGTATGCAACCACACACTCCACAATGACCACAACGACCGCGAATAGTAGCAGCTTCATCCGGCCAAACCAAGAGGAATGCGTCTCTTTCGCGGCCGCGTCTTGCGAAAAAAGAGCATCTGCCGAAGATGGAGAATTTGTTTCAGCCATTGATCTAAACGCTGGCTGACTGCAGCCGGCCAGCAACTCCAAGTTGTGCCACCACGAGTACTTACCTCTCTTACTAATATAGCCCAGATCCTACACGCGAGAGGGACAACCGCAAAATATGACATAAGTGCCAAGATTTTCGGCACTTAGAACCCCACCCCTCGGCGTCCAGCGACACTCAATGCAAAAGGCAAACGAGATGGGCAAGCTGCGCAACACAGCTAATCTGCGTCCAGAGTGAGATGCTTCAGCCACCCCACCTCAACGTAATATCACGCCCCTCTCGGAGTCTACTTTTCCCCTTTCACTTCACTCCACGTCTCCACAAACTCGTCGAGCATAAAGACCTCGACGCGGGAATTCTCTTTTCGGAGCAGGGGGTCTGGACTTTGGTGCAATGGCTCGTTTTGGGCAGCAACTGCGATGCGAAACCGCTTCGCTTCGATGCCGAGTTGGACGAGGTACTCCATGGTGTGGATACAACGAGCGTAGGCCAAATCCCAGTGATTGGCATAGGCACTGTCAGGCGGCAATGGAAATGTCGAGGTGTGTCCACGGATTTCCACTTTCTGCGGTTTGCCCCGCAATAGCGCAGCCGTTCGCTGTAGTACATCCCGATTCTGAGGAGACAACTCACTACTCGTCTCATCGAAGTAAATAACGCCTCCGAGAGTTGGGTTCCGCCCAGGGCGAATGATCAAGGTTTTGGGATGTCGTCCCCGCGGCGTCTCAATCTCTTCCCCGCCTTTCGCCTCCCCGCCCGGCTTCTCCTTGGCGGGATTCCGCAATTTGCTCACCCCGAGGCCACGCATCCAGTTGGCATTGGGAAGTGGACTTTGCGGCGAGGCATTCTGCCCAAAACTGCGACGAATCGATTCGACCATCGCCTCGTATTTGTTCTGTTTGATCTCAGCGATAGCTACCAAAAGAATGAAGAAACACAGAAGCAACGACATCATGTCGCCGTACGTCACAATCCAATCGGCTGGCGGAAGCCCTTCTTCTTCATCGATCAGCGACATGGTTCAGGCGGTCTCCGGCTTGACCACGTTCCGATCTTTCAGAGGTACAAAGGCGTGGAGCTTTTGCTCGATTACTCGTGGATTCTCCCCCGACTGAATCGCCATGATTCCGCGAATCACAACCTCCATGGCCAGCAACTCCCGCTTACTGAAATAGCTAAGTTTTTCAGAAAAGGGAAGGCACAAGAGGTTCGCCAGAACCGCACCATAAAGTGTGGTAATCATCGCAACGGCCATGCCGGGACCGATGCTATCGGGATCCGACATGTTGGTAAGCATCATAATGAGCCCAACGAGCGTACCGATCATCCCGAACGCCGGTGCAAAGCGGCCAAACTGATCCATCACCGCTTTGCCCGACCGATGCCGAATCGCCATCGCTTCCATCTCGGTTCGCAAGACTCCCTCGATCACCTCTGGTCGCATGCCGTCGACGGCCATCTGAACTCCCAGGACGAGGAACTGATCGGAGACTTCCTCTAAGCGGGCTTCGAGGGCCAACAGGCCATCGCGTCTGGCGGTCTCGGCAAGAGAGACCAATTGCTCGACGATTAGTCGAAAATCCGGCTCACGCGAAATGAAGATCTTCTTGATCACGCGGAAAGAATTGAAAAACGATCGCAGGGGAAAGCAAATCAATACCGTTGCTGTAGCCCCACCCAACACCATTACCGCGGAGGGAAAATCGATAAACGCGCCAAATGGCGCCCCTGGTGCCATTGCGATCGAGCCAATCAGCAGCGTGATTCCCAACAGCACTCCCACAACACTGGCAACGTCCATACTCTACCCATCTCCACCTGGCGCAAGCCTAGTCCCCTCGCCATGCCTTCCGCATGCCGGCGGAGGGACCATGTGCTTGGCCTGTTGATATATGACTACCCGACGCAACACCTCATCCATCGACTCCCGAACCACGAGACGCTCTCCCGAGGTGAGTGTAATGAAGGTGTCGGGCAGTTCCTCAACATACTGAATCAGTTCGGCGTTGAGGACGAACACCTCACCGCTGAGCCGTGTCAACTTAATCATGAGATCATTGATCTTCTATTCCTACGGAGCTCACTGCCCGAGGGCCAGCAGTTGATCGATCATCTCCTGAACGGTAGTAATCACACGGGCGTTGCCACGGTACATCGTCGACGCCGAAATCAGAT
Source organism: uncultured Planctomycetaceae bacterium (assembly GCA_964558295.1). Classification (GTDB taxonomy): domain Bacteria; phylum Planctomycetota; class Planctomycetia; order Pirellulales; family Thermoguttaceae; genus JBDKTH01. Next base: position 31,004 of record CAZLDQ010000012.1, on the reverse strand, counting down.
CAACCAGACTTGCGCCAATGTCCGTATTGGACAATTCCCTCGCCCCGGCAATAATCTTGCCCGAACCCTGCTCGCCGGGATCACATTCCACAGCCAATCCCGAATTAACCCCTTCGGCAAAGAGGTTTTCGCCGACCTGTTCCAAGCCGGCAGGGTTGGCAAAACGGGCTAAACGAATCTGCCCCAAATCGCGGGTGATGCCGTTACTGAACACCCCCTTGATCACACCATCTTCCCCCACCAGATAGCTCGTCAATGTGCCCGGCGCCGAACCGTCCTGCAACGAAACGGCAATCTCGCTCGACTTGGCGGCCAGCCCAGAGACGGCCGTGAAATCCAGGTCAAACTCCAACGGCGAGGCCGACGAGACGTGAACGCGATCGATCGAAATCGTCGTGTTCGTCGTCGTAATCAGATTCCCTTCGCCATCAAAAGTGACCAACCCTGAACCTACCGCAATTTTGGAGCCCGTGAGTGGATCGTTATTGGCACAATCAGCAAACCACCGGTAGGTCGTTGACGTGCTGTCGCGGCTTTCCAGCACACACGTCAACCGGACGCTTAAGGAAATGCCAAGTGAATCGTAGACAATGAAATCCGTCACCGCCGATTCACCAACGGCCGACTGAATCGACCCGAACGGAAGGTCGACATTCTGAGTCCCACTGCTGGTCTTCAACAACATTCCCGAAAGCCCAATATCAATCGCATTGTCAACGCCATTGTTCCCAGTAAAGACAATGCGACTGTTGACCACCGTACCACCTGGTTCGGCCCCGTAGGGTTCAGGTTCCTCTGACTTGGGGATGGGGTGGGCCGGATCAGAACCAGGCGACTCTTGGATCCCCATTGCTTCCTCCATGAAAGCAATCAGTTCCGAGACAGTCGTTGTACTACTAATGGTGAATTCCTTCGTTGCCAGAGTACGTCGCCCCTTGGTTCCTGTGAACTGCAATGTACCTTCCTGAAAAACCCGTTCGTATTCCGTACCACTATCACGTCGGAGCAAATCCACCACCCGAGTACTCGTGTTGATCGCTGGACCATCCATGTTAATAGCTGGATGCGCGGCTGTCCCAAGTTCGGAGTCGGGAACATTGTCGGTAAACGTCGCATCCGGCGTTAATGCAGTCTCCCCGACGTAATAGAAATCCGTGTCGTTCGTCGACGTCGAAGGGCATCGATAGATACGGATGTAGGTATACCCGTTGGGATTGCCGTCGTCCGGATATGTCAAATTCGTCAGTTCAATCCGTCCATTGGTAACAGTAATCGGTTCCGAGACATCGCTGGGCCGACTCTCGTCCCCCCCTTCGGCGAATCTCGCCGTAGCGTAGGTCACATAATAACGGTACTGGATGCTATCATCCGTCGTAATCACATCCGTATTGAGCTGATTGTTCGTCGATAGGACTGCCGGATCAACGTTGTCGGTGATCGTCGGGGTCGGGTCGCTCAGATTCGCCTCGCCCACATAGTAGTAGTTGCCATTGCTATCCCGGCGATAGGCCCGAATATAGCTGTACTCGTTAAGAGTAGATGGGGAGGGAAAATTGCTCAATTCGACTTGGCTGTTGTCGGCCCCAACGGTCACACTGTAGCTGGCTGATATGTTGCTTTCCGATGATGGATTCACCGGGTCATATGCTGCGTCGGCATACACAAACACGTACTCATAAGTGCCCATCGGAATCACACCGCCTCCAACGACGTTTTGGCTAATCGTCGTCACACTGGGAGCAATCGAGGCATTCCCTGAGGCCTGCTCTTCCGGTCTGGTCCAGGCCGACGTACCGAGGACATCTGTCATGATTCGTTCGGCAACAGTCGCCAAGTCTCCAGTCGGTGTCAACGTCCCTTCCAGGTACACGTTCTCCGTCGCCTGCGCGACCGCCGCCTCACCCAGAGGAATGGTCAGAGGAACAAGAATGGTTCGGTCGATCTGGTAGTTTTCGTCCACGCCGAAGCCAAACAACCGATTCCCGGTGGAGGTGACCAACTCGTTGCCAGAATTCAACGTGAAAATTCCGTTACGAGTATAGACGTGCCGCCCATCGCTCCCCTGGACGATGAAGAACCCGTCTCCCTGAATAGCAAAGTCCAAGGCACTGGAGCTGACTTCCACTGTTCCCTGGGTGAAGTTCGGAGTGATAGCGGCAACCAGGGTCCCCAAACCGATCTGTTTGGGATTCGCTCCACCATTCGTCGATGTCGGTTGAGCTCCAAGGCTAAGCGTCTGCAAAAACTGAGTAGCAAACGTTGCTTCCGAAGCCTTGAACCCGATCGTGTTGGAGTTGGCTAGATTGTTGCCGACGACGTCAATCGTTGTTTCCGCTGCCGAAAGACCGGTCATCGCGGTGCTCATTGCTGAGGCGAGACCCATGACTTACTCTCCTAACCTGATTTCCAAACGGTGGTTGGTTCTTCCGTAACCCACAATCCTTCGGTCGGTACGAGGCTGGCTTACCAACCTGTGCAAATGCCAGCGCCGTACTGCGCAGGATCTCTCCCGTCCATCCTCATTCCGTTGTAGTTGTCGCTTCAGTGGCCTCCGTCGTAGTGTCAGTTGTTGCGTCGTTTTTTTCTGTCGCACCGCCCGTCGTGCGATCAACCGCATCGGAGGTCTTCTCCGCCTCAACGACGGCGTCTGACAGGATGGCCACCACATTCGTCAATTTGATCGTCTTGTCATCAACATGGAGTCTTCCGTCCTCAAGAGTCACATAGGAAACCACTCCTTCGTAATACTCGGACTCCCCGTCCGGCAGGCCAATGATCGTCTTACCGACCAGACTGCTGGCTGTGGCCATCGACTGCCCCAGGTTGACCGACTCCAATGTCTCCGTTAGCGCATTATTCGACCGAATCTCTTGGATCTGGCTAATCTGGTTAACCATCTCCTCATTACTCATCGGATTCGTTGGGTCTTGACTCTGCAACTCTGCAATCAACAATGCCAGGAAATCCTCCGTGCCCAGTTCACTAAACCGATCGGTCGTGGAGGAAGTGGATGAAGTTGACGAAGTCGCCGAAGTCGAAGAACTCACGCTTGACATCGTTGAGATTCCTTACTAAAGGGGCTCGTGTGCGTTCAGATGAGTATGTCTAGCCGATCAGGACTACTTCGCCGAACAGGAGACGCACTTTCCACGGGCGCATTCTGCTTCTTTTCCTGAAACGATGGCGACGTTTGATCCCTCCCTCGGGCCTGCTCTTGCGAATGTGATTGCTGACCAGCGTCCTGAGACGAGCCCCCCATCGATCGATTCATAAAATCCACGTCGAACCGTTCCACTTTGATATTCTGTTCCGCCAGCCGTTCACGCAAGGCGGGCAGATTCTCGACCAAGAGACTGCGTGCATTTTCTGTCTCCACCTCAACGCGGGCTTCCATCGCCCCTTTACGCACGCTCAAATGCAGCTTCAGCGCCCCCAACTCGGGCGGGTGAAGTGCCATACGAATCGTACCATTCCGGTCCCCCATCGATTCAAACGCCCGAGCGACCCGCTGTACAAACCGCGCTCGCTCAGACTGGTCCGCCGCCGAGGTCTTCTCGCTAGTCGTCGTCGAACTCGACTGACTGCTGGTTTGTTCCTGAGACGAAATCTGTCCCACGTTGACAACACCAATTCCCTCCCCGTTGCCCCTCGAAGTGGCCGGAATACTGGCTTCCGTCTGAGCGGTTGTCGAAACCGTTACCACATCGATCGATTCTGGCTGCGAGGCTCTCACTGTGTTAGATTCGACTGACTCCGTCTGGTCTTCGATGTTGGTTGAGACTTCGCTAGGCTCATTTTCTTCCCACCAATCGCGATTCTGTCGACCAACTTGGTGTCGGGAGTCGGTCCGCAACCGGGAAGCTTCCGCCAGAGCATCGTCCCCCAATCGCTGCGGCTTCTCCGATCCGTCCGAGGAACCTTGCCCTTTCTCCGTGTTGGAAGCGAAAGCCCCTTCCCCAGCAGAAATCGGTAAGCCATCCTCCTCTTTGACCTGCACATTTTCCCCGATCTGCTTTGCCTCGACAGGCACCTCTTTCGACGCAGCCAGTTCCTCCATACCCTGCTCCTCCGGAACACCTGGCCGAGCCATCGATTTTTTCGCCACGTCCAAGCCCATCGGTTGACCATCCGGCTCCAGTCCCTTTGGAGCTCCAGGCATAGTCTCCTCGATCGGATCGAGCATATCGGACACCTGGTCGGCAACAATCTCTTCCCCGTCGCTCGTCTCCATCGGGCGATTATTCAGAGCCAATTCCACGGGAAGGACCGTCGCAACGACAGATTCAGGCGTCTCTTCGTCCTCGGAAGCATCATCCTCCGCCTGTGGTACTCCCACCTCCGCATTGCCAGCCTCCGAGTCGCCCTTCTCTGCGTCGGCGTCCCCCTCTTCATCAACATTCCCTTTCGTTACCGACTTGCCCACCTCGTTCGAGGTCTCCCTCGCCGTGCCAGTCTCTTCTTGCTGCCGTTCGGAAGTCTCCTGAGACTCACGTTTCGCATTGGAATTCCGAGAGGCAAGAATCGGCTCCTGCCCCTCTTTCGCATTCTGATCCACGCTCTGCTTAGCGTGTTTCAAATGCGATTCAAACAAGTCGTTTTCCATTGAATCCGCGGAGGTGGACACCATCGAGAGCATCTCGAATGGTTGTTGCGTAGCCACACTATCCAGGTTGAGTTGCATCATCGTGGTTGGTCCCCAGGCTCTGACCGACTTGACTGTGTCATCTGATGCTGTGTTTTATCAACCAGAGAAGCTTCCGGCTGTCCTTCACGAAGTCGACGAAGCACTTCGGCCAGTTTCTCGTTTTCCTCGGGCGTCTTGAACTCCGTGAGGATTTTCGCTCGACGATTCTCTGGCATACTCGCCAGCAACAGCACAACTACATCGATTTCGTTCTTCTCAAGCATCTGCAGTAGCTGCTCTTTGGCCTGCTTCGGTTTGACCGTCTCCAGAGTGCGGCGAACCAATTCACGACCGCTCGCCTCCGCACCTTCCTTAAGGGATTGCAGTTCCGAAGCGAATTGAGTCCTCTCCTGCCTCTCTTTTTGTCGGCTCGCCGCGAGTTCCTGCTGCTGGGTTTTCAATTCATCCAAGGCCAACGCCAGCGACTGCTCACGAAGCTCCAAATCACGCAGCTTCACTGCCCGGCGGTTGAGAATCGCCTCGTACGAGACCTGTTCCGCTGGAGGCTGCTCCTTCTTCTCTTCCTTGGGCGGCGGTATCGCCGGCTCTTCGCCCCGAGCAATCGCCAGCATCCGCAGAGCCTTCGTCTGATCAATCTTCCAAGCAGACCAAACGTAAGCGATCACCACCAACTGAGCAATCAGCGTGGCAGCGCAGAAATAGACAATCAATGAGGCACCCGCACTTAACAGACGCAACATTAGATGCCCCCTTCCTGCTGCATCCTTCGACGTCCAGCCACTTCATCCAGCAGCTTCATCTCCTCCCGATTCTCTTCCGCACGCAGCCGGGTCAACTGCCGCTCCCGCAGTAGCTCTAATACCCGCACCTGCCGATTCGCTTCAGCCAAAGCCTCGCGACGACGGACGATCTCCTCGTCGAGCATCTTCTGTTTCTTCTTCAGATCCTGCTGCTGCGACATGAGAACCAGTTCGTACCGCCGGGTGTTTAGCAACTGGTCAACGTTCAAGGCCCCCGGCCCGCAAGCCTTGCGACCGGCAGCGTTCAGCTCTTCGAGTTCCCTCCCCAGACGCTCTTGCTCCTGCCGGAGTATCGCGTCCGCTTGATAGACTTGCGCCAATTGGGCACGCCGCTCGTCGCGAACTTGCTCGCGGAGTCGTAACAGCGTGGCCAATCGAAACTGAAACTTTGCCATAGGCTCAAGATACTCCCGCAGACTACCTCGGCGGTCTCCCACCGTGGTACAGTATCACAGCCAACGTCCTCATCCACCGTTGCTCGCCGACTTAGCCGTGGTTAACCGCTGGGCGGCGCGCTGCTGCAACTGGAGAAGCCCTTTGCGGGCATCTTCCAGACTCGACCGATCATCAACACGCTGTCGCAAGAATCCGTTGAGTTGCTCCTGCATCTCGATCGCCAAGTCCACCAACGGATTGCTCCCCCGCCGATATGCGCCGATCGAAATCAAATCTTCATTCTCACGATAGGCCGATAACAAGCTTCGGACCAGGAAGGCCGCTTGGCGGTGTTCCTCACTGGTGATTTCAGGCATTAACCGACTCAGGCTTTCCAGTACATCAATCGCCGGATAGTGTCCTTTCGAACCAAGCTTGCGTGACAACCAGATGTGACCGTCCAAAAGCCCGCGAACCGTATCGCTCACCGGTTCGTTGGAGTCCTCGCCTTCCACCAACACGGTGTAGAAGGCCGTAATACTCCCCTCGGGACTCCGGCCCGCCCGCTCGACCAACTTGGGCCTCACAGCGACCAACGAGGGGGGGTAGCCTCGGGTTGTCGGCGGCTCGCCTGCGGCTAGACCGATCTCACGTTGAGCCATCGCAAACCGCGTCAGCGAATCCATCATCAACAAAACGTCCTTTCCCTGGTCGCGAAAGTATTCGGCAATCGCCGTCGCCGTGTTAGGAGCATGCACGCGAACCAGGGCAGGCTCATTACTCGTTGCCACAACAACGACGCTCTTCGCCAAGCCTTCCGGTCCCAAGTCCCGTTGAATGAAGTCGTTCACTTCTCGGCCGCGTTCACCGATCAAGGCGATCACGATCACATCGGCCGCCGTATAACGAGCCATCATCCCCAACGTAACACTCTTTCCCACACCCGAACCGGCAAAGATCCCCAGTCGTTGTCCCTTGCCACACGTCAACAAACCATCAATGCACCGCACCCCCGTCGACAAAGGAGCATCGATCCGCGGCCGCTGGCAGGGGTGGGGAGGCTCACGCATGAAACTCACCCGGTCCGGCAGTTCGGGTTGCGGTTTGCCGTCAATCGCCTTTCCATGGGCATCGATCACCCGGCCCAACAACCCGTTGCCTACGCGCAACCATCGTGATGTGCGCGTTAACCGAACTCGGTTTCCTCGCCGGACGCCCGTTAATTCCCGGTATGGAAACAAAATGGTCATCTCATCCCGAAATCCAACGACTTCGGCTGCCAATGTTCCGCCCGCTTGACACTCAATTTCGGCCATTGCTCCGATCGGCGCCGGAAAATCCGCAACAGCAACCGTCATGCCAACCGTTTGTATGACGCTTCCGCTGATTGCCGCCGGCATCACGGTCTGGAGGTGGTCAATGAGGTTCATAAAGGACAACCGTCTCGTGGTATCGTGTAACACTGAGCCATACCGCGCGCAGTATTCGGCGGGCGACACCCGGTAGCTTGCCTCTTCGCGGTTTCATCCATGACTCGTCATCTGATCTTCACAACTTATGTCAGTTCTTCCTCAATTCGTGCCAACTGCGCTTCCAGTTGTTGGTCGATCGAACCAAACTGGGTCTCGACTCGGCAGCCCCCCGGGGTAATTTGAGGGTCGGGAACCAATTCGGCCGATGTCAATGTGGCCATCTCCTTGATGAACAACTCAACCTGACTCCCCAAGGCTCGATGATCGGCCGGATTCAAATGAACACGAACCTGCGAACTTCCCGCCGCCAGTTCAAGCGATTCTCGCACTAGCGTAAGCGGAATCTCCGGTTGAACGGCCAACTCCCGGCGAATCACATGTCGCGCAATGGCGATCGCCAGATGAACCACATTCTTCTCCCATTGGGTCAACCAAGCCTGTTTAGCATGGCGAATGTCCTCAATCACTTCACGTAGAGCCGGTAGGAGAGTTGCCAGTTGTTCCCTTAGTTGCCGCTCGACGATCTGCTCAATGATCGCCTGCCCCGCAGCTTCACCGGCCGTGCGTCCCTCCATCTCCGCCTGTTTCCGGATCGCTTGAGCCTCCTGCTTGGCCTTCGCGACAATCTTATTCCCTTCAACCCGAAGTTGCTCCAAACACTGCTGGACATGCCGCTCCGCCCGGACAGCCATATCGTCCAAGTTGAAGGCTACGCACTGGACGACGTTGTTACTGTCGGTAGCTTTGATGATTCCGGACATCCCAATGCCTCACTCAGACGGCCACCTTCATGCGTTCACCCCCATGCGCCCCCACGCCCCCTCGACGGCCCAAGTTAATTCGCCGAGCAAAGGCCAAACGTCGTGCTACCTCCGCCAATCGCAGCCTGGCCTCTTCCACGTCACTCAGGCGTGTGGGGCCAGGATGATCCAAGTGATAACGAACCTGTTGAGCCACTGCCTTGGGAACCAATTGCAGGACACGCTCCACAAATGCTGGCGGCGCCCCAACCAAAGCCAACTCGACGACTTCCGGCTCCGCCGTCCCAAGAATCACCTCTAGGCTGCGGTCGTCACACAGCATAAGATCTTCGAACTCCACCCGTGCGGGACCGAGTTTTTCGGCCAGCGAACGATCGTGGATCGTCAAGTTGTCCAGGAGCTGTGTCCCCACGCGTTGACCGGAAGCCTCGAGAATCGCGGCAACGGCCGACAATCCCACCACGCGACGGCGCTGCATCTGCACCTGTTCGGACAACCGTGATTCCAAAGCCCGTTCGACTTCCTGAAGAATCTCCGGTTCGGTTTCCTCGAGAGTCGCCAGACGCCGGAGAACCTCGACCTGCAAAGCCGGCGCAAAGCGAGCCAACACCGCGCTGGCGTGTTCGGGGGATAGGTGAGCCAGCACCACGGCGATCGTCTGGGGGCGTTCCGTCGCCAAAATCTTCGCCAGTCGCTCGTCCGCCGTCTTCTGAAGAAATCGGAATGGCTGACTCTCCTCCACAGCTGGGGTCGCGGATGCACCGTGCGTGTTGAGCGCCAGCCTTTCCGCCAAACCGGCATCGATCTCAATTCCCGGCGGTTGCTTGTGTGGCAGCAATGGCCCCAGCCGGAAGAACTCCTCAATAATTTGCTTCTGTTCGACAGGATCGATCTCGCCCAACTCAAAGATAGCATTTCGCACCCGCTGCGCTTGCCGGGGATCCATCTGATCCAACAGCCGATCGGCAGAGGCTTGGTCAAGACTGGATACCAGGATCGCAGCTTTTCGAATTCCTCTAGACGTCAAGGGCATGGCTTCGTGTCTCAACCTACGTTCCCAATCCACGAGCGCAGAATATTGGCTGCGGTGTCCGGATCATTGGTGACCAGTTCCGAGAGATCGTCGAGCAGCGATTCCCCTCCTCCCGTAAAGCGTTTGGCGGCCTTGCCCGCCGCCTCTTCGCCAGCCTCTTCGTCCGCGTCCCCTTCGGCCATCGCAACCGTATTGGGAAGCGGCGCCATAGCCGGACTCATGCGAACCATCGAACGAAGCATCAGCAGACTAAAGAAGGCCAAGCCAATCACCGCCAAGGTGCTCCACGATTGAGCCAGCCAAGCCAAGGCTTCCTCCTGCCACGACGACTGCGGCAGACCATCCAACTTGAGATCCTGGAAAGGCGTCACCGTGACCAACTGCAACCGGTCGCCCCCATCCTCAGCTTGTGGTAGCAAAGCGGCCACACACGCCCGAATCTTCTCCGTCTCGGCCTTGCGAATCTGATCCAACTCCGCCGCTGTCGGACTCTTCAACGGTTTTCCCGGTTCCGGCGGATTGTTCTGACTCCAGAGTTTCTCAAACCAACTGTTGGGCACGACAATCGAGGCCGTGACCCGCTTGATCGGTGTGGGAACCCGTTCTATCTCTTTGCGAACACTGTTGACCAGGTGGTATTCTTGACGTTGTGATTCTTCCTCTTCCTCATGCGGTGGTTTGGTTGCCGTATTAGCGAGACTTCGCGGTGTATTCCCTTGCGCCAAGTAACCGGGCGGCCCATTTGGCACACTCCCATCCTGAGTCCGCGTGCGGCTGGCCTCTGTGATCTGCTGGGGAACCGACTTGGGATCGTGCTTGATCTCCTCTTCCCGGTAAACCCGTTCATCGGCCAATTCCACGTTACAACTGACCGTCACCCCTTGCACATGGGCAAGAATCTCACGAATCTTGGTTCGATACTCCTGTTCAAGGGTCCTTTTCCGTTCAATATCGTGATCGAACTCTGCATTGCCGTTATTCTCATCGCCCCAGAACGTCTTTCCCGAATTCAAGTCGAGAACGGCCACGTTTTTGGGATCAAGTCCCGCCCACGGCATGACCTTGCGGATCGAATTGGCCAAAGCCGGATCAAGATTCTGATTGCCGCTAGGTTTCACATAAACGGTTGCCTTCTTGATCTCATCGCGTTTCAGACCGCCCTTGGGCTGCGTATCATGCATTACCCAGGCATTCTCAATCCCCTTCATCGAACTGATGATCTGCCCGACCATCCGTTGCGTGGCCACTGAAAAGACTGCCTTCTGATGGTCCTTGGTCTGAAACGGATTGGTCGAGTTAAGCGCGTTGGGAAGGATGTCGCTAACATCGCTTGGCAAAGCATTGGCATCGGCCAACGCCGCCATATAGGTGATCTGTCTATTTCGTGGAACACGAACTCGCCCCCCCTCACGCACATAATCGTCCAAGCCGCTCTTGGCAAAAGCGGCCTCCATTGCGTCGAGCTCCTTCGGGGAAAACGAGGCCCCATCCATCAAATATGCACTCGGTCCTGAAACACCGTTGACAAATAGATACCCGAGGCTAATCACAATCACGACCAACAACAGGCCAGATGTGATTCGCGAGCCGATCGTCATCGACTCGAACAGTTCCCGCAACTGAAGCAATGCTTTATTAAGGAAATCCATTCATGGACCCTAAACGCGAATGTTTTGCACTTCCTGGTATGCCGCAACAATCTTGTTCCGCACCTGCATCATCATCCGAAAGGCGATATCGGCCTTCTGGACAGCGGTCAGGACTTCAGCTGGAGTCACGTTCCCACCAGTGGCAAGCTGTTCGACCGCCAGATCCGCATCCTGTTGCATCGAATTGACCTCCTGAATGCTGTCAATCAGGAAGTCCCGGAACGACTTTCCGTCCGGCTGGCTTGTTGATTTGCTCGTCCCCTGGCTGGACACGGACAGGGACAGTGGCGTGGTAAAATTGGTGATGGGCTGCATCAGACAAGAATCCTTAAGGTTTGCTGTGCCAGGTCTTTGGTGATTTCAATCGCTCCCAAGTTGGCCTCATACGCTCGAGCGGCTTCCATTGCATCAGTAAACTCGGTCATCATGTTAATGTCGGGGTAAGCGACGTAGCCTTGGTTGGGACCGGATTTGATCGCATCGGGATGGCCGGGCTGGTATTTCAGACGCGGCTCGGCGTTCTGATCGATCACCACCTCCTTCACCCGCACGCCCAAGGCTCCCCCTCCCCCAACCCCTTCATCAGACTCAAAAACCACGAAACGAGGCTGGTAGGGCACCGCCTCACCTGCCTCATTGTGCGTCGTCGACATATTCGCCAGATTACTGGAAATCGCATTCATGCGAATTCGCTGCGCCACCAACGCGCTTGTACTAATGTCCAGAGCAGGAAACATAGTCTGAATCCTTTCCCCCCCCTGTTTACACCCGTTCGCTAATCGCCGTTTGCAGTAGTTCGAACTGGTCGGTCATGATCGCCAAAGCCAGATTGTGCTGCATCTGGTTCTTGACGATCTCGCTGACTTGGTATTCAACCCCCGTATTATTGTCATCATGGCGGAGCATCGTTCGCGCATTCTCGGCAACCTTTGCCAACGGACGTTGGCGGCTGCCGAGGAATCCCTGGTCGCCCGGCGACTCTGTCCTCGCAGGTTGACGACGTGCGGCAATCGCCTTTTTGAGTTGTGCCTGAAACTCCCCAACCGCCAAATCGCGCATCCGGTACCCGGGCGTATCCAGGTTCGCAATGTTCCCAGCCAACACCGTATGTCGGGCCTGAGCAAACTGCACGTTTTGCTCCAGCACTGGGATCACCGTAGATTCAATCAGACTCTGGAACATGCTCCTTCTCCCAACGCACCAAGTACCCCCTGTCCACTGTCTGTCTCTTGCCTGCTCTCACCCCGCAACCTTCATGCCATAACTTGGCTGGAGATCTGCGTCCCGCCACCCACCACCTCATCTTCGCGTAACTCGGTGTCCTCTCTCTCTTTCCATCCCCATCCCCCGTTGCCGGGCCCAGCGCTGGTCAACCGTCGGTCTCCCATGACCGGCAAATTCTGCCAATTCCGTCGGCAGGATTTGCCGTTCCGTTATCCGGCCTTGGAAAACGATCGTTCCCGCGGCGCATAACCATATTGGCGGAGTTTGCCTGTCAGGGTACGAACCCCGATTCCCAGGGCCTTGGCCGTCTTAGCCCGATGACCGCCGTATTGCTCCAAGGTGGCCTCAATCAGTTTCCGTTCCATTTCCTCCAAGCTCATCCCGACAGGCAAGTCTGTCGCCACGCTATCCCCTGGCCTCTCATTGCCCGCCAGTAGCCAGCGGCGCAACTCATCAGCAGTCACCGTCTTTCCATCGCCCAGGACACTGACGCGCGTGATCACGTTCTCCAGTTCCCGGACGTTCCCCGGCCAGGAGTAATGCAACAGCAAATCCATCGCGCCGGAAGCCAACTCACATGGAGCCCGGCCTAGCCGATCGGCACACCGTTGCAAGAAGTACTCGATAAGTTCGGGTACATCCTCGCGGCGTTCCCGGAGTGGCGGTACATGGAGCGGCACTACGGCCAGCCGGTAGTAGAGATCCTGACGAAACCGACCAGCGGCCACTTCTGCATGAAGCTCGCGGTTGGTCGTCGCTAGCACGCGCACGTTGACTTTACGGGTCTGGCTCGAGCCAACGCGTTCAAAGGTTTTTTCCTGAAGCACTCGGAGCAACTTGGCTTGGAGCGTCAGGTCGATTTCGGTGACTTCATCCAGCAGAATCGACCCGCCATCGGCCGTCTCGAAGCGTCCCGTGCGCGGAGCGTCGGCGCCCGTGAACGCCCCGCGTTCATGGCCAAAGAGCTCACTCTCCATCAGGTGGGCCGAAAGTGCCGGACAGTTCAGACTGACCAACGGCCCATTGCGCCGTGCGCTAGCAGCATGTACCGATTTGGCAACTAGTTCCTTGCCGGTACCACTTTCACCGATAATCAATACCGTTTCCGTCGTTGGGGCTACTTGGGCGATCTTTTGGCGCAAGACCAGCATCGGCTGGCTGCTGCCAACCATGATCGTTGGTTCTCCTGGTTCACCGTTCGCATCGTCTATTGCCGGTCCGCGAAGCAATCGCCGCTGCCGAATCGCCCGGGCAACAAGCTGTTCGAGTTGATCGATATCGAACGGTTTTTCGATGTAATCAAACGCTCCATGCCGCATCGCCTCAACAGCCGTGGTGACCGAAGCATGTGCGGTAACCATCACAATCTGCGCACCGTAATGCCGATGCTCCAATTGGACGATGAACTCGACCCCGTTCATGCCCGGCATCTTCAGATCGGTGACGATGCAATCGAAGCTCTCCCGCTCAATCACCTGGAGAGCCTCGGCGGCACAGGATGAGCAGGCGACCTGATGACCGGCACGGCGGAGCACGTCAGCAATCGATTCCCGCGATTGGCGGTGATCGTCGACGACCAACACGCGGCCAGGTACCGTGTTGTCAAGTGGACCAGCCAGAGTCGGTTTCATGCTGCAGCCTCCTGAGCCGGATAGGGAATCGAGACCGTGAAGATCGCACCCCCACTGGGACTATTAGCCCCCGATACCTCCCCCCCGTGTACCTCGGCGATCCGATGGACGATCGCCAGTCCTAGACCTGTGCCGCCAGGCTTCGTGGTAAAGAATGGTTCGAAGGCATGGTACCAGGCTTCTTCAGAGAGGCCGGGCCCACTATCAATCACCTTCAGTTCCACTCCCCGTTCGCCGCACGCAGCCCAGAGGGTCAGCGTGCCGCCGTTCGGCATCGCGTCCAGCGCGTTGAGCACCAGGTTCAACAGAGCCCGACGGAGCATCGTCCGGTCGGCCGTCACCTCAAGAGTCTCGGCCATCTCGATGAATGTGTTGATCTTCTGAGCGACAAACTGCGGAGCCAACGAGCCCGCGACATCCTCGACCAGAGAACGAAGCGGAAAAGTCTCCAACTGTGGATCCCGGTCTTGAGTGAAATGGAGTAGATCGTTAACCGTCACGTCCAGCTCGGCAAAACTGGCCTCGATCTTGTCGAGCACCTCCAAGCTACCGCGATCATTCTGGATCCGTCGCCGCAAGAGACTCAAATACAAAGTGAGGGGTACGAGATTGTTGCGGACTTCATGGGCAATGTGCGAAGCCATCTGCCCCAGGTCCGCCAGACGGTTCTTACGGGCCAATTCACGGTTCTTGGCCTCCAATTCGTCGGTCAGCCGCGATACTTCCGCCCGCAACGTCTCGTGAGTCTGTTCCAACCGGACCGTCGCCGCATGCCAGGCAGCGAGGATAGTCTCCAAATCCGTATTCGTGGCAGAGAGATTCACCTCAGGCATAGCGAAGTCTTCATTCATCAGGACACTCCTCTCCTGCAACGCTGCCGCGTATCTCGCATCTTCCCTTCACTAGTCCGATGTCAAATCAAGTTGGCTGTGGCCGCTCGGCACTCTTGCCGTGTAGGCGCCTCGCGCATGATGTGCCAACCGCACGCCTTGCAGTTGCGTTGCGGTCTCATCGCGGCGCCGGATCAACTCCTGTTCACTCTCCTTCTCCTGCGTGAGAATCTCGCCAAACAGGAGCTTACACTGTGCCAATTCCTGAGCACAACGCTGGCGAGCATCCTTCGTGCGCCATGTCCGGCTCTCGGGATCCTGGTTACGAAATGGTTCCAGTCGTGATTCAATCCGTTGGAGCTCCAGAAGGACCCGCTGTTTAGCCGATAAGACATCCAACAAATGCGTCATGCTTCCTTCTCGAACCAATTCGAGTTGTTTCCTGCCCATGTCGCGCAGTTGCGTCAAACAGTCGTACTTTTGATGAATCAACTCGCTGAGCAAATCGGTTTCGCTACCCGTCATGGGAACACTCGCCAATCTCAAAGGTCCCCGGCGGCCCGTCCGGCATTCGCCCAACGGGAGTCGGGACATCTAGGTTCTAGTCCAGGTTCTCAGCGGAGTGAAACGCTGACCCCGACGTCCGATTCCGTATCCGATATTCCAATTCCCGTCGTCAACCTTCCTACTCCCTCCGTCAGCTTCCGCGTTGCGGCGTGCCGAGGCTACCTCCCATCCAGTCGAGCAACTCGGCCCACTGCTCTTTACCAAAGTTGGTCGCTTCGGTGAAACATTGGTCTGCTTTCATCCGCGCCAAGGCAACCTTGGCTTGATCCAATGCGCTTCGAGCTTCATTAGGTTTGTTCAATCGTCGGTAGGCACGAGCTAGTTGGAGGTAGGCCTCTAAGACCTCAGGGGTATTCTGATAGCGGTTGCTGGCGACCGAGTAGGCTTTTACCGCTGCCTCATACCGCTCAAGATCAAACAGTACAGCCCCCACGGCAAAGCAGCAGTTTCGGAGTATCGCTTTCTCCAAAGCGTTCAGTTCATGGGTCCGCTGTCGTTTACTCAACTGGCTTTCAAGCTGCTCGTACTGCTTCAAAGCCGACTCAAACAGTTGAGTGACTTGACGTTGGTGGGCATCCCGAACGCTTGCCGCCACGTCGCGATCGAGTTGGCCTTGCATCTGCCGAGCACTCAGCCGATATCCCTCTGCAATCAGATAGCGTCCTTCGATCGCTTGGGCGCTTTCCGGATAACGGGCAACCGCTTCTTCCAAGCGGTTGATCGCTTCCCGGTACTGCCCCTGGCTGTGATAGAGACGCCCCAAAGCAAACAGCGAATCCCGCCACTCTTCACTGCTCGGCGCGAGCACATCCCCCCTAAGGTTTTCTTCGAGCAGCCGTTTGGCTTCCTGGTGATCTCCCTTTTCCAAGTACGCCTGACTCGCTAGAAGTCGAGCCCCGAAAGAAGCCGCGTCACGCGGATAGTAATTGAAGCACTCGGATAACGATTCGAGAGCATCGTCAACCCGCCCCATCGCTAGCATTGCCTCACCCAAGTGGACCAAAGCCCGCGGATAACGCCGGCGCACCTCGTTCTTGAGATACTCCCGCAAGACCTTGCCAGCCGTGCTGTAATCCTGCCCTTCCAACAAGCACTCAGCACTCGCCCAAAGATCGTCGGGATACTCACGATCAAGCAGGTGGAGCTTCGCCAATTGTAGGTAGGCCCGTCCGGCCGCGCGTAGGAGTTGAAGTCCTTCATGCTTCATCGTTTCCGCACGGCTCAAGGGGGCATTGGCAGCTTCGGCAAGAATCTTCCGCCCCCATGCCTGACAAGCCTCCGCCTTCAATGCCATAACCCGTGGCTCCTCCACCAACGGAGACATCACAGCCGCCAGCTTCAAGCAGACGTCGTAGTCCTGCTGGTTGAAATAGGCTTGGTAGACTCTGATCATCCGTCGGCGAAGTTCGTCCAGCGATAGCCACGGATTGCTATAGTTCTCCACATCCTTGACCGTCGTCAACACACGACGGTAACCACTCAAGGCCTCGCTCTGCTGCCCAGCTTGACGGTTCATTTCAGCCGCCTGAAAACTGGCCGCCAGAGCTTCCGGACTGTCCGCGTAATCGCAATAGGTCCGATAGTATTGGCTCAGCGCGGCGCGAGCATCGCCAGAGCGCTCCAAGCACACGCCGAGCAGGTACATGGCCCTAGCCCGGGCATCAACATCCAGCGAGTCGTGCTTGACGACCCGCCGGAGCGTCTGGATTGCAGCCTGATACTTCTCCTCAACGGCAGCGGGACTCGCCCGCTGGCTCTCGCTCTTCGCTAGCGCCTGAGCTTGCGCCATCGTCGCCCAGCCCCGGAGCAACAAGACATCCGCCCGTTTCTCCATCCCTTCGGGAAGCTTGTTCAACACAACCAACGCCTCGTCAGGCTTCCCACTACGCAGAAGAATTTCGGTCTGCTGCAGCAAAGCACCTCGATACATGTCCGGCGTCACCTTCGGATCGGCGAGCACCTTCTGATTGTGCTCCAACGCCTGACCGAGCAGCGGATTGGGTGCATTGAGATCAGCACCGGCCAACATCCAGTGAATCTCCGTCTTACGCTCCGGGTACACGGTCAAAGCCGCTTTCAACGCGGCTTGACTGGCCACATACTGTTGGCTCAGATACAAGCTCCTGCCAAGCAGGAATAGGCCTTCTTTGTTTCGTTCAGGTGGAAAGCCAAGATCCCGAGCTTCTTGAAGATACCGAGATGCCAGTCGGTAGCAGTCCTTCTTGGTCCCCTCACTCAGCGTCTGGTCCGACATTCGAAACGCAATAACCCCTTGCACATACGCGGCTAAGCCCCAATAGTCTGGCGGTAGCTCCTCCTGATGCTGAAAACGCGCAATAAGCTGCTTTGCCTCATCAAACTGCCCTTTGTCCAGAGCCTCGAGCACCTCGGCCGGCTCCACCGGCTTGAGCTCAGGCGTCCTCATGCCAATGGCCAACCAAAGAATGACCAACGCCCCAACTGAGGCGAGACCTGCCATTACAGCCACAGCCGCCCGAACCCAGTCCGACTTGGCCCAAGCCAGAAGCCGACGCGGGACTCCGCCCAGCGTGCGCAGCCGTCCTGGCCCAGCAGTCTCCAGAGCTTTATCCTCAGTGGTATCCCGCGACATCTTGACGCTGCTGATCCCCAAGTAGTGAACGCTGCAACTTGACTCAGAACTTGAGCGATCCCATCGTTTTCCGCGAGGAGCCGGTTCGGCAATCGCTTCGCAAGCAGGTTCTAGGAAAAGGTGTCGGCTTGTACACGAAAACCCGGCCGGTTGTCAATGGACCTTTGGCACGCAGCAGAACCTATGGTAAAACCAGGGTAAATAGAGAAACCGCCTTATCGCCGACGCTCACCGGCATACCCCCCACGTCCAAGCGACGAGCGCAACTCCAAGAAGACGGCAACAGAGGGCCGACCAAACCACCGACAAAGAAGCCTCAATTCACCGGCTACTTGGCTTGCGAATCCGTAGAGCCGGTAATCTGCTCCATGATCCAACGATCGACGTCACGAAGCATCTGAGGGGTAAGTTGCTGGCCACAGGGATATTGGCGCAAAGCCACCGAGATCCCCGCCGTATGAAATAGACGCAGATCCTCACAAGCCTGATCGGGAGAATATTCCTGGCTATCGCGACCGACAGCCAAAAGGACGGGCAACTTGCGAGCGTCAAGCAACCGAGTAAAGGGGCGATGCCCGTGCGGAAAAGCCCCTGCGAGTGATAACACACCGGCAAAATGACGGGGGTGATTCATTGCAACCCGAAAGGCCATTGTTCCACCCGTGCCAAATCCGGCCAGAAAGATCCGCTTGGACGAAATCCGCCAACGTCGTTGGGCGGCTTCGATGCAATCAAACACCCGCCCTTCGGCCTCTTCAATATGCTCCGGCGTTTGCGGCCAATCGTAGCACTTCCCCTGAGCCTCCACACCATCCCGGCAAAACCCGCGGGGTGCCACCGCCACGTAATTGCGCAGGCTGACCATCGGCATAATCCGCAACAATTGGCGTTCGTCATGCGCCCCCGGTCCATGCAGCCAAATCAGCAAAGGATAGGCATACTTCGACTCGTAATGTATCGGGGTAAACATCACCCGAGAAGTATCGGGGCGAGGCGGAGCAAACAAAGCCGACTCTAGATCAAATGTCAGTCCGGAGGGCGTTGACTGGTCACGCGTTGACTTCGCGGGATTATCCGTACGGTTCATGATGCCTGATAGGTTCCGTCGTGCGTCGATCTCCGGACAATCCGTGCCCAGCCCCACACGTGTTCCGGAGTTGCCGCAGTGGCCCTCAAAAAATCCGGAAACAAACCAAAGCTGACAACAGAATTCGCCAGTCGAGAAGCGAAGTGAAAACCTTCGTCCGTCGTCTCGCCGAGACGTATGACGAAGCAACCTGCCCCCAGACTGTACTCCACGAGTGTCCTGCCTGTCAACTGCAACCCAGACGGGAACTCATGCCATACGGAAACCTGCTAGCAATACATGCACCAGCGGCCCCCCAACGCCCCCTCCGACCACGCCACATTGTGAGCCTACACAGGGCACCAACCGCGCCATTGGCTCAACCACCCCCTACACAGCATCTACGCTCTTCTGGAATGCGGCCCGTTCCAAAGCGTTTAGCTCCACCTCAATGATCCGTTCAACACCACCGGCCCCCAAGACAACCGGCACCCCGACATAGTAGCCGCCCACGCCATACTCCTGGTTACAGTAGGCAGCACAGGGAACAAGCCGTTTTTTGTCCCGAACGATAGCTTCAACCATCTGAGCCGTCGCAGCGGCTGGTGCATAGTACGCGCTGCCCGTCTTCAGAAGCCCAACAATCTCTGCCCCCCCATCGCGCGCCCGCTGGACGAGTTGCTCCAACCGTTCAGGAGCGATCAGTTGCGTAACAGGAATACCACCCACCGAGGTACAACTCGACAGCGGAACCATCGTATCCCCGTGCCCCCCCAACAGCATCGATGAGACATCTTCCACGCTGACATTCAGTTCCATGGCAATGAATGCGCGAAATCGAGCTGTATCGAGCACGCCTGCCTGGCCCATTACGCGACAGGGCGGAAATCCAGTTACCTGCAAGGCCCGTTGAGCCATGGCATCCAAGGGATTACTGACCACGATAATTGCGGCTTCCGGACTGGTCCGCTTGATCTCCGACGCCACGGAGCCCACAATTCGGGCATTGGTCGTCAATAGGTCATCGCGACTCATCCCTGGCTTGCGAGGCACCCCAGCGGTAATCACCACGACGTCACTGTCGGCCGTGTCCTCATAGTTGGTCGTCCCCACGATCCGCGCATCAAACCCCATGATGGGCGAAGCTTCCATCAAATCTAAGGCTTTCCCCTTGGGCATGCCTTCAGTCTGAGGGATATCCAAAAGGACGATATCCCCCAATTCGCCAGCCGCACACCAATGGGCGGTAGTAGCCCCAACGTTACCGGCGCCGATGATACTGATCTTCGCACGTCGCATCACGCAGATTCTCCTCTCTCCAGGCCGAGGCTTAACGCTTCTCAAAACCTGTGAGTATCAATTTTACGGCTCCGAAGTCAAGCGGTCCGCAAGAAGCAAGACCGGAAAGCAAGCCAGAGCCATCGTTCAGCACCGCAGCACGGTGCCGAAACACTGCCATGCCCCTCAACAGCGGAACATCTCACTCCGTATCCTTCGCCTCGTGGTGACGGAGTTCGTCCAACGACAGGGCAATATCAGCAGCTGAGGGTTTGGGCAAGACTTTTTCCCGAAATTCCTTGTCACCGCGTTGGGAGAGCCATAAGGCCACCCAGATGCCGCCGAGAGACATGACAAATAACACACCAAAAACCACACCAGCCACCACGTTGGTCGACCGGACTGGCCGCGGATGCCAGACCGGCTCCTGGCCAAATAAAAGAGGGGCCAATTGCCAATGCACGGAGCCCTCTGGAGTCCCTGAATCCCGCCGATATGCCCAGGTGTTGAAGAAAAACCCAGCCACCGTCACATGTTCGGCATAGCTCCGATCTTCGGGAAGGGGCATCCCCTTCGGTAATTGCGGCACGATGAACACCAGAGGATTTCCCTGGGAATCTTCGGTAAAGAGGGTTAATTGATAATACTCACGAATACCGAAACGGGCTTGAAGGTCTTCCTCAGGCACCCGCACGGGGATCACTTGACGGACCGTGCCGGAGAGCACAACCAGCTCTCCACGATGCTTGTCTGGCTCATTAAACAACGGAACGACCGAAAAGCTCGGCTTTCGTTCCTGCTTCAGCGAGGCCTTCGCTTTCTGAAGCAACTCGCCGGGCTTGGCTCGACGAACAGCCGCCAGCATCTGATAAAAGCACTCCCCGGTCCGACTACTCAGACGCATGGCACGCACGTCACGGCGAGGCTTGGCCTTAACCTGTGAATCGTCATGCTCGACGCCCTCCTCGGGCTTCAGATCGTCAAACAATCCGTAGTCCATCCCCAGGTCACCTAGCAGCGTGTGGGGATACCAAGCAACTCTCGGTGCAACAAACACAGGCGTGGGCTGTTCGCCTGTCGCGGCCAGTTTCAAGAACATCCCCATCGCCCCCGCCCGTTCATCGATCGGCTGCTCAGGCTTCCAGGCCCAAGGAATCGTCTGTGTAAAAACGATCGCCGGCTGCCGTTCCTCGCCGAGTTCAAGCTCAACCTGGTAGTAGTGCGTCATCTCAAACCGATCGACCACCTCCGCCAGGGGCCGACAGAGCTTCACCCCCGTGACACGCCCTTTGAGCCGATAGAACTCGCCCCACGCATCTTCCGGTTTGACCGCCAACTCAGCGACGTGGGGCAATGGCCGCGTCCAGGACTCGATATCCATCAAGCGGAAATCGCGGAGACGAAACAGGATCCGGTACAAGAGTTCACCTTCGTTCTCCTGCCAGGCAACGCCGTTAGTCAACCGGTCGAAATGGCTTTTGTCAATCTCGTAAAGCTGGAGCAACTCCCTGGGGCCCGCGATCCTCTCAGGCCGCGTTTGACCGGCCAGTCCCGGTGGGGACTGCTCAGTCTGCCCCCAGATGCCGCCCGACGTGAATACGCTCACGGCAATCACTCCCAAGACGACGCGAGCCAGTATCCGAAGACGGATCATCGACGTGGGACTCCTCTTGACTCCGAAAACCAAAACAGACTTGTCGCTAGATGTGGGGCTCACTTGGGGCAGGCACTTCAATCTTCGCAATCTTCGCCTCATTCGCCCCCTTTCGGCGAACTCGCCGGGTCCGAAAGTACACAAAAGCAACAGTCCCCATGGCCGCCAGGGCCGTGCCGGCAAGGATCGTCCACCCGCTGCCAACCCCCTCATCCGCCCGCCGCCCAAAAACCGGCCGCTTCTGCACTTCAATCGTCTGCGCAAGAATCACTGGCGCTGAGCGAAGGGTGTCCTGGGCTCGGTAGAGCCATCGCTTGAAATGAAACCCCGTGACTTCCGCGTGCTCAGACAGACCCTCTCCCGTGGGAAAACCGGCGGGCAAACGGAGACAGAAGACCACTTCGACATTGCTCAGATTGTCGTCCGGCGTCAACCAAATCTGATAGTAGTATTTGAATCCATAGTCGTTCTTCGGTGCGGCCACACGATACACCCGTCGCACAATCCCATGCAGGGTAACCAATTCACCGCGATACTCGTCCGACTGCCGGTACAACTGCACAAAGGTCGTCGGGCCTCGGGATGCCCGCTTGAGCTCATGCAAATCGGCCTTGTTGAGGACGTCCAAGAGATTGAACCACGCATCCTGCTCTGCGCACACAAACGGAGAATCATCGCGGACTGCCTGGAGATAATTCGACATTACACCACGAAAGTAGTGGCCCGAGTCATTGGGCTCGGGTTGCGGCTCAGGACCGGCCGGAGAGATAAAAGTCCCAGGAATCTCATGCTCCAAAGAGCGGGAAGAAACCCGCGTATCTACGGCTGACTCAGACGACGTCCGTTGTTGCGTCTGGCGAGGATCTGAAGACGGGAGTCGATGCAGCAACTGCCACCCACTCTTGGTCATCCCAAGTACCAGCCCCAGAACGACCACTACCAGCAGCCAGCCCATCTGCCGCCGTTGCGTCCACTTGGGCTGAGGGTGGCTGGCTCGCCGAAAGTCTAACACAGGCAACAACCTATACCTTCAAAGACCAAGAAACAACCATTCCCGACAAAAAAGATTGTACCCCCAAAAAACCGGGGTCACAAGCCAAACGTCGTTCAACCTCGCGAACAGCGAAAATTTATGCCGGGGCACACGGCCGCCCCCCAAAGTCGTTTTCGTCCAACCGTCTGACCGTTGTTCCGGCAGCAAGCGGGTTCTGCCGGAACCATAACGGTTTCTACTATCTACGATAATGGTTCGAACCCCTCCGCCCGGACCATCGCAGTGCCCAATCGAGTCAGACTATCCAACGTGGGCAATTCGTGCCCCACTTCCACCAACGCGTCTTTGCCGCTGCAGACAGCAGCGATCGTGGCGGAAAACGGCCGAACCATTGCGAGGCTCATTGCCGCTGTTCAATCCGACTTGGCCCAATCCAGGTTCCCTGCAGCCGGTCGTTCAGCGGAGTCGTCAGGTCAACTCCCGGTTGTTGGCACGACCGAACGATTCGGCATATTGGGGATTGCTGGAAAAGGTGGCCGCCGCTCGTCCATACCGCAGCGGGGGTAGGCGTAAGCTCCGTTCTGGGCATCTGACGGCAAGTTGTCACGGTCAGTCAAGCTCCGAACCACGTCAGGAGAAAAATATGGAAATCACGACGGGGTCGCGTGCTTGCGTACGACCGGAAGAGTGGCTAACCTGTAACATGGCGGCTGAAATGACGGACAGAAGTGGCATGCGTTTCTTTGCAACCTGGTTCTTCAGAGCGTAACCTCTTGCCAGCGTCGGCTCTGCGATTCCTTGCAGACCCACAAAAGCCAGCGACTCTCTCCGCACGGCGCCGAACAACCCAGCATCAAATCCGCACGAGATGCCCGAACCCAAGATGAGGAAGGGACCGATGAGACATTCGACATGGGGCCGAGTGTTGGCGTTCATAAGCCTGGTATTGGGATGTCTGAGTCTGGCAACCAGTTCCGTTCAAGCGGCCGAGCAATCCGAGGCTTTCCTCGAGCGGTTGCGACAGCGGGGCTATTTTGACACGGCCCTGGAATACTTGGAACAGCTCAAAACCAGCCCGCTCTGCGCCAAGGAGATGCAGGAGAAGCTCGACTACGAGGTCGGTGTGACGCTGCTAAGCCTTTCCAAGACAGCAGGGGCCGCCCAGAAGCGGGAGGCGGCGCTGAACGAGGCCCGGGATCACTTTCAGAAATTCGTCAAAGAACACCCCAAACACCCCCTTGCTGGAGATGCCGGCAGTCAGTGCGCCAACGTAATGGTCGAACAGGGCCGACTCAAAATTGAGACGGCTAACAAGCCTAATACGTCGGCCGACGAAAAACAGAGGCTCATCGAAGCAGCCCGAACCCTCTTCCAACAGGCCAAAACAGCCTTCGAAACGACGGAGAAGTTCTGGTACGAAGAGGCCAAGAAGTACGAAGGGCGGAAGCTCGACCCCCGCAAGGATGAAGCAGATCTCGAACGCCGTGACTTGGCCCGCCGCGAGTTGGTCCAGGCCCGCTTGTTCCTCGCCCAGGTCATGTACGAAATCGGTAAAACCTATGATCCAAAGGCCAAGGAATACGCCGACTCGCTGGACAGTGCAGCGAAAAAGTACAACCAGCTCTACACCAAGTATGGGCAGTAGGACGGTGGGCATTATGCACGCATGTGGGAAGGCCGGAACTATGCCGAGTTGGGACACAACGACAACGCGCTCGCCGCCTTCAAAGACCTGTTAATCCTCCCTGACGAGGCCGATGCCTTCCGAAACTTGAAGCTTCAGTCTTTGGGCCACATGGTGGATCTGTATACGAAGATCAAGAAGTATCCGGATGCGATCGCCCTGGTGGAGAAGTGGGAAAAGGAAGCCCGTGCCGAAGATGAATCCACCGAATACGGCCTGAAGGTACACTACCTGGCAGCCCTCGCCACACTTGCACAGGCCAAGACCTTGAAGGAAGGCGACGCCCAGATTGCCAAGCTGCAGGCAGCGGCCAAGAAGCATTTCGACCATGTCGCCCGCTTTCCCGGTGAGTTCCAGCGTGAAGCCCGAGCCAAGGTCGCCGAACTGACAGGCGTCTCGCTTAAAGACGTCGAGCCGACCGACTATCCCCTGGCCAAAGAACGTGGCGATTTCGAATGGCAAAATGTCGTCCTCGCCATGGGGAACCTCGAGAAGGCCACGAGCAAGCAGGAGCAAGCCAAAATCCTCGAACAGCTGAAGGATTCCGTGACCAAGGCCCTCAAATACTATCGGCTGGCCGTCGGCCTGAAGACCAAAGACGTCAATATGGACGAGGTCAACCTCCTTCGGTTCCGCATGGCGTTCCTCTACTGGCAAGCAGACGATCTCCAACGCTCCGCCCTGATGGGTGAGTTCATCGCCCGTCGCTACCCAACCCACGTTGCCGCGCGCAAAGGAGCCGAAATCGCCGTCAAGGCCTATCGCAAGCTCTTCATCACGGCTCTCCAAGCCAAGGAAGACACTGCCTCGGAAACCGAGCACCTCAACCGCATGGCCCAGTACGTCACCACGCGTTGGCCGAACGACCCCGAAGCGGAAGAAGCCTGGACAATGCTCATCGACACGGCGGTCGACAACCGCAATGTGGCCAAGGCAATGGAGTTCCTGGAACAGATCCCCAAGGATTCACCCAAACGTGCCCAGGCCGAATTGCGCACGGGAGAAGCCCTCTGGCGTGCCTACGCCCAAGCCGCCAACATCCAGGGCGATGCTCGACCACCGCAAGAAGAACTCGACAAGATGGTCAAACAGGCCCAGGCGATCCTGGAAGAGGGAGTGGCCCGGGCAAAGAAGTCCGTCGAGGCGGGCACCGCGGTCAACTACTCCCTGGCCTACTGCGTCCTCTCCTTGGCCAACATTTACGTGGGCACAGGACAAGCCGATAAGGCAGTCACCTGCCTGGAAGATCCCAAGATTGGCCCTGTCACCCTCCAGAAGGCCAAGAGCCCGGTCCTCGAAGGACGCCCGCAGTTCACCGAAGCCCTCTACAACACGGCCCTCCAGGCCTACGTCGGCGTCCAGCAGTTGGACAAAGCCGAACAGACGATGGCCGCGTTGGAAGAATCCGTGGGAAAGGACGCCGAGGGAAGCACCAAGTTGCCCCAGATCGATATCCGCCTCGGCAAGCAGCTCGAAGAACCACTCCCCCGCCTGCGCAACGAAGGGAAGAACGACGAAGCCAAGAAAGTCGCCGGCGGCTTCGAGGTTTTCCTCAAAAAGATCGCCGAACGTACCGAAGGTAACACCTTCGGTTCACTCTACTGGGTCGCCGAAACCTTTTACAGCATGGGGATCGCAGCCAAAGCCGGCGGAAAGTCGGCGGAAGAGGAGGCGAACCAGTATTTCGCTGAGGCCTTCAAGACCTACTTGGCAATCCTCAAGCGGATCAAAGACGAAGAAAACTTCGCCCCGCGCGGAACCGATGCCGCCATCAGAGTCCGCCTAGCAGTCTGTCTGCGGGAAATGGGGAAGTTTGAAAACTCGTTGAAGATCCTCGTGCCGATGTTGAAAGAGAAAGAAAACCGACTCGACATCCAACAGGAAGCCGCAAGGGTCTACCAAGCCTGGGGGAAAGAAAAACCGGACTACTACC
>CAZLDQ010000012.1:0-4787 GCA_964558295.1 uncultured Planctomycetaceae bacterium | reverse complement strand
GCCCTCCTCCCACCCTGCCAGCCCGGCCGCCACTCCCGAAGGGGGCCGTTATATCATCTGGGGTTGGGGGGGAATCGCAAAACGGGTCATGGCCTTCATGGGCACCAACAAGAAGTACGACGAAATGTTCTTCGAGGCCCGTTTCAACTTGGCCGAGTGCCGACTCAAGCTGGCCGATTCCCAGAGCGGCCAGGCAAAGAAAGACACCCTCGCCCAAGCGGAAAAGGACATTACAATCATCTACCGCCTCTATCCGTCCATGGGTGGCCCCGAATGGTTCACCAAATACGACAATCTCCTGAAGACTATCCAGAAAATGCGAGGCGAGAAGCCCGAAGGCCTGAAAGCCCAAGAACAATCGCTCCCCAAGTCCAAGCCCACCACCAGCTCCAACCAAGCTGCGAGCAACTAACCTGAGGAGAATCCCATGCGCAAACAATCTCTGATCTCTGCGGCGGCCTTGTGGCTGATCGCGTCGGCAGCCTGGGCGTCGGACGTGGTGAAGACCACCACGACGTCGATGAGTGGCCGGATCACCGAAATGAACGCCTACGAAGTCACCCTCGAACAAGGTTCCGCGACGAAGAAGATCCCGGTCAACGATATCGAGGCGATCTACTACGACGAAGAACCGGCCGCGATGAAAACCGCTCGGGCTGCGGTCGACGCCGGCCGCTACGAAGACGCCCTGACCGCCCTCGAGAAGATCAACGCCGCCGACATTGAGCGAGCAGAAATCAAGCAAGACATCGAGTTCTACAAGGCCTTCTGCGCCGCCCGCATCGCTCTAGCCAGCAACACCAAGATCGTCGACGCCGGCAAGCTGATGGTCGCCTTCGTGCGTTCCTACAGCAACAACTATCATTTTCTCCAGGGTTGCGAGATCGTCGGCGACTTGGTCGTGGCCGACGGCAAGTATGCTGCCGCCCAGCAGTTCTATGGCGAACTGGCCAAGGCCCCTTGGCCCGCCTATAAGATGCGAGCCAATGTAGCGATCGGCTGGGCCGCCCTGGCAGAGGGAAAGATCGACGCCGCCACCAAGGCCTTTCAGAATGTGCTCGACACCAACGCCACCGGCGAGCTGGCCGACCTCCAGAAGTTGACCGCCACGCTCGGCAAGGCCCGCTGCCTAGCCGAAGCCAAGAAGACTGAGGAAGCAATTAAGCTCGTCGAAGCGATCATTGCCAAAACCGATGCAGAACAGACCGAGGTTCAAGCCCAGGCGTACAACACCCTCGGCGTGACCTACCGCAAAGCCGGCCGTCCGAAGGATGCGGCCTTGGCCTTCCTTCACACCGATACGCTCTACTACACGATTCCCAAGTACCATATCGAGGCCCTGGAAAACTTGGCCCAGTTGTGGGAGGAGCTGCAAAAGCCGGAACGGGCCGCGGAAGCCAACAAAGTGCTGAGCGAGCGGTATAATCGGGCGTCCAATTAATGCGAGAGGATCTCCCGGCAGGCCAGTCGCCCGGGGGCTCCCCCTTTTTCTGCCAAAACGGCTTACGTCCGCTGGGCAGCTCAATTAGACTGGAGTTTCCAAGACCATCAATCGTGTCCTTTAAGGTTCAGTGTGGAGGTTGTTATGCGACGCCGGTTTCTCTGTGGTGGAGTTGGGACGGCCCTGGCTTCTCTCTTGTTCTTGTCCCTCTTCCTGGGCACCTTCTCGGCCGTCACCCTCTGTGACGTCCAGACCGTCCAGGCCCAAGATGACGCCGAGGCCGAAGAAGCAGCCGAGGAAGGCCGCGGGGACGATGCCGGCGAAGCGCAAAGCGAAAACATGCTGATGTGGCTCTATCACGCCCTGGGACCGAAGTATGTCGTGGTCTTCCTCTTCCTCAGCTTTACCCTCGTGGCCCTCTTTGTGATGAACCTCCTGGCTGTGCGCCGCGAAAACATCCTTCCCGCAGGGCTCGTCCAAGGTTTCGAAGCTCATCTGAACGAGAAGAAATACCAGGAAGCCTATGAACTAGCCAAAAACGACGATTCGATGCTCGGCCAAGTCCTCTCCGCCGGTCTGGCCAATCTCTCCGCCGGTTATGACAAGGCGCTCGGCGCCATGCAGGAAGTCGGCGAGGAAGAGACGATGAAACTCGAACAACGCCTCGGCTATGTGGCCCTCATCGGTCAGATCGGCCCGATGTTCGGGCTGCTCGGCACAGTCGACGGGATGGTCCAGGCCTTCGATACAATCGCCAAAAGCTCCGTCACCCCAAAGCCGTCGGACTTGGCCGTTGGTATCGGTACGGCGTTGGTGACCACGGTGCTTGGCTTGGTCGTTGCGATCCCCTCGATTGTCTACTTCACCATCGTCCGCAACCGCCTCTCCCGGCTCTTGTTGGAAGTTGGCGTGGTCAGCGAAAACCTGATGACCCGCTTCTCGACCGTCGGCACCGGCGCCAAGAAGAGCTGACCGTACCGAGGTCCTCGAACCGAGGAACTGCCGCATGAAATACCGAAGCACGGATAAGATGTCGGCCGAAGGCGATATGACGCCGATGATCGATATCGTTTTCCAGTTGGTGATCTTCTTCATGCTCACGCTCAACTTCAGCCAGGATGAGCAGAGCGAACTGATCCAACTCCCTACCAGCGAGTTGGCCACGCCGGCCCCCTCCCCCGTCGCGAAGCCAATCACGCTTCAATTGACGAAAACCTCCAAGGTCCTCGTCGGGGGTGACGAAATTCCCTTGGCTGGGGTCCAAAAGATTCTTCTTAGGGAAAAACAGGCCATCCAAAAGGCCTCGGGAAATGTCCGCAGCGCCACGATCATCATCCGCGCCGATCAAAACGTACAGACCGGTAAGGTCCAGGAACTCATCCGCGCCTGCCAGATGACCGGCTTTGAGAAGTTCGTCTTGCGTGCCAAGAATGAGGGGGCCTGACGATGAAAGTATCCAAATCTGCTCAAGCCGGGCTCCCCGATCGAGTCTCCTTCGACATGACCCCGATGATCGACTGCTGTTTCCAGTTGATCATCTTCTTCATGCTCACCTTGAAGATCATGACCCCGGAAGGCGACTTCAATATCAAGATGCCCTTGGCTGCACCCAGCGAAGGCGTCCCAGAACCCGATCAGTTGCCGCCAATCAAAGTCCGCCTCAAAGCCGGGCCCGACGGAAAACTGATGGGCATCGAGTTGGGCAACCGCTCCCTGGGAACGCGTTTCGCCGCCCTGCGGGCTCAGATCCGTGATATGGTCGGCGACAGCGCCGGCCCTGGCGGGTCCAGCGCGGAAGTCGAACTCGACTGCGATTACGAGCTGAAGTACACCTATGTCATCGAAGCCATCACCGCCGTCTCCGGCTATGTCAAAGATGGCTATGTCCAGAAGCTGGTGGAGAAGATCAAGTTTGCTCCTCCACGCCGAAAATCATGACGATTGATGTGTCTTACTGAACCGCACCCGGGAGGCCCAAAGCCTCCCGGGTGTTTTTTTTGGATGCACCACTCCGTACGCATTGGGCCGTATCGTAACCAACGTCGGAACGGTCTGTACCTCCACTCGCCATTCTCCACGCCCACTCACGCCCGGGGATGAAACTTCCGGTGGACGGCTTTGAGCCGGGCAGCATCGACGTGGGTGTAAATCTGGGTGGTGGCAATGCTCGCGTGGCCAAGCATCTCTTGAACCTGACGCAGGTCCGCGCCGCCAGAGAGTAGATGGGTGGCAAAGCTGTGACGCAAGGTGTGGGGGCTGACGTCGGGCGGAATACCGACACGCCGGGCATAACGGGTCAATAGTTCCCAGATCCGCTCACGACGCAAACGTCGCCCCCGATAGGAAAGCAGCGCCCAGGGAGGCGGCGACGGCGCCCGGGCGGAGAGCAAGGGCCGCTCCAAGGCCAGGTAGCTCCGAAAGGCTTCGATCGCCCGCACGCCCAACGGGACGATCCGCTGCTTGTCCCCCTTACCACGGCAAATGCAGTAGCCCTCGTCGAGATGCATGTCCTCCAGTTTCAAGTTCGACAACTCGCTTGCTCGACAACCGGTAGCGTAGAGCAACTCCAAAAGGGCCCGATCGCGACGCCAGAAGGGATCGCGCATCTTCGGGCTCTCCAGCAATCGATTCACCTGCTCGGGGCTGAGCACCTTGGGAATCCGCTCCCAAAGCTTCTGACTCCCCAGAAGCTCGGCCAGGTTCTCGTGCAGCACACCTTCCAGTTGCAGGTAGCGAAAGAAGACTTTTAGCGAGACCAGGTACCGGGCCAACGTCGCGGGGCTAAGCTTCTGCTGATGCAACCAGGTGGTATAGTCGGCCAACTCGCGGATCGTCAACTGCGGAATGCTCCGCCCATTGAGCCACTCAAAAAACCGTCGCAAATCCCGTCGATACGCGGCCACCGTGTTGTCGGCCAGATGGCACTCGCCGGCCGCATACTCCACGAAGGAGTCCAGCCACACGGTACCCAGTCCTCGGGCTTTGAGCGGCTGCGTGCGAAGCCGCTTGCGGGGGGAGTCGAACATGGTCCACGGAAGCAGAAAACCAGCCGTCAGGAGAAACGTCCTTCTTCCGTTTCGGATGACCGTCTAGCGAAGCTTGACAAAATGCAGGGGGATTTGACGGCACCCGCGTAGGATTTCGGAGTTGGGAGTTGGAATTTCAAGGCGGGGTTCAGGGTTCAGGTTCAGGGTTCAGGTTCGGGGTTCAGGAGGTAAGGAGTGCAACCGGCAAGCTTGGCTGGCAGATCCCAAGGCGTCACTCACATATCCCCGCCCCCCATCCCCGGGGGCGGCTGAAATGATGTTGCGCGACTGGGCAGAATAAGTAAAACAGGACGTTAGGG
>CAZLDQ010000011.1:0-47572 GCA_964558295.1 uncultured Planctomycetaceae bacterium | reverse complement strand
CCGATCGGCGGGGCCGACATGCCGGTGGTGATCGCCGTGCTCAACTCCTACTCCGGCCTGGCCGGTGCAGCCACAGGCTTCGTGCTCAACAACGCCGTGTTGATTATCGCCGGCTCGCTGGTCGGAGCGTCCGGGTTGATCCTCTCGCAGATCATGTGCCGCGCGATGAACCGCTCGTTGATGCAGGTCGTCTTCGGCGTGCTTGGCCCCTCGGAAAAGAGCGCCACGGCCGACGAGGTCTACGGGGGTAAAGTGAAAGCGACCACGGCCGAGGAAATCGCGATTCTCTTTGACAGCGCCCAGCGTGTGGTCATCGTGCCGGGCTACGGTATGGCTGTTGCCCAGGCACAACATGCGGTCAGCGACCTGATGACCCAGTTGGAACGTCGCGGCGTCGAGGTTCTCTTTGCCATTCACCCGGTCGCCGGACGTATGCCCGGCCACATGAACGTCCTCTTGGCCGAGGCCGACGTGCCGTACGACAAGCTCAAGGAGATGGACGAGATCAACCCGATGTTCTCCCAGACCGACGTGGCCCTGGTGATCGGGGCCAACGACGTGGTCAATACGCTGGCACGCACCGACCCAAACAGCCCTATCGCCGGCATGCCAATCCTCGATGTAGACAAAGCCCGCACCGTGGTTGTCGTCAAGCGGAGTCTGAGCCCCGGGTTTGCCGGCATTCCGAACCCACTGTTTGCCGCCGACAACACGCTGATGTTCTTCTCCGACGGCAAAGAAGCCGTGCTGGAACTGCTCAAGGCGTTGGAAGCCTAAGAGGCCCACTCGGCCATCAGGTTACGGCCCAATCGGGGCTCGCTTGCGGCGATAGAAGACGTGGCGAACTTGGTCGAGGGCTTCGCCGAAACGGTCCAACTCCGCCAGCGTGTTGTAGAAGCAAACGCTGACCCGGTTAGTTGCCGTCAAGCCGAAACGCTTGTGCAGGGGCATGGCGCAATGGTGTCCGGCGCGAATCGCGACGCCGTGACGGTCGAGCAATTGGGCCACGTCGTGGGCATGAATGCGATCAAGCACGAAGCTGACAATCCCGCCTTTGTCCTTCGGCGCCGGTCCCACGATCCGCACGCCGCTTTGGTGGTTGAGAATCTCATGGATCCGTTGGACGAGAAGCTGTTCGTGCTGGTGGATCGCTTCCAGGCCGACCGCGTTGAGGTAGTCGACGGCCGCTCCCAGGCCGATGGCCGGAACGATCGGTGGGGTGCCGGCTTCGAAGCGAGCCGGGATGTCGGCCGGTTCGAAGCTGTCAATGTTCACCCGGCGGATCATGCTGCCGCCGCCCAAGAACGGCGGCATGGCTTCCAACAACTGCCGTTTGCCGTAGAGTACGCCCACGCCCGAAGGACCCAACATCTTGTGGCCGCTGAAGGCGAGGAAATCCACGTTCAGTGCGGTAACGTCGGTCGTCTGATGTGGTACGCTCTGAGCCCCGTCAACCAGCACGACCGCGCCGACCGTATGGGCTCGGGCGATGATCTGGCCCACAGGGTTGATCGTGCCGAGCACATTGGAGACAGCCGTGACGGCTACGAGTTTGGTCTTCGAGGTGAGCACATCGTCCAACGCGCTCAAGTCTAATTGCCCGTCATCGGTCACGGGAATCCAGCGAAGCACAGCTCCCGTGCGCTGGGCCAGTTGCTGCCAGGGGACGAGATTGGAATGGTGTTCCATCTCGGTGACCAAGATCTCGTCCCCTTCGCGCACATTGGCATCTCCCCACGTCCGGGCGACCAAGTTAATCGCAGCGGTAGTCCCGGAGGTGAAGATCACCTCCTCGGTGCTCGGCGCATGGATAAACGCCCGAACCTTTTCTCGGGCGGTCTCATAGAGATCGGTCGTTTGGTCAGCCAGCCTGTGGATGCCGCGATGGACGTTGGCATAGTGACGCTCGTAGGTCTCAACGATCGCCTGAATCACCTGACGCGGCCGTTGGGTAGTCGCTGCGTTGTCCAGGTAGACTAGTGGCACGCCATCGTGGACCGAGCCGAGAATTGGAAAATCGGGCCGATAGCGATGGGGGGCCAGTCCGGTCGGGGGGCTGGTCATGTTGATCCTCTTAAAACGGCTTGAGCGTTGGCCGACTTGACAGGCGAGAAGATGGCCGTCTGCAACACACGCCAGGGAAGCAAGCAACACTTCTGCCGATTGGGAGTCAGCTTTACGCCAAACAGCCCCAACATGTCTTGCGGTGAGAACCGCTTGACCTCATCCACCGTGCGTCCCTCAAAATGCTCCGTGAGCATCGAGGCGGCCGCCTGGCTGATACAGCAGCCGTCGCCGTCAAAATAGACCTCCTGGAGCCTCCCCGCCCCATCGATGTTCATGGTCATGCGGACGATATCCCCACACAGAGGGTTGGTATCTTCGTGCGCATGCGTGCAATGCGGACACTTCCCCCGGTGGTATGGATCCTCATAGTGATCGAGAATGTGTTCTTGGTAGATTTCCGCTTCATCGGGTGCCATAGCCGCCCCCTTTGCAGGAAGAAAGGGCATTGTGGACCGCTGCTGGCAGGCGCAGCCATCCCATTCACTATACGGAACCGAGAGATTTCTGACAAGCGCAGCTGCCAAAAAGCCTGGCGGAGCGGTTCGACATAACGACCTTCGTTCTTCACACCCCGAGAATCTTCGCCGTCACCAACCACCGAAGCTCCCCCTCCCGAAGCCTGGGTACCACGGGGAATTCGAGAGCCGCGATGGCTCCTTTGGCGAAGCGAATATGAACATTGGGATTGCCGAGCAGGGCGGCAGCCATCTCTTCGATATCCGGGTTGTGTCCGACCCAAGCGATTTCCTGGTAATTGCCGGCTTCTTCCGTGGTCCAGGCCAGCAGCCGCTCAAGGTCACCGCCCGGTTGGAGTTCGTCACGCTGGACCAGTTTCGGCTCCCCCGGGACCCGTTTGACGACCAACTCGGCCGTCTGCCGGCAGCGGACCAGCGGGCTGGTGGCCACCAGCGTTGGGGCAAAACCGCGTCGGGCTAGCGCTTTGACCATCTTGTCAAACCGCTTCTTCCCCGGCGAAGTCAATGGACGCTGCGTATCGTCCGGCCACTCCGAATCGCCGAACTGGCCCGCCCAAGCATGACGAATGAGGTAGAGGAGCATGGGATAATCGTAGGGCGGGAAGTGGCTGAAATCAACCGGCACGAAGGACGAATGACGAAAATTAAACAACGAAGCCCGAATGACCAAAGTTCAACCGCATTCGTGTTTCGTCATTTGATCATTCCTTCGTCCTACAGTTTTCGTCATTCGTCCTTCTTAAACTCCCTGATCGCGTCGCCCTTATAGAGTGGCAGATAGCGGTAGTAGACTTCCAGGCAGCAGATGGCCAACGAGGTCATGTAAATCCGGCCGCCGGTGGTGGAGAAGGGGCCGCAGGGATCCCAACTGCCGGCATGGCCGCCGTCGGTGCGCTGCATGTCGACCAGGATTTTGCGCATCCGACGATTCCAGACCTCCCAGGTGCGCCCGCCCATGTGGTGCATCACTTGAGTGGCATAATACCAATAGTAGATATCAGGCATTTCGTCGCGGGGCAGGTAGTCCTTTTGTAGGTGGTGCACGCCGGCTTGCAGGCCGGGATGAGTCTTGGGCCAGCCGAGATATTGGCGGCACAAGAGGGCCTCGGCGGTCATGGTCGGAGTGGGACGGCCGCCGGGCATGTAGGCGTAGAGCCCGCCATAGCGATCGGTCTTGACGCGATTCAGATATTTGGCCGCCAATTGGAACGTCTGCTCCGGAACGGCCAGATAGGCCATCCGCCCGCTGCGCAAAGCCATCAACTGCCAGCCGAAGACGCTCGTGTCGCCAGGTTCGCCGGGCGAATAGCGCCAGCCGCCGGCCGGATGCTGGGCCTTGACGATGAAGTTCAACGCCTTTTGGGCAGGCTCGCGCAATCGCTCATCGCCGGTCAGGGCAAAGGCTTCGCAGAGAACGATCGTTGCCTGACCATGGGCATACATCCGACCGACGCCATCGCCGCGTAGATCCCCATCGGGTTCCTGTTGGGCGATCAGCCAGCTCAACCCACGCAACACTTCGTAGCGATAGTCACCCTGAAGATGTGTATGGCCGGCTCCAAGAAACGGCAGTAGCGCCAGGCCCGTGCCGGCCATATCGCAAGGCGTTCCCAAACCCTCGGGCGGACTCGTCGCACGCGGCGCTTGATGGAACGCATCAAGGCTCCAACTACCGTTGGCGTTCTGGTGGCGGGCCAGCCACTTGAGCCCCAAGGTGACTGCCGCTTCCGTGGTATCGGTGCCCCCTTCGCGTTTGAGGATCTCGTTGCGAATGCTTGGGTCGCGTCCAGCAAGCGTCCCCCCTTGGCCGTGCGTCAGCCCGCCCAAGGCCGATGCGTCAGGAGCCGCGTCGCTTTCCGTCGCCGACTTGCTGGCCATCGGGGGAAGCGAGGCAATTGCCGGTTGTTCGACCTTCACTTCCGGCTGACCAGGTGGTTCCAAATCGTGCACTGACTCGAGGCTGA
Organism: uncultured Planctomycetaceae bacterium; assembly: GCA_964558295.1. Lineage (GTDB taxonomy): Bacteria > Planctomycetota > Planctomycetia > Pirellulales > Thermoguttaceae > JBDKTH01. Next base: position 43,065 of record CAZLDQ010000011.1, on the reverse strand, counting down.
GGTTGCCCACGTCTTCAAAGGGCAGGGGGATAACGGGCGTTTCAAACTCCACCATCTCGCCTTCGAGTTCTTCCTCCTGGATCGAGGTGGAAAGCGTGATCCACGGGTCTTCTTTCTCGGGCGCGATGAGCCACATCCCGGCCAGCAACATGCCCACCATGTGCAAAACGGCGCTGATGATCCAGGCCGGCAACACGTCGAAGACGTCGTCAAGAGGGCTGTCTTCGCAAGAAAGGGGAGCGGCCGTCTGGATCGGGGGCGGAGGGACAACCGTCCGCCGGTCCGACTCCACAGCGGAGCCGTGATCGCTTGTGGCCATCAAGACGCTCCCGGTTCCGTGTCGCCGAGTAGCCGGCGCGATAGGATACCCCCCCGAGGATTCTATTATATCGGCCGCCCCCCCCGGCTCAATCGAAAAGGGGCCGCCTTGGGCCCTTGCTCCAGCAACCACTCCCATAGAGTCGGTCGGTTGCCCACCGCGCGCGGTTTACGGCATGCCAGCCGGTTGGAAAATACGGTGGGCAAGCCCACCGGCTAACTGGGAGTGGCGAGATGGCAATACCCGGTAGGGCTGGACCCGTCGGGAGCCGACACGCTACGATGGAGAGACTCCGACGGAACGGCTTTTCTCCAAGCGGCCGATGGTCGCAGACTCCTCCGAAAAGACGTCCGCCTTCTTCGCAGCAATCCGGGAGCAAACGCGTGAATGATCTGGAAAAACTGATCCGACAGCTCGAAACCAACATCGCCGGTGTAGTGCTCGGCAAACGCGATGTGGTGCGCATGTGCGTGGTGGCCCTGCTGGCCGGAGAGCATGTCCTACTGGAAGACGTACCGGGCGTGGGCAAGACGCTCGTCGGCAAGGCTTTGGCCAAGAGCATCTCGGGCCAATTCCGCCGGATCCAGTTCACGCCCGACCTGATGCCGGCCGACATCACCGGCAGCAGTCTCTACGAGTCCACGAGCCACGAGTTCACATTCAGCCCCGGGCCGGTGTTTGCCAACATCGTGCTGGCCGATGAGATCAACCGCACCACGCCGCGCACGCAAAGCGCCCTGCTCGAAGCAATGAGCGAGCGGCAAGTCTCGGCCGATGGCCAGACCTATCCCTTGCCGCAGCCGTTCATGGTCATCGCCACGCAAAACCCATTGGAGTTTGAAGGGACTTATCCACTGCCCGAGAGCCAGTTGGACCGCTTCTTGCTGCGAATCTCGGTCGGCTATCCCGATCGGGCTCATGAGCTGGAAGTGCTCACCAGCCATCGGGAAGGGGAGCCGGTCGACCGGTTGGACGCCGTGCTGACCACCGATCAGGTCGCCCAACTCCAGCAGGCCGTGCGCCAGGTGAAAGTCGACGAGGCGATCAACGGCTACCTGTTGGACATCGTACACGCCACACGCGAAAGCGAAGACCTCCATGTGGGCGCGAGCATTCGCGGTACCCTGGCCTTGTACCGTGCCAGCCAAGCCCTGGCTCTGGTCGAAGGACGCGACTATGTGATCCCCGACGACGTCAAACGCCTGGCCGTTCCCGTGCTCGCCCATCGCGTGATTACCAAAGGTTATCTCCACGGCGGCCAACGCGCGGCGATCGAAGCCCTGATCGCCCGGCTGATCGAGGAAATTTCCGTGCCGGAGTAACGGCGGGTAAAATAGTGCTAGTCACCTGAACCCAGGGATCTCCATCATGTCACTCGTCATTCGTGCAGAACCGATTCCATTGGAGCCGGCTCAACATGGTGTGATCCATGTCAGTGGCACGCGGGTCCCCCTCGACACGCTTGTTACCGCCTTCAACCAGGGAGCGTCCCCTGAGGAGAACGTCCAGCAGTATCCGTCGGTCCCCCTGCCTGACGTCTATGCGGTGTCCAGCTTCTATCTCCATCGGCAGTCGGAGATGGAGGGCTATCTTGAGCAACGCCGGCGGCAGTCGGAAACCGTGCGTCGCGAGAATGAGGCCCAAGCGAATCCCCCTGGGCTGCGTGACCGATTGTTGGCCCGCCGTATGCCCCGACCGTAGTGAATCCAATGATCCGACCCGCGGCTGACGAGAATCTGAACAACAGTTGGTTTCACCGCTGGCGGCTTCGCGGTTCGGAAGAACGGAAGCTTGCTCGGACGACGCTTTGTCGGGAAGGGGGGTACTATCTCGGGGCGTTGGCGTTTGTCTTCGCGGCAGCCATGTTGCGGCAGGTGAATCTGCTGTTGATTCTTGCAGGAATGCTCGTCGGGCCGGTGCTGTTTAGTTGGCGGTTGGCGGTGGCCACGCTTCGCGGCGTGCAGGTGCGTCGCAGAATGCCGCGAGGACTCTGCGCCGGGGACCTGCTGGTGGTGAACCTGGAACTGGAAAACACGCGCAAGCGATTGGGAAGCTGGGCCGTGGTCGTCGAGGATCAGATCCAGCGCGAAGGCAAAGAGGACACGCCGCCACTTCGTCCCGCGGCGCTGTTCGGCTACATTCCGGCCGGGCAAGAGCAAAGCCGCGTCTATCGCGGCCGGTTGGTCGAGCGAGGACGTTATCGTCTGGGACCGCTTGAGGTGTCCACACGTTTCCCCTTCGGGCTGATCCGCCGCACGATCGTAATCGAGCAGCACGATACGCTGCTGGTCTATCCGCGTCTGGGGCGTCTGACGCAGGCCTGGACCACACGGCATCACGAGTCGTTCGAAGGGACCAGCCGCCGGGAACGACGCGAAAGCCGCATCGCGGGCGACTTCTACGGCGTGCGCCAGTGGCGTCAGGGCGACAGCCGCCGCGCGATCCATTGGCGCAGTTCCGCCCGGCGCGGAGAGCTGGTCGTGCGTCAGTTCGAGCAACATCGCACCCGCGACGTGGCCCTTCTGTTGGACCTCTGGCAGCCGGCCCAGCCTGCGGCTGAAGACCTGGAAAACGTGGAGTTGGCCGTCAGCTTTGCCGCTACGGTGATTACCGATCTGTGCCGCAAAGGTGGGAACGACCTGCTCTTAGGTGTCACGGCCGAAGAGACAGTCTGCCTGGCAGGGCCGGCCTCGATGGTCCTGTTGGATGACGCCATGGAAACGCTGGCCCTAGCTGCCGCCTCGGCAGAAGACCGGCTGCCGGATCTGTTGGAACGAACCCTCGCCACACTCGACACAGGAAACGACATCGTGTTGGTTAGCACCCGGCCGGTAGACCTGGACGACGTCCGGTTCACAGCCCTTCATCGCGATGCCCATCGCCGGTTGCTGGCCCGGCGAATCCGGCTAGTCGACGTAAGTAGCGACCAGTTGGAAGAACTCTTCGTCATTCAAGAGTCCCGGAGTTAACCTCGGTGTACATTGAACGACTATTGCAGATCAACACGGCGACGTTGGCCGCGCTGGCGAACCTACTCTTGGGCATGGGGGAGCGGAGTGCGGTGCTGCCGTTGGCGATTCTGCTAGTGGCCTTGGGCTCGGTGTGGATCACCGACGTGGCCGGTTGGTTCCGGCTCAACCGGCCGGTGACCAACCTAGCCGCGTTGGTGGCCGTGCTCTTAGCTCTCTGGGAATTGGTCAGTCTGCGCAGCTCAGTGCAAATCTTCGCCATTGCCAACCTGCTGATCTACTTGCAGGTGATTCTGCTATTCCAGGAGAAGCGATTTCGCACCTACTGCCAGTTGATCGCGCTGAGCTTGTTGCAGGTGGTCATTGCGGCGGCGTTCAACCAGGGGGCCTTGTTCGGCGTGCTGTTGGCCGTGTATCTGGCGGCAGGCCTCTCGGCCATGATGCTGCTATTCCTCCACCGCGAGCGAAGTCGCTACGCTCGGCAGGCCGATGGGCCGTCGACGCCCAACACACCACGCCGCTGGCCGCTGATCGATCAAACGCCGGTGTTTACCTGTTCAGCCGCCGGCCTCTTGGGCCGCGCCGTGCTCAGCCGGGAATTGTGGGGCCGGCTCGGCAAGATCGTCGTTGGCACGTTGGCGATTGCCGTGGTCTTCTTCTTCATCATGCCGCGCCTGGGCAACTCGGCCTGGCGCGGTCCGAGCCGATCGCTGATCCGTTCAGTCGGCTTTTCCGATCGGGTCAAGCTCGGAGAACTCGGTCGGGCGATCGAAAACCGCCAGGAAGTGCTGCGAATCCATTTCCTCGACGACGCACGCAAGCCCTACCAGGTCCATGGCGAGCTTTACCTGCGCGGCGCGGTGATGACCGATTACACACGCGGCGAGTGGCAGTCCTATTCGCACCCAGGTGGCGAGCGGTATAGCCCGCTTGAACGCAATATGCTCCTGCCGAGCGAAACGGCGGTGCGTCAGGTGATCACAATCGAGCCGATGGACCGCCCGGAGGTGTTTTGCGTCTGGCCGTTTGTGGCCGCAACCCAAGAGCCCGATCGGCGGCTCTTGGTTGACGTGCAGCGGCAGCGGCTGGTTCGAGCGGCCGAGTATGTCGGTCGGCAGTTCACTTTCGAACTGGACACGACAGCCTTTGTCCACGGCGAACAAGCCAACCTGACGCCCAGTGAAGGGCGGCTTCGTCGCAATGCTCTGTTGAACCTACCGCCTCCGGAAACCCTTCCCGGGCTGATCGCGCTAGCCGACGAGTGGCTCCAGCAGACCGACTTCGCCCCCGATGACCGGCTTCAACGGGCGCGGCATTTGGAACGGATGTTCGCCGCCTCCGGCCGCTTCAAATACAGCCTTCAAGGGCAACCACGCGACCGGGCGCTCGATCCGATCGAGGATTTTATCACCAAGCACCCGCAGGGCCATTGCGAGTACTTTGCCACGGCCTTGGTCTTGATGCTCCGCAGCCAAAAGATTCCCGCCCGGCTGGTCGCCGGCTACAAGACTGACGAGTGGAACCCGTTGGGCGGCTTCTTTCAGGTGCGTCAATTGCACGCCCACACCTGGGTCGAAGTCTATCTCGACCCTCGTCACTTGCCGTCCGAATTGATCCGCGGGGAACGTCATTGGGCATGGGCCGACGGTGCCTGGCTCCGGCTGGACCCCACGCCCGGCGGTGACAGCGAGCCGACCACTGCCGGTCATTCGCTCACCAAGAAGATGGACCGCTATGTGTCCTGGATCGAGCACTTGTGGGACACCTACGTCGTGGCGATGGACAGCCCTCGGCAACGCGAAGCGATTTACCATCCAACGGTCGAAGCAGTCGAGCGAACCGTCAAGCGCCTGACCGATCCGGCCTGGTGGCGCAACATGTTGGCAGGTACCGTCCAGTGGTTCCGCAGCAAGGCAACGCGGCTGGGCCTCTGGTGGCTCCCGGTCGCGCTCGTGATTGCCGCGGGCCTGTTGCTTGTCGCATACCGCTGGCTTGGCTTGGCTCCGCGGCGACTTTTCGGGCGTCTGACCGGACAAACCGACCGAACCAAGCAAAGCCAGCGTTCGAAGGTCGAGTTCTATCGCCGATTGGAAGCCGTTCTTGCACGCCATGGCTTGAACCGGGCCCCCGAGCAGACCCAGCGAGAGTTTGCCTACGAGGCCGGGGTCGCGCTGGCCGCGACAAGCCGTCTTGCCGAGCTCGCTCCCCTCCCCGCGCAGATCGCCGACGCCTTCTATCGCGTGCGATTTGGCGGCCTCGCGCTCGACGCAGCTCAGGCCGAGATGATCGAAACGTCGCTCATCCGGCTGGAACGAGCAAGCCAAGATGAGCGGTAGGGAACGCCCTCGGTGGCGTTCCGTGACAGCATACCACCCAACCCGTTCAACTCCGGCACTTGTTCGGGGGTTTGCGAAAAGCAGGGGCACTGCTTACCTTTATACTACCCGCATCAGCCGCACGACATCCTGAGACCACTAGGTTGGAAAGAATTCCCATGCTGTCGCCGAAAACCGTCGTATTGCCAGCAAAGCAGTCCAAGCCCTCCGAAGCACGCCGCAAGCCCGCCCGACGCCGCAAGGGTAAACTTCACCCACAGACGCTATCACGGCTTCGCAAGCCGGAAGGGATGTCATTGGAGGCGTGGCAGATTGCACTGCGCAGGGAGTTTGGCCGACAGCAGAACTTCCGGCTCAAAAACGTCGGGCCAGAGCCAGTCTTTTCGGAGTTTGAGGTGACCAATCCGCAAACCAAGCGGACCTATCGCGTGGCAATTCGTGGTGAGAACCCAGGTAACAACTTCTGTTCCTGTCCCGACTTCGCCGTCAACACCCTGGGCACCTGCAAGCACATCGAGTTCACCCTGTCGCGTCTGCGGCGCAAGCCCGGCGCCAAGGCGGCTTTTGCTCGCGGGTTTCAGTCGGCCTATTCGGAGATCTACCTCCAATACGGTGCCCGGCGCGAAGTGGTCTTCCATCCCGGCACGGAGTGTCCCGCGGGCCTCAAACGCGAAGCCCGGAAGTATTTTGACACTGCCGGCCGGCTCCAGCCGGGAGCCGAGCATCAGTTCGACACATTTTTGAAGCATGCCCACGCCAGCGGGCATGAAGTTCGCTGCTATGAAGATACCTTGGACTTCGTCGCCCAACTTCGCGATCGCCAGTTGCGCAGCCAGCGGATTGACGAAGCCTTTCCACGTGGAATCGGGAGTGCCGCGTTCAAAAAGCTTTTGAAGGTGCCTCTCTATCCCTATCAGCGGACCGGGGCATTGTTTGCCGCCAAGGCCGGCCGTTGCCTAATCGCCGACGAGATGGGCTTGGGCAAGACGATCCAGGCGATTGCCGCCGTGGAGATCCTTGCCCGAACCATGGGCCTGGAACGGGTCTTGATCGTCGCCCCCACCTCGCTCAAACACCAGTGGCAACAGGAAATCGCCAAGTTCACCGACCGTACGACGCACGTCATCGAGGGGCTTTCCACTCGCAGGGCCCAAGGCTATGCGGCCGAGTCGTTCTACAAAATCACTAACTACGAGGTGGTTCATCGCGACCTGGACCTGATCGGCCAGTGGCGGCCTGAGCTGGTTATCCTTGACGAGGCCCAGCGGATCAAGAACTGGAAGACCCGCACGGCCCAGAGCGTTAAGCGTCTGGCTCCCGAATACGCTTTGGTGCTCACCGGCACGCCCCTGGAAAACCGTCTCGAAGAGCTGCATTCGATCGTGGAGTTCGTCGACCGTTTCCGCTTGGGGCCGATGTTTCGCTTCCTCGATGAGCACCAGCATGTCGACGAGACGGGCAGGGTTGTCGGCTACCGGAACCTCTCAAAGATTACCGAAACACTCGCCCCGATCCTCGTGCGGCGCACCAAGAGCGAAGTCTTGCCCGAACTCCCCGAGCGGCTCGAAAAGCGGCTGTTCGTGCCGATGACTGAACAGCAGAAGCGGCATCATGAAGAGAACCGTGAGATTGTCGCCCAGATCGTGGCCAAGTGGCGCCGCTTCGGGTTTCTGTCCGAGGCCGACCAGCGCCGGCTGATGATCGCCCTGCAAAACATGCGGATGTCGTGCGACAGCACGTATCTGCTCGACAAGCAGACCGACTATGGCGTGAAAGCCGACGAACTGATCGAACTGTTGGGCGAGATGCTCGAACGGGACGCCAAGGTCGTGGTCTTCAGCCAATGGGTGCGCATGCACGAACTGGTCACCGCCCGGCTGAAGCGGAAGAAGTGGGGATACGTCTTCTTCCATGGCGGCGTGCCTGGACCGCAACGCAAGCACCTGATTCGGCAGTTTCGGGAAGACGCCGACTGCCGGCTGTTCCTGTCGACCGACGCCGGCGGCGTGGGGCTCAATCTCCAACATGCCCAGGCCGTGGTCAATCTCGATCTCCCCTGGAACCCCGCCGTCCTGGAACAGCGCATCGGCCGCGTTCACCGCCTCGGGCAACACCGCCCCGTCCGCGTGGTACATCTCATCTCGCAAGGCACGATCGAGGAAGGGATGCTTAGCCTGTTGAACTTCAAGATGGCGATGTTTGCCGGCATCTTGGACAGCGGCGCGGACGAAGTTTTCCTTGGCGGCACGCGGCTCAAGCAATTCATGGAGTCGGTCGAAAGAGCGACCAACGCGATCCCCGCCCCACCCGCGTTGCCCGCTCCAACGCCAGCGGCCCAGCCGAGCGCGCCGAAACGCCGACGTGCGGCGGCTCGCCTCCAAGAACAAGAAAACGCCTGGAACGCCGTGCTGGCCACTGGCGCTTCGTTCTTAAGCAATCTCACCCGCCTGTTGACCACCGGCGCCGAGGCGTCCCGTCCAGGTCTCCCTGCCGCGTTGGTTGCCCGCGACGACTCCTCCGGCCGCCCCTACCTCAAACTCCCCTTACCCCCGCCCGACACCCTCGAGATCCTCACCGAGCTACTGACCACGCTGACCAAGGCGTTTTCCCGGTAGCCGTTTGACTTCTCCCCGTTGAAATCGGATGCATTCCAACTTTTCTTGGAAACCCCGGATCTTTCATGGTATCTGGAATTCAGCCGGAATTCAGACTGCCAGGTCCCGACTGCCGCACCGTTGCCGCATACGCCTTTTTAGACACCCGCGATTGGTTCGGCCGGAAAACCGAGGAAGTCTAGCGACGATGTCTCGACGCCTTTGTTCAGTTGGGGCAGAATGGGTCAACTTCCATCTCGACCACCACTCTCCCAAGCACGAACGGGAATTCTTCGTCCAACGCAATCTCCAAAGCATCCAAGCGTTGTGAGACGATGCACGCCAGATTGACGCGGGGCTCATGGTCGAAAACGTCCCCGGGTGAATTCAACTCCGCCTTCCTTTGGGCACCGGCACGGTCGACACCCACGCCACCTGCGAGAGTTGAAAGCCGTAGGCTACGATGGCACGATTGTCCTGGGGGGCTTTTCTCCTGATCCCCACTTCCTTGCACACAGCCGCGATCGGCTCCGACGCCCGTGGAACGAAGAGGCCTGAGGCCCCCCCTCTCCGGCAGAGAAAGCCCCCTCCCTCGCGTTCAGACAAGTAGACAACAAGCGGGGAGGCGATTAGAGTAGAGTGGTAGACTGAGTGTTGGTTGCGCAAAGCCTTCCCCCATTTTCCTGCCTCAACTTGCCCTCGACCCGTTTTGGTCGCTCCACTTGATTGGTGGCGCTACGATGATGCGATCCCAGCTGTTGTGTTTCTCGTGCGTCAGTCGCTTGCTCCTGCCCTTAGGGCTACTGTCGCTTCTGGCGCTGGTCCCGGGCTGCCGTCAGACGGACGCCCAGGAAGCCAAGCCGGCCGAAGCGGCTCCAAGCAAGGCCGTCCATCTCCAAGTGATCCAGGTCACGATGCGCAATTGGCCGCAGGTCGTGCGCGTGCAAGGGAGTCTCTTGGCCGACGAACATGCGGTGGTGGGGGCCAAGGTCGCAGGCCGGGTGAAAACCGTCAATGTTGACCTGGGCTCTGTCGTGCGCCAAGGTGATCCGCTCATCGTCATGGATACCGAGGATCTTGACCTCAAGATCAAACAGGCCGAAGCCCAATTGGCGCAAGTCCGAGCGACGCTCGGCCTGAATCCTGGAGACGACGAGCAGAAACTCGATCGCCAGAAAGTGCCGGCCGTGGTCCAGGAAGCGGCCTTGCGCAACGAGGCCAAAGCCAACCTCGCCCGGGCCCTTTCCTTGACCGAGCAAGGGGCGGTTTCTCAGGAGACACTCCAGGAACGCGAGGCCCAGTTCGAGGTGGCCGAAGCCCGACTGCATTCCGCCCTCAATGACGTTGAACAACAACTGGCCCTCATTGGCGTTCGCCGTGTGCAGTTGGCCCTGGCCCGCCAAAACCGGGAAGACGCCAACACTCTGGCCCCCTTTGATGGTGTTGTTGAGCAACGGCACGTTGCTCCCGGCACTTACCTGGAGGTGGGCAAACCAATCGTTTCGCTGGTGCGGACGAATCCGCTGCGTTTCCATGCGGGCGTACCGGAACGCGAAGCGGTGGCGGTTCGTTTGGGGCAGGAGGTGAGCATCAAGCTTGAGGGCCGGTCGGATCGGCTGCAAGGCCGCGTGACGCGGATCAGTCCCGCCCTGGACATGTCCAATCGCTCGTTGGCCGTGGAGGTCGACGTGCCCAATTCTGACAGGAGCTTGCAGGTGGGCTTGTTCGCCGAAGGCGAGATTCTCGTTGATCCGCACGCCCGCACCCTGGCGGTGCCTGTTACGGCCGTCAATGAGTTTGCCGGCGTGGAGAAGGTCTGGCTGGTGCGCGACGCCAAGGCCGCCCCGCAGGTCGTGACGACCGGCCGGCGCACCGAGCAGTGGGTTGAGATTCTTGCCGGGCTCGAAGCGGGCGATTGGGTGGCCGCCACGTTCGACGAGGGCCAAGCCGGGCCAGTCGTGGCCGAAGAACAACCCTCGGGGAATGTCGTTCGATAGAGTCTGTCTTCCTCGGAGTCGCGTACCGTGCAGTGGCTGGCTGAAATCTGTATCCGACGACCGGTGTTCGCGGTCATGTTGATCCTGGCCCTCGTCGTGGCCGGCCTGACCTCCTATTTGCAGTTGGGCGTGGACCGCTTTCCCAAAATGGATCTGCCGACGGTCTATGTCTCGACAACCTATCGAGGTGCAGCGGCCGAGGAGGTCGAATCCGAGGTCTCGCAGGTTCTCGAAGACGCCGTGGCCACTGTGGCCGGCATCGATGAACTGCGTTCCATCTCGCGTGAAGGCTATTCGATCCTGATCCTGACGTTCAACGTCAATCGTGACATCGATGCGGCGATTCAGGATGTGCGTGACTCGGTCAACGGCGTCCTTAATCGACTCCCGCTCGACGTCGATCCCCCCGTGGTTCGCAAGCAGGATGTCGACGCCTCCCCGATCTTGACACTCGCCCTCGCCGGACAACGCGACCGCCGCGAACTCTACGTGTTGGCCGACCGCTACGTCAAAGACGTCGTCGAGTCGGCCCCCGGCGTGGGCAAAGTCTCCATCGCCGGTGCGGCCGAGCGCGCCGTGCAGGTGAACATCGAAGCCCGACGCCTGGCCGCCTACGGGCTCTCGATCGCTCAAGTGCGCGAGGCACTGGTCCGTCAGAATGCCGATCTGCCGGGCGGGCGGGTCGATGCCGGCTTCCGCGAACTCGACCTGCGGACCTTGGGACGGTTCCCCCTCCCCCGCGATTTCCTCGACATGGTCGTGACCACCGTCAACGGCATGCCGATCCGCATCCGCGATCTGGGCGAAGTCGTCGACACCAGCAAGGAGGTGCGCACCATGGCCCGGCTCAACGGGATTCCGGCCGTCGTCGTGCAGGTCCAACGCCAGTCGGGCGAAAACACCGTCCAGGTGATCGAAGCCGTCAAGGAGCGGCTCGCGCGGAGTCGCGACCTCTTGCCCGCCGACGTTTCCGTGGATATCATCCAGGACCAGTCACGCTATATCCACGCCGCCATGCACGAAGTGCAGAAACACCTGGTCGTTGGAAGCCTCCTGGCCACAATCGTCGTACTCCTGTTCATGCGATCCTGGCGCTCGACCTTGATCGCCGCGGTGGCCATTCCCGCTTCGATCATTGCCACGTTTGCCGTGATGCGCGCAATGGATTTCACCCTCAACAATGTGACGATGCTCGCCTTGGCGCTGATGGTTGGCGTCGTGATCGACGATGCAATCGTGGTCCTGGAAAATGTCTTCCATTGCATCGAAGAAAAAGGAATGCCGCCGATGCAGGCGGCCGTCGCCGGCACCAAGGAAATCGGCTTGGCCGTGATGGTCACCACCTTCTCGCTGGTGATCGTCTTCTTGCCCGTCTCGTTCCTGTCGAGTGTGACTGGGCGGATGCTCTTTCAGTTCGGCGTGACGTCGGCCGTGGCCGTGCTCGTGTCGCTGGTGGTGAGTTTCTCGCTCACGCCAATGATGTGTTCCCGGCTGCTGCGTCCGGTGGCGACAACCGGGAAGGCCCCTGATTCCCGGCGTGGATTCTATCATTGGATCGAAGCCGGCTACATGGTCTTGCTCCGCTGGTCCATGCGTTATCGCTGGGGCGTCCTGGCAATTGGCTTGGCCGTCGTGGCCGCCAACTATCCGCTCTACAAGCTCGTCAAACAGGACTACATCCCCACGAATGTCGATGAGTCCGAATTCGAGGTCAGCGTCACGGCGCCGGAAGGAGCGACCATCCGCACGATGGATGCCACGATGCAGGCGATTGAAGCGGAAATCCGTCAGGTCGACGGCGTGACCACCTTGCTGACCACGGTCGGTACCGGCGGCTTGCCCCGGGTGAATGCGGCACAGATATATGTGCGTCTGAAAGATATCGAAGAGCGGTTATTCTCCCTTGGACGACTATGGCGAGAAACGCTTGCCGGGCAACCGATGGCCGCCTTCCGCGGCAACTTCACCCAACGGGAGAAGATGCAAGAAATCCGCCGGCGGTTGGCCAAGTTCGACGACCTGGAAATCGGCGTGCGCAACCAGACCGCTCTGCGCCAAGGGGCCCCCGTCGATATCGACTTCTGTATCGTCGGCCCCGACCTGGAACAACTCTCCGCCTACAGCACCCAGTTGCGCAAAAAGGCCCAGGCAATCCCCGGAATCGTCGACTCCTTCACCACCTTGAAGATGGACAAGCCGCAGTTGCTCGTCGACATTGATCGCGAACGCGCGGCCACGCTTGGCGTCGACGTTCAAGAGATTGCCCAAACCCTGCGCGTCGCCGTGGGAGGCGACGATCGCGTTTCCCGCTATCGGGATCCAAAGCTGGACGATGCCTACGACGTTGAACTCCGCCTCGTGGGCCTCGATCGGGCAAGCCCCGAGGCGATCAGTCAACTCTACGTTCGCACGCGTCCCTCGGCCTCCGGAGGACAGGCGTCGCCGTCCGCGCTCACGCGATTGGACAACCTCGTCGACCTTCGCTTCGGTGAGAGCCCCGCCCGGATCGACCGCCTCGATCGACAACGCATGTCCGCCGTACGCGCAAACATCGCCCCCGGCTTTGCCTTGGCTGATCGCATCGAGGCCCTCCAGCAGGCCGCCGATGAACTCGGGATGCCATCGAGTTACAGTACCCGGGTCATCGGGCAGGGCCGGGAACGCCAACGCACGCTCCGCGACTTCCGCTGGACCTTCGTGCTGGCATTCATCTTCATGTACCTGCTGTTGGCGGCCCAGTTCGAGCACGTCGTTCATCCCCTGACTATCCTCATTTCGCTCCCCTTGGCCGTCCCCTTTGGACTGTTGAGCCTCTGGCTCGGCGGTGAAACGCTCAATCTCTATTCGGCCCTGGGAATCCTCGTCCTCTTCGGGGTGGTCAAGAAGAACGCGATTCTCCAGGTCGACCACACGAACCAACTTCGCGCCGAAGGGATGGACCGGCTCTCTGCAATTCTCCAGGCCAACCGCGACCGGCTGCGTCCCATCCTGATGACCACCATCTCCTTTGTGGCCGGCATGTTGCCCCTGTTGATCGGCGCCGGCCCGGGCGCTGAAGAACGCCGTTCGATCGCCGTACTGGTCGTCGGTGGGCAGACCTTGTCGCTCCTATTGACCTTGTTGGCCGTCCCCGTCGTCTACTCCTTCTTCGACGACCTCGGCACGCTACTCCACCGGAAGCGGAGCAACACGACCGAGCGTGAAGCTCTCGAAAAGGCCCCCCTTTCGAATCCGATCTGCGAACCACTGGGCCCCCCGATCCCGGTGACCGAGTGATGCCGGCCGAAGACTGCCTGAAGCTGCCGGGGGCGCTTTCCCTGGACGAGGGGACCTTGCTGGAACCGCTTTCCGTTGGCCTTGATGCCGTCCGAGGCAGCGACGTGGATCCAGCCGCCCGAGGCACCGTGCCCGGGGCCGGACCGATTGGTCTGAACGTAGTCGCCTGTGCCAAGGCGGTCCCCCCACCTGCTCCATCGATGTCACCGATCTACTGGACTACCGCCTGGAAGCATCACGGCAATGCGGGTTAAGGAGCTGACGGTCAAGAGCGTGTGCTGTCAAAAAGGGTGTCTGGACCCGCCATTCGGTTGCTAGCACAGCAGATCAACGTCCGCCCCTCTCGACTCATCGCTTCCCCATGACCAACTCGCGCGAAGCCTTCGAGCTGGTGGCCGGCTATCGTGAAGCGGTGATCAAGACCATCGGCGACGTGTCACAGCGGCCCTGAGCGGCCGGTCGCAACCGCGCTTGTTCGCAAAGTCCGAACCGGATATGGTAGAAGAACGCTCGCTTCAGACGGCCCGTCGCGGCCTGTTGAGGCGACAGACGAACAAAACCCGAAACGGCCTCTGCCGGGAGCGTCCTCTGGAACGTTCCGTCGTCTCCATCACTCGAAACGCCACGGAGGGCGTCCCGAAAGGTGTTGTTCATCAAAACCCATCGCAGGCAGCGCGGAGCATCGCGTGGTTCAAGAGGCTTTTTTGTGCAAGGAAGAAAACCGTCTGTGGAGTTGCGAAAACGTTCTCTCTCGGGGGTCATCGTGGCGGGACTCGTCGGGACTGCCACCCAAGAGGTGACGCCCGGACAAGAGCTTTGTGTGAAAGCCATGTCGTTCAATATCCGCCTGAGCAAAGGGCTGGGGCTCTCCAAGGACTGGAACAGCCGCCGCGAGCAAGTCTGTCAGGTGATCCACCGCTTTGACGGCGATTTCCTGGGAATCCAAGAGGCTTGGCCTGATCAAGTGGCCGACTTGACCCGGGCTCTCCCACGCTACCGCCATCTGGTCCGCTCACGCAACGCCAAGGCAAACGACGGCGAGGCGACGCCGCTCTACTACCGCCACGATCGTTGGCTGGTGGATGCCAACGAGCAGGGGACGTTCTGGCTGTCGGACACCCCCGAGGTTCCGGGCTCGAAGAGCTGGTGGAATCCCGTGCCGCGCATCGTCACTTGGGGACGTTTTCTCGACAAGGCGACCGGGCAAGGCATTTACGTCTATAATACCCACTTCTGTCATCTCTCCGAAATTGCCCGACGACGCAGTGCGGCCCTCTTGGCCCAGCGAATCTGCGCACGCAAGACGCCCGATCCGGTGATCGTCACCGGCGATTTCAATGCCCGCGAGACAAGTCACGCCGTTCGCCATCTCAAGGGGGAACTACCCCATTCGACCATCCAATTGATCGATACCTTTCGCGTCTTCCAGCCCGAGGCGAAACAGGTGAGCACCTTCCAGGGGTTCTGGCTCAACAAGTCGGGCCGAAAGATCGACTACGTGTTTGCCTCGCCGGACGTGAAAGTGCTCGATGCACAGATCGTCTGCGACCATCACAACGGACGCTATCCCTCCGACCACCATCCCGTGACGGCCGTGTTGCAATTCCCCGCCACTCTGTCGCGGCGTTCTGCCCCCCCGGCCCCATGACGGGATCCGGCAATTCCCTCTTCCCCTCGGGGCCCGGGGCCATCAATAACCCCCCAGTGCGGCAGCTTGCCCCACATGGCACGCGCCGGTAGGATAGTCCGCACGGAGACCCGTTGTCGGGCCCCCATGGGGCCAATCCCCAAGCAGGAGCAGGATATCTTGAGCAGGTTCACCGCCGTTCCCCCGGTCGTCTGGCAATGCGGTCTTGTACTTGGTTGGCTTCTGAGCCCCGCGGCGGTCTTCGGCGACGATACGTTCCGCTACGCAGAAGGGACATACAAGCAGGCGGAACGGAAGTACATCAACGACCTGCCCGTGCTGCGTCTGGAAGGTACGCCTGAGGAAATGGGTGAACAGGCGGCCGCCTTCACTACGCCCGCCGCCAAGTTTCTCATCGACTATCCCAAGGAACTCCTGGCACTGGTCGGTCGGCAAGATGAGTGGCCCAAGCTAATCGAACTTGGACAGTCGATGCGTGCCCAGTTTCCCCGGGAGCACTTGAGCGAGTTGGAGGCTTACGCCCGACGATCGCATCTGCCCCCCGAGGTGCTGATGGGCGTCAACACGATGGTCGACAGTTACCGGGGTGACGTGAGTTGCTCCTCGCTTTTGATCGACCCGGTACGCAGCGCCACCGGCGGCCCCTTGTTTGGCCGCAATCTCGACTATTTTACCCTCGGCAAGTTGCACCGATACACGTTGGTGGTGGTCTATCGTCCCAAGCACAAACACGCCTTTGTCTCAGTGACCTTCCCGGGGTTGTTCGGCTGTCTGTCAGGCATGAACGATGCTGGTCTGGCTGTAGCCGTTCACGAGGTCTTCTTTGCACGCGATCGATCCCCCGTATTTGACTCCGAGGGGGTACCCTATCTCTTGGCCTTCCGCCGAATCCTCGAAGAATGCACCACGGTGGAGGAGGCCGAGAGACTGCTCCGCTCGATTCGACGCACGACGCGGTTGAACTTGGCCGTCTGCGATCGCCAGGGAGGAGCCGTGCTCGAGTTCACCCCCAAGACGGTCGTCCTGCGACGCGGCGAAGAGGGCGTCTGTGCCTGTGCCAATCATTTCTGCTGCAAGGAGTTGGCTGTCTTCACCTTGTCGTTCCGGTACCACACGCTCATGCAAGCCAAGGAGCTGCTGAAAGTCAGCCTCGACGACGTGGCCATGAAGCTGGATGAGGTGAACATGGGTCGGTTGACGATGCACACGATGGTCTTCGAACCGGCCCCGTTGGTCTTGCACCTCGCCTTCGGCTCCCTCCCTTCCTCGGCCATGCCCATGAAACGGCTCGAATTGGCCCCGCTCTTCAACGGCAAACCCTGATGGATTTGGACGAACACGATCGGGAAGGCCCAATGTCGAAAGTCAAATGACGAACGAATGACGAAGCACGAATGACCAAAGGTCGCACGGCGCTATTCCCTTCGAGCTTTGTCCTTTCGTCATTCCTTCGTCATTTGATCTTTCGACATTCGACATTACCCTCCACCCCGGCCAGGACTTACCTGGTCAACTCTTCCGCCCGGCCAGCCACAATCGTTGCCGTTCGTTCCGGCGATGCCAACTCGAACCCGCCGGCTGGATCACCAACTGCAAGACCCAAGGCAAGGCCCGAAAGGAACGGGATCATAAAATCTCCCACGATCGTGGTTGCCGCATTTTGCCCAAAGCCCTTGTTTCGTGCTCTCGGGTCTTCGTGCTCCCCAAGAAGTTTTGGCTTGAAATTGGGCCAGCCGATCCGCTAAGGTGAAACATGGCCGCTCCACGCGTTGCCACTTTGTTCCTTGACAAGTTACCCTATATTCCATTCCCCCACGGAGACCAGCGAAGGTCCAACAGTCCCCCCGGGAGGATCCTTTCCCCAACGATTTTCCCAGACCGTTGACGAAAAAACCGGAGAACCCCACGAGGCCTCCCGTCCCCCTTCGGCGGCGTTTTGGGTCGTTCCTGGGCGTAAACCGGCAAACGATGAGGGCCGACATGCCAAGCCTGGATCCGATGAACCTCGGCGCGAAGAAATGAGCTCAGAGCGAAAACGCCGCTTGCGGCGGTAGACCGTCGAACGGTTTTGCCGGCACGCGACGCAGCCGTTCTGCGAAACGCCAAGCCGTGTGACAAATCGGATCGCGACAGGCCAGACCACATGTGTCTTGGCTGTCCTGAATGCGGAGGACAACAACGTCGATCGCATCATTGATCCGAATCCGCTGATTGGCCTCGCAAGTCACAACGAGCATCGGGGGCCGGCCGGGTTGTGACAGATAATAGCTCGATGCGTGCCCCTGAACCGTGAGGATCCCATTGTGGAGCGTGCAGGAAACATATTCGGTCGCGGCGTGACGATCCGATCGGCCCACCACCAAAGCGATCGTCGCCGTACGGCTTTCCGGCGCTGTTTGTTCTGACGTACTCGCAGGATAAATCGATGACGGCGGTTGCGGCTGGGCAAACCCGAATTTCACCTTGCCACGACTGACCCCAAGAACGACCATATCCAACGTGGGATCCAGATGAATGAGGTCTCCCTCGTGATGGGTCGCGATAATCATGAAAGGCCATCCTTGGGCTTGAAGGAAAGAAAGCTATCCCAGCCGCCTGGAGCCGGGAACTTTGCCGAAGGCCAAATCGCTCGCGAGGCAAGGACCTAAGTATACACCTTGATTCCTTAGTCTGTTGATCGGTAGTTTGGAAGGCCTTCACATCGGATAATCCTTTAGCCAAACCGAGTGGCCTCCTTCTGGAAAACGATTCCAGCGCGATCTTGCGGGGCGTCTTATGGCGCCAGCAATCGTTGGAAGGTAACGGCATTGCGTGGCGCGTTGGCGTGGTAGTCGTTGTTGAAAAAGGCGTAGAGCGTGCGGCCTGGCAGATGCGATTCAACGCGTGTGGCCCAACGCTCCAGTTCCTGATCCGAATAATCATAGTGGTAGAGTTGCCGGGCCAGACCGTGAAACCGCAGGTAAAGGAAGTCGGTCGTCGGATAGATCGTCTCGGGAAGCGTCGGATGACTGACAGCCACAAAGGCGGCCTTGTGCCGGGTCAGCAAATCCGCCACCTCGTCGTCCCACCAGCTGGCATGGCGAAACTCCACCGCATGACGCACGTTGTCCGGCAAGGCGGCGAGAAATTGCGACAAACGGGTGATGTCCTTCTGCAGCGACGGGGGTAACTGCCAGAGGATCACCCGCAACGTACGCAGTTGGCCGACGTGACGGCAGAAGGTCGCCAACTGGTCCCAGCAGTGGTCGATCTTCTTGAGATGGGTAATCCCCCGCGAACCTTTGACCACCAGATGAAACGCTGCCGGAAGCCGGCGATTCCAGGCGTCCAGCATCGCCTGCGTCGGAAACCGGTAGAACGTCGCGTTGATCTCCACTGAGTTGAACTGTTGCGCATAGAACGATAGCCGCTCCGGCCCCTTCACGGTGGCCGGATAGAACGGTCCCACCCAATCGTCGTAGGTCCAACCAGAGGTACCGATGAAAAGGGGGCTGTCTGCCATTGCCTACTTCCCCCGCTTGCTAGGTGTCCCCCATTTGCAAAGCGCCCGGCGGTCTGTTTCACTATATGCGTGATCGGCAAGGTGAATCGGGAAGCATTGAAAGCAGTCTCCGCAAGAAACCGGGGCGGTTGGTCATACCCTGTCGACTATCGCTGCAACACCTTGACGCATTCGCTGACCGTCATGAAAGAACAGCCCTGCTCTTGGAGATACCGGACGATCTTGACAAACTCCCCAAACCGCTTGTCATCCCATTGATTGGGATGTCCCTGAAGAGCGAGATACGGCTTCTGACGTCCAAACTTCTCATACCCTGCCTTGAACTTCGCAAAATCCGGGACAAAGGTTGGTTGCTCCAGATTGAGATTGCGCTGCAGAACAACCTTCTGCGACACATTCGA
This sequence comes from uncultured Planctomycetaceae bacterium, assembly GCA_964558295.1. Lineage (GTDB taxonomy): Bacteria > Planctomycetota > Planctomycetia > Pirellulales > Thermoguttaceae > JBDKTH01. Next base: position 24,023 of record CAZLDQ010000011.1, on the reverse strand, counting down.
CGGATCGGGACCATAGAACCAGATCGTGAGGTCTGGGACTTGAGCGAGCGCGGCAGCCGTCGTGGCGTTTGTCCCACTCCAATGGGGGCCGAACGCATGAAGCGTGAGTCCGAGCTTTTCCCGAGCCAGACGCTGGGTCCTTTCCAATGCCAAACGCTGGTCCTCCAGCGATGTCCCCTCGAACTCCCCCTGCGGGTCCGTGGCTTTCCGCTCCCGATAGCCGTGATTCCAAAACTCGATGAATCCCTTCTGAGCAAGACTCTTAATCCAATCGAAGTAGGCGGGATTATCCCCTTCCAGCGAATATCCGATGATGCCCAGCGAGGCGCTCAGATGTTCTTGCTCGATGAAGTCAACGCATCTCTGCCACCGTGGCGAAATCGGTTGATTACCGCGAGCGCCGCTGCAAGTGACATCATCCAGCTTGAGAACGATGATGGGTCCCGCCCGTTGACCGGTCGCTTCTACCGCCCACACGGAGATGTTTGATGTCAGAGCAATGGCAAGGACGGCGGCAATTGTTGCGAATGGGGCTCGGTACAGCATCTGGCGTCTCCGGAAATCCGATTGGTGTCACTGACTTTGCATGGGCTCACATACGACCACAAAGCTGACAAGGCATCGAACGCCCTCCTGTCAGTTGCCCGGATACGTGGGGACCGGGACCGAGGCGAGGATCTCTGCCACCAAGCTAGCCAGATCACTCGTATCACAGTTCAGGCGGACCTCCAACAGTGGAAGGGCAACGGCTTGGATGTCATCGGGAATCACGAAGTCGCGGTCTTGCAGGCGAGCCCAGGCCTGCGCTAGTCGCAGCCAAAGCAGCAGTCCGCGAGGGCTAACCCCGAGGGTTACCCGCGGGTGTTCGTGAATCGCCTCCCCCAAGGCCGCCAGATAGTTGCGCACCGGGAGACTGGCCGCCGTCTCGCTGACCAGTTGCTGCAAGGCGAGTAGTTCCTCGTGGGAAATGAGTGCAGGCGACTCCGACGAGGCCCCGTCGCGTTGTCCGATCGAAGCTTCGAGGATTTCCACCACTTGCTCGCGTTGCGGGTAGCCGATCCGCAGTTTCATGATGAATCGGTCGAGCAACGCCTCGGGAAGCGGATAGGTGCCGTGTAGCTCGATCGGATTCTGGGTGGCGATGACGAAGAACCGGTCCGAGAGCGGATAGGTCACGTTGTCGACCGTCACTTGGCGCTCGGCCATCGCCTCCAGTAAGGCGCTTTGCGTGCGCGGCGTGGCTCGGTTGATCTCGTCGGCCAGCAGCACATCTGCAAACACTGGGCCGGGAAGAAACTCCAACTTGCGGGTCTGCTGGTTGAACACATTGAATCCCGTGATGTCGCCGGGGAGCAGGTCCGGCGTACACTGGATCCGGGTGAACCGTCCGCCGATGGCCGTAGCCAGGGTCCGGGCCAGTGTCGTCTTGCCAAGACCTGGCAGGTCTTCGATGAGCAAGTGGCCGCGGGCCAACAGACCGGCCAGGACCAACTCGATCACCTCCTCTTTGCCACGCAGGGCCTGATTAAGCGTGCGGCGCAGGGCGGGAATCGCGTCCATGTCGGCGGGTGAGGCAAACGGGTTGCCAATCTCAGTGCTGGTCATCTTCTGTTCCGTAGGTTTTAGGGGAAATCTCGGTGCAGCCGTGCCCCGGCAGCCCCACCTCAGGCTTGGCCCAGCGGCCAGGCAGCTCGCAACGCCGGCTCTTCTAGACGGCGGCACGGCTGCGACGGGAATGCCGACGGTGCGAGGCCAATCGCCTTGGCGCGGCGGAACGCTCCCGTCGGACAGAGTCTCACGGTTTCACGGCACACTTGACGAATCTCCCTCGCCGAACAACATGAGTCCGTCGCCAAACCACCCGGCGCATGGACGGCCCGGTCAGCCCATTGCGCCAATCGGATAAGACGCCGCTGAGCCGCGGGCGAGAAAGCCAACAGCGGAACGTACCAGGCCGCAAGCGTCGTACCTTGCGGACGCGGGCATCCGGCCCGTGCCGCACGCGATTCCAACAAACGCCACGTGGCCAGCACACTCCGCTCGGGAGATCCATAGACGCGAATCGTCCAAACCCCAGTCGCCAGCAGCCCGCCGACCCAACGACGCATACCACTGACTACGACAATCACGACACTCAGCCCAACCACAATCGCCACATTTTCTCGCGTCCAGCGGGTGGCGAGGGTCAGACTGGCATAGAGGTGGTTCGGGTGCGCTGGGGTTGGCGAAGGAAGATCATAGCCGGGCGTTGGTTCCAGGTTCACCCACATCCCGTCGACCAGCCGCACCTGGGTCCAGTAGTGCACATCGTTCGTACGTACCTTCGTACGTCCAAACCACCAACTTCGCTGCTCGGGGTCAACGTAATAGCCGCCGACCATTCGGCTTGGGTACCCCAGGCTCCGGAGGAGAACAGCAGCCGTCGAGGCGAAGAGGTAGTCAGGCCCACGCCGCGATTTCAGCAAAAAGTACGTGGTCGGATCGGTCACATCGGGCGGGAGAACCGCTTCAGGATCGTGCTGACAGTGCTGGCGGAGCCCAGCGATCAAAGCCTCGATCTGACTCCATCCCGGCTTCTTGTTCGCAATCCACTGACGGACCAACTTGCCGACCTTCGGGGGGAGGAACGTCTGCTGCTGGGCGTTGCGCCATTGGATCAGCTTGGCCAACACGGCGTTCGGATCGCCGTTGGAAGCCTTGAGAGCCTCGGCCAGCGCGGCCTGAAGTCCCTCGCCCAACTGTTCCGGGTTGACGGCTTGATCATAGGGCGTCAGCAGGTAATTCGGATCATCGGAGAACCCGGGGGGCGTGTCCAGAAGACGGCGAATCTGCTCGACGTTCAACTCGCGAATTTTCGGCTCGAGCATTGCGTAGTCGCCCATCCAATGGGCAGTCATCGAGGCCACCATCGCCCGAGCCTGCTCGATCAGGTCGTCGCTGGCAGCCGCTTCGCCGGCCGTTTTGTCGGCCACTGCCCCAGCGCCGCCAAGCGCCGCCGGACTGCGTGGGAGCTGGAGTTGTTCCAGGATCGCGATCCAGGCGCCCTGACTTGTGATTTGGGCCGTGCCACGCGGCTGGGCATAAACGGCTTCCGCCTGCCACATGGTGCCGTCGAACTGGTCGTAGTTGACCACGGGAACATGACGCAACAACGGATGTTGCGTCTCAAACAAGACATCGCCGAGCCCTTGGGGAATTCCCTGTTGCTTCGAGCGGATCAGCGAAAAGCCTTTGTTGTTGACGCTGGAAAAGAGCTTTCGCGCATCGAGGTTCTCATTCCACCACTGCGCCCAGCGACTGTCCTGACTCTCGCTTGGCTCGGTTGTGCCGGGAACGCCTGAGGTCTTCTCTTCGGGGGTCATTGTCTCGCCATACTTGAGATTGGCGAACTCTTCGAGGGTGCGTTGAAAGGAGAAACTTCCCCAGGCGGCACCGTGCGGATTACTCGATTCGCTCTCAATGCCCCCCCACCGACTTAAGATGGTACGCAGGGTATTCAACTCCGATGGGTAAGCCAATACGGCCAGCACTGCGACACCGACGAGAGTGGCAGGAATCGTTATGATCGGACGCCGCGGCAGACCGGTCCGACGTCCGGCAATCGCCAGGCAACGCTGCCCGGGCCATCCACGCAACATCAACCACCACGCACCAAGAACGGCGTAAAGCGCTACCCCCACCACCAGCCCCACACCCGACACGAAGACAAAGGCAAACAAAACTACAATCGCGCTGCTCGTCACAGCGACCTGGGCAATCGTCGGCCAAACGCAAAACGTCGCCCCAACAAATGCCACATTCCGAATCCCCTGCAGCAACAACAACTCAATGGGGCCCTCCGCGCCGGCGATACCGCGCCACCGCATCCACAAGGGCATTAACATGGCCGCTACGAGCAGCGGGCCTACAAACCATGGCCCATGGCCGCGGCTGCTCCACCAGGCCAACGGTGGATGTGCCACGAGAGGCAACAGTCCGAGCAGCAGAAGCTGGCCGGCCTGCTTGACCGTCACGACTGTGGCGGGAGAGGCGGCTTGCGCAGTGACCAATACGGCCAACGCCGCCATTAAAACGATCAAGAACCGTGCCCCGTCGAATGCTTTCCATTCAGTAACCATAAGCCAGATCCTCCCAGGCTTTCCGGAGTTGCGCGTGTCCAGGATCAAAGACCGATACGACACGCACCCCCGGCCGCTTTGTCCGCTGCGGGTTTGGGCAAGGGCCTTCGATCAAGAGAAACCGCCGCCCCGGCCAGTTGAGTTGCTCGGCCTCCAGACGGGCATACCCGACAGGCGTGGTCACCACCAATTGCGGCGAGCCGTCCAGCCCCCGACATACCGGCAAACGCAGCAGACTGCCCAGCGAAATCTCCTCGTTGGGTTGAAGACGGGCCAGAAGGTCGAATACCGGCGTCACACTCGCCGGGTTGTCAATCTCGTGGACCTTCCCCATTCCCAGCACGACCGACGCCCGGCCGCCTCCGGCGACCAACGCCGCGGCAATACTCGCCACGACCGAGAGGGCCGTCTCCCAGTCACGGCCCTCTCGGTCCTCGAACACGTCGCGCGAGGTATCCAGCAGAACCTGGAGCCCCTGAGCCGCCGGATCACTCCGCTCACAGACGATCAATTGGTCGTGTCGGGCCGTTTGCGCCCAGTGAATCCGACGCAGCGATTCGCCCCGCTGATAGGGGCGCGAACCGCTCAGCTCGCCAGCCGTCCCCGCACGCCATCCGTCGATCGCTTCCCCCAGGACCATGCGGCCAGTGACTTCCTCCAGATGTGGTAAGGGAATCACCTCGGGCCAGATGAGAATCTGGGCGGTGCTCTTCAAGCGACGCCGCGACTCATAGAAGCCGAAGGGGAATCCTGACGCAACGCTCGCTTCGCACAACGGATAGACTCCACGCCGTCGAGGAGTCAGGTGCCAAGTGATCTCCGTTTCCCGGAAAGCGGGTAACTGGGCCACCACGAGCGAGGCCAGATCGTCAGTCTCCGCCGTCCCGTCGCTGCCCCAGCCGCCCCGCACTACCAAGCCATAGACCGGCCAAAGCCAACGGTTTCGCAGACGTACCCGCAAACAGAACTCTTTGCCCACTTGCCCCCGACGCTGTGGGTAGACCATGCTTCCCCGCACGCCGCGGAGACTGAGCCAGGGGAGCAACAATCCGAGTCCCGCGATCGCCAACGCCAACGCGGCCACGACAAACGCCCGGGGATGCACGATAATCCCGCAAACCGAGGCAAGCATCGCCCACAGCACCAGGACCACCAAGGGGTGCCGATGCCAGGGTCGCCGGCGTTTCCGGCGACGTTCCCATCCGTCCGCCCGAAGGACTCCGGGATCGGGCTGATCTGCGTAAATTATGTGAACAGGCAAACGTTGGCGGTGGGTCATTCTCTCGCGTGAGTGACCAATCGTCGATCTCATGACGGCCTCCTGTCGCGGAAGGTTCCGGACTTCCTATGCGGCCGACGCAGGCCTCGCGGCCTCTGCACGGCCTCTGTTCCTCAGTAGGCACGGTCAGGCTGGCAACTTTTCAGGTGGGACAGTGGGGTGGGCTGGCTTGGGACAGGCCTCTCGGTTCATTTTCACCTGGCAAGCAACAAGCTTGTTTCCTCACACACTCACCAAGAGTCCTCTCTTCCAGGATAACCTCCCACACCCTCGCGCGGCTACCCCTTTCTGCACTTGGATTAAGACCTCACCCCCGTGCCGGGGGCTATCGTTACGCCCGTTAGATATCATGCCCTTGTGCGAGCCCCCGTTTCGCGCTACGATAGGCTGTCAACAACTCCCTGATCCTTCACCTTTTGATAACGGAGACGATTGGATGTTGCGCGTTGCCTGCGGTGCGGTTCTCGCTGTCACTTTTGCCCTGGCCTGCTCGACCGCAACAGCCGAGGAGAACGGCAATCAAGCCGTACTCCTATTCAACGGCCGAAACCTTGACGGTTGGGACTGTCATCTCGTCGACACCAACGTCAAACAAACCGACGTCTGGCGGGTTGAGGATGGCGTACTCATCTGCAAGGGAGAACCGCTTGGTTACTTGGTAACCAAGAATGTCTTCACGGATTTCAAGCTCACCGTCGAATGGCGTTGGCCGTCGGGAAAGGAACCCGGCAATAGCGGGGTGCTGCTCCGAATCAGCGGCAAGCCCATCGGTTTTATGCCCCGTTGCGTCGAAGCCCAGTTGAAACATGGTTCTGCCGGCGACATCTGGGGTTTCCGTGGTTTCCCGGTCAATGGCCCTGCTGAACGACTACGGAAGATTGAGAATCACAAGGAATTGGGCAGCTTCGTTGGCGTGGGTAAACGCAAAGATGCCGAGAGACAGCCCGGTCAGTGGAACCAGTATGTGATCACCCTGGTCGGTGACAAGTTGACCTTGGAAGTCAATGGTGAGTTGGTCAACGAAGCCACGGGTTGCGACGTCGTGGCCGGTCCGATTGGTCTCCAGTCAGAAGGTGGCGAGATCCAGTTCCGCACCGTGAAACTGGTTCCGCTCCAGCAATGACCGCCCCGTTCTACGGCTGGAACGTCTTGGTAAACTGATAGGCCGCGTTACGGTAGTCAAAGTCCTGGTCGGTCAAGCCCACATTCAGCTTGACGTCGACGACCGTGAATTCTTCGATCAGCGGCAACGAGCCACCGTCCTCAGCAGGCCAATCATAGACGGCAAAACGGACCGGAAGTTGAAGCTGGTCGTCGATGAAAATCTGAGCCTTGTGATACCGGAAGTACTCTTGCCGGACCGGATGGGTAATCTCAGCCACCGTGGTCACCCGTCCGTTGATCTTGGCCCCGGTGTAGTAGTTCACCTCGCACTCTCCGTGGTTCAAGTCCTCGCGGCCCAGTTGTAGCAGTTCTAGCAGCATGCTGCGGAAGCCGACCTCGGTGATGGCATGGTTATTGTCGCGGAACGCCGCTGGACTGTCGGGGGCGACCGCCACCGTAACGTGCGCAAAACGCGTCCCCCCTTTACGCACAATCATGTTCCCCTTGTTGGCTCCTTGGACATAGATGACCTCCCGCCCTGCCGCCTCAACCGGAGCCAGATAACGCACGTAGACCGAAAAAGGCACGACAACCTGCCCGTCGCGGAGCTGCTCCTGCCGGAGTTTTACGAACATCGTCTGCGATTCCTGCAGATGCCCGTCAATCCGCTCCCGCTTTATCACCGTACAGGTATAGTCCTGGACTGCCGCCAACTCGTGCAACCGCTTCTCTGCCAATCGTAATAGCGGAAGCAGAGGATGCTCCTGCGAATTATCTTTCGCCGAAACGTTCGGGACGATTGACAGAAGCAGAAGCAAGGCGATCAGGAAACGTGGCATGACAGTCTCTCTTCATCCATTGGGGGGCTGCAAGATACCGGTCCAACCTGACGTGTCCGACTGGTCGGTCAGGCCTCCTCTTCACGGGGCTGTGGAAAGGATAGCTCGACCGTAGTTGCAGGCTACTACTCCCCCCATCGGAAAGCCGCGGTTTCTGGAGTGGCCACGGTTCGGTTGCACCGATTCTACGTACTGGAGCGAGAGGCCGATACGAACAAGCCGACGCGCCCAGTTGCAGAACGGACACCTGGGCGAGCAGCGCGGGACCAGCTTCCGGCCCGCAGCACCAGAAATACTGCCGATCTATTATTCCGACTCGGGTACCCGAAGATCCTCGTCGGCCACCCTGACCGGCAAACCACCCTTAGGAACCGGCAGCTTGAGGGTCCAGAGTACAGCCTGAGCAGCCAGGCGTCGATAGGCGACCTGTTGCCAGTTGGCGTGGGGATCAGCGCCGCTAAAGCCGAACGATCGACCGCCGTCCGGACGTTCGTAGGCCCAAGCTACTGTCTCCAACTGGCCTTCGATGGGAACCTGGAGGATCGGCTGTACGGAGCCGTGTGAGGCAAACTTGAGCTTGAAATAGAACTCATCGTTGATCCGCAGATCGGACAGCCCTTCGCAGATTGGATGGCTACGGTCGGCAACCCGCACATCGGCGTTGTCAAGGAACACGTACCGCCGGTCGGGGCCACCGTGGCATCCGCCCACGAGGCTCCGGAACGGTTCGATGTACTGGGCGTCCTTGGTCATGATGCCTGCATGCAAGGCGACGATCCCGCCGCCACGGCGAGCCAGTTCCTGCATTGCCGCCGTTCGCTCAGGATTCGCCCGCAGCCACTTCGCCCCCTCACCCAGAAAAAGGACTACGCCGTTTGCCTTTTGGAGCAATCCTGGTCCTTCCGGCCACGGCTCATCGGCGGCAACGAGCTCTGTCTTGAGACCCGGTACGGCGGCCAAACATTTTGCCAGTATGCGAAGCCCCGCCTGGTAGTGGTGCCGTCCTGGGGGATGATCCCGCTTGGCGCCGAGCAGGAGCACCTGCCGCGGCGATTCCGCCTGGGCCCCGGAAGAAGTCGACAAAACCAGGAGGACGACAAGCATCAAGCACCGAGTCCGGATCACGCCACATCTCCTTGTCTGACAAATGGGGCCAGCCAGCGTATAGTGTAGTCTTCTGCGAGAGGACAAGTCCAGAAACTTGGCCATCATTTAGCCGCTCCTGGGATGTCTTCGGTTTAGCCAAGCCGAGGAACCGACGGTTGCTTGGGAAATCCGAGGCGTACGGCCCGCCAACCGAGGCAACCCAAGCGGCTGCCGCAGACGAGCAGTCCGTTTACGCAATCTTCAGCACCTGTATGGCCAAGTCGTATCGATTGCAGGTTCCTGCAAAAGGGAACCAGTCGGTCCTGGCCAGAAAGCAATCAGCCCTGTTTGACGGAATCGCCACCGATTCGAAGACCGGCGGCCTGTTGGGAACCCTCCGCGCCAATCGCCAAGTGGTTTTTGCGGTGCCCAATCGCCCCTGACGAATCAAAAACCTGCCTGACCCATCCTTCGTTGACATGCTGGCGTCTTCGCTTGGGAACGCCACGGAGGACCTGCCCTATCAAGATCACTACCCGGTTGGTCTGTTGCCCACTTTCGCCCTCCCCTCAATATTGGGCGTGGAGGGCTCGCACCGCGTGAGGAAACCGTCATTTCTCCCGGAAACCCCTTTCTCTCGTGGCAAAAGGCGTCCTGACGCGTCGAATCCTTAAGGTCGCCCAGCTGGCCCGTTGATGCCCACGCTGGAGACCGGCGATGGCACCCAATCGCATGCGATTCATGCCGTATCCCGTCCTCATGGCCGATCGTACCTGTGTAAGCAATCGTGCCCCCCATTCCTGCTGTCGAGTGACAATTTGGTCCCAATGACTGCTTATCAACTGGCTATTGCTTGACGTACATGCTACGTATCCTTGATGATTCGGTCATTTTCTCGGATGCAGGGGAACGTGCTCGAATTGAGTGAACAGCCGTGGCTTGATTGAAGGGAGAAGCGTATGTCGTTCGCGGTATGGAAGAATCTGAGACTGTCGCGCAAACTGGCCGTTGGCTTCGGCGCCGTCGTGTTGCTCGGAGCCATTGTCGGTGGTTGGGCAATCCTGGGGATCAACGGAATCGTCGACGATGCTGGCCAGGTGATCGATGGCAACAAGCTCCGCAGCGAAGCGGTAACCATGGAGCTCCAGCATCTGAATTGGGCCCGTGAAGTCAACAACTTTCTCACCGATCCCAAGGTTACCAAGCTGAACGTCCAGGTGGATGCGGCCCAGTGTCCCATGGGACACTGGTTGCATGGCAAGCAACGTTCCGAGGCGGAAAAGCTGGTACCGGAACTCAAGCCGCTTCTCCAAAGCATGGAACAGCCTCACGAGCAGTTGCACCGCTCGGCCGCGGAAATCGCCCGCGTGTTCAAGAAGGAACACCCGGGCTTGCGGATGACGCTCCGCAGCCATCAGGCCAGCGTGTTGGCCTGGGCCAATACCTCCTGCCAAGCCTTAGCCAATGAGTCAACCGGCCTCTACTCGTTCCAAGGGCAGGTGCGCCAAGCATGCAATCAAGCGGTCTCGATCCTCGAGACCTTTGACAAGGATCAAAGCCTCGGAGATACGGCGACCCGCCAGAAACTCGCCAAGCAAGCGATTGCCGCGATGCGGTTCGGCCCGGGCAATCGAGACTACGTGTGGATCAACGGTGCCAAGTACCACATGGTCCTCCATCCGATCAATCCGGAGACCGAAGGCAAGTACATGGCCGACTATACCGATCCAAACGGCAAGAAGATCTTTCATGCCTTCGTGAATGTTGGCCGGGAGAAGGGCGAGGGCTACGTTGCCTATTGTTGGCCCAAAGCGGGAAATGACAAGCCGGTGCCGAAAATCGCCTTCGTCAAGTACTACAAGCCCTGGGACTGGGTCGTCGGCGCAGGCATGTATCTCGACGAAAAGGACCCAGCGCTGTTGGCCCGTGCGGCCGATTTTGCCGACGGCAAGCCGTTCCGGCTCGGCGTCGAACTGGATCCCAACAAGACCGCGTTTGGCCAATGGCTGGAATCTCCCGAAACGCAGCAATTGGCAACGGAGATTCCCGGATTCCAACCGCCGTTGGACGCCTGCCGCCAACCCCATCGTCGGCTCTTCGAACTGGTAGCCCAGATCGAACAGTGCGTCAACGATGGCAAGATGGAAGAAGCCACGGCACTCTACAAAACCCAGGTTCAACACGCCTTGGCCGAGGTCGACAAGGGAATCGAGGGGATGATCGCCTCCGAAACGCAGCTCAAGGAGGGAGCAGTCAAGGGGCTCGCAATCCACGCCAACCAGACAGTCCCCGCTCTTGCCGAGATCCAACGGCTCTTTGGCGAAATCAGCCGGACGCTTGACGAAAAGGTCATGACCAACGAGCAAATGCTCGCTGGCGCCGCCAAGGTCCGGAACGTAATCCTCCTGTTGAGCCTGATCAGCACTGCCGTCTCAGTTGTTCTGGCTTTCGGGATCGGACGTAACCTGCTCGGGCCAATCGGCAAGTGCATGACGAGCGTGATGGCCTTGGCCAAGCAGGATTTCAGCAAGCATTGTGACGTCGATAGTCGCGACGAGCTGGGGCAGATGGCCACGGCGATCAATGAGTCGATTGATTCCACAAAGCAAGCCTTTGAATCGATCAAGGAAGCGGCCGAACGCGAGAAGCAGTTGCAAACGCGGCAAGCCGAAGAAGAACGCCGTCAAGCCGAAGAACGCCGCCGACGCCAAGAGGAAGAGGCGGCTCGCGAACGGGAGCGGTTGGAGGAAGAGCATCGCCGCCAGGAAGAGGAAGCCGCCCGCGAGCGCCAACGGGCTGAGGCCGACCGGCTGGCGGCCGAGGACCTGCGCCGTAAAGTCAATCATCTCCTGGAGGTCGTCGCTGCAGCGGCCCAGGGCGACCTGACCCGCCACGTGAACGTCGAGGGGGAACAACCCATTGACGAGTTGGCCGCTGGGATCAAGAAGATGCTCAACGATCTGGCCGGCATCATCGGGCAGGTCAGCGAGAGCGCAGCCCAGTTCAACGAAGGGGCACGGGTCATCGCTGAAGGCTCACAGAGCTTGGCCCAAGGCGCCCAGACGCAAACCGCGAGCGTCGAAGAAATGCAGGCCTCGATCGAAGCCCTGGCCCGCTCGATCGAAGCCGTCAAGCAGAACGCGGCCGAGGCCAACCAAGTTGCCCGGCAAACGAACCAGTTGGCCGAAAAGGGCGGTCAGGCCGTCCAACGCTCGGTCGAAGCGATGGGCTTGATCCGCACCAGCTCTCAACAGATCAGTGAAATCATCCAGGTGATTTCGGAGATCGCCAGCCAAACCAACCTCCTGGCCCTGAACGCGGCGATCGAAGCTGCCCGAGCCGGCGAACACGGCATGGGCTTCGCCGTCGTCGCTGACGAAGTCCGCAAGCTCGCCGAACGCTCCAACCAAGCCGCCGGCGAAATCTCCAAGCTGATCCAGGAGTCTGCCCAACGTGTCCAGGAAGGCGTTGACCTGAGCTTTGAAACAGGCGAGTCGCTCAAGTTGATCATCGACGGTGTGGAGGCCACGGCCGCCAAGATCGCGGAAATCGCCGAAGCAACCGCCGAACAGGCGGCCAATGCCCAGGAGGTCTCGCGTGCCATCACCAGCGTGGCCCAGGTGACCGAGCAAAACGCCGCCGGCAGTGAAGAAATGGCCTCGTCAAGTGAAGAGCTTGGCGCCCAAGCCATTGCGCTCCGTGAAGCCGTTGTCCGTTTCAAGACCACGACCCACTAGGCGGTCAGAACAAGACTGCCACAAGGGGAAGTGGAGGAGAAAGGCTCTTCCACTTCCCCGCCTTCTATTCTGGAATCGCTGCGAGCATATCCCCGAGTCGAGCTTGGTCGTGGCGCGCCTGCCGGAAAACAGGAAGCAGTTGGCGGTAGCGGCCCACGCGGACCGGATCGGGGCGTTCAACCGCCTCGTGCTGATGAATCCGGTCAACTTCCGCCAGTTCTTTCCACAACCCGCACCCCACCGCGGCAACCGCCGCCGCGCCAAGCGAACCGGCATCCTGATCGATACTCGTCTTGAGGATGTCGAGTTCCAACGCATCGGCCAGAATCTTCCGCCACAGCGGACTTCGACTGGCTCCCCCGACGACAACCATTTCCGAACCGATGTCGCCTAAGTGACGCAACTCGTCGACCGCAAGCCGCAGGTTCAGGGCGATTCCTTCCAGAACCGCGCGAATCACGTCCGCCAGGGAATGTCTCAGATCAAGGCCCAACAGGGCGCCGCGGATGTTCTCGCTGGGATCCAAGGAAGATCCACCAGCCAAGCTGGGATTGAATAAGAGCTTGTGCGCCCCAATTGGGGATTGCGAGGCCAAGGCGGTCATCAGGTCATACGGGTCCGTGCCTTGGGCCGCCGCCTGGGCGACCAGATGCGGGCAAAGCTGATCCCGCACCCAGCGAAGCGATGTGCCTCCGGAAAAGATCGCCACGGCGGAAGTGAACATCCCAGGGATTACGTGTGCGAAGACATACGGTTTAACCGTGTCGTCCAACAACGGGCGGCAGGAAGATACGGCAATCCACATCGAGGAGCCGAGCGATGCGTAAATCCGCCCCTCGGTCGTGTTACGAGCCCCCAGGGCCATGCACGAATTGTCCACGCCTCCGCACGCCACGGGGATCCCGGCGGGAAGCCCGAGGACGCCGGCCGCCGTGGCCGTGAGTGGGCCCACGATCTCGGTCGAAGGAACGATTTCCGGCAGCATGGACCGCCGCAGATCGGCCGCTGCCAACAACTCGTCCGAATAGTCCCCGGCCAGCAGATCGTACGCGCCGCAGCCCGAGGCGTAGGAATGATCCGTCGCCACGCAACCCGTCAGCCGGAAGTTGATATAGTCCTTGGTTCCGACTACCTTGTCGATTCGCGAGAACATCGCCGGCTCGCAGTCGCGATACCAAAGGATCTTGAAGATCGTATAATGCGCGGCCGGAAAGCCGTTGCCGGTCTTGCGGTACCAGGCGACCGGATCCAATTGCTTGAATACTCGGGCCGCTTGGACCGCCGCGCGGCGGTCAGACCAGATCGGCGTTGACTCGCGAAGCAATCGCCCGGCGGCATCCAGCGGAACACATCCCAGACTGTGCCCGGAAATCGCCAGACCGCGAATCGTCTGTGGATTCACGCCCGACTTGAGCAGTTGACGCGTGCTTTGCACCACCGATTCCCACCAGGCCTCCGGCCGCTGTTCGTGCCAGCCGGCTTGCGGATACTGGGTGTCGTACGGCACAAACGACGTGGCCAGCCGTTGCCCGGTCGCATCGTAGAGCGTGGCCTTGTTGCCCCCTGTCCCCAGGTCATAGGCGAGAATCGTCTCAGACATCACACGCGCACTCCCTCGGTCAGCAACGCGCACTCTTCCAGGATCTTCACGCCGGAAGTAAGCCCCACGCCAAACCGGGTGACCCCCAGGCGGATCATGGCCACAACCGTTTGGAGATCGCGAATACCGCCGGCCGCTTTGATCTGAGCCGACGTACCGATCGCCGAGCGAATCAGCCGCACCTGATCGAGCGTTGTGCCCGGGCCGGCCCAGCCTGTGCCGGTCTTCACATAGGCCGCTCCGGCGCGAACCGCAATCTGGCTTCCACGCACGATCTCCTCGGCAGTCAGATAGTGAACTTCCAGGATCACCTTCACCGGGAGTCCGTCAGCCGCTTCGACCACCGCACGGATGTCATCTTCCACATAGCGATTGCACCCCGAACGGAGCATGCCGACGTTGATTACCATGTCCAATTCCGACACGCCCAACGCTCGCTGCTCCCTCGCCTCGGCCACCTTGATCGCCGTGCTATGCGCTCCGGAAGGAAAACCGACCACTCCCCCTACGGCCACCTGCGGGGCGTCGTTCAGAAGAGCTTTCAACTCGGGGACATAGCAAGGAAGAACAAACGCACACACGCAATTGTACTTCCGAGCAGTTGCGGCCAACTCGTAGACTTCCGCCTGCGTCACATCGGCCCGAACCGCACTCAAATCCATACGCCGCGCCAACTCATCAATCGTCAACTTCATCACGCTTCTCACGGTTGGATTCCAAAAGCCGTCCGGAACGCATCGGCAATCTCGGGATGCAACTTCGGGTTCAGTCCATCCTGGTCGTAAGGAACGCCGAGCACGTCGAGATCGTGTTTCAACTGGACTGTCTCCTCGTCAGGACTGACTCGCGGCGGCACGGCACGCCCCAACGGGGTCAACCATACGTTCAACGTGTGACCGCCGTCGACCATCAAGTCATGGCCGGTCACATAGTTCGAGGCCGCGGAAGCCAAAAAGATTACCGCTCCGTACAAGTCTTCCGGACGCTGAACGTGACCCAGTGGGGTCAACTCGCGAATCCGCTGACGCACGACGATCGGGGTGGAGGCGTGCATCGGGGTAAGCACATAGCTCGGGCTGAGACAATTGACGTTGATATTGTAACGGCCCCACTCGGCCGCCAGCATGCGAGTCATCTGAACCACGCCCGCTTTGGAGGCGTTGTATGATGCGTTGCAATTGCAGATCGTGGCCGACATTGAGGCCAAGTTGATGATCTTCCCTTCCGTGGGCGTCTGCCGAATCATCTGTTGAGCCTCGGCCTGAGCACAGAGGAACACCCCGGTCAGATTCACGGCGATCACTTTGTCCCAAGCTTCCTGAGCAAGCTCCTCGTCAGCTCCCAGGATTCCAATCCCCGCATTGTTGACAGCAATGTCCAGACGCCCGAACCGCTTGCCCACTTGGCCGACGACCGCCTGAACCTCGTCGCGCCGGGTCACATCACACCGCAGGAATACCGCGTCGCTTCCCAGCTTGCGCAACTCTTCGGCCGTCTGGAGCCCCACCGCCTCATTGAGATCGAGGATCGCCACGTCGGCTCCCGCGCGCGCTAATGCCACCGCACACCCGCGGCCGATTCCCACGGCGCCGCCTGTGACCAACGCCTTCTTTCCGGTCAAATCGAACAATGACAAATCCGCCATGACCTATTCCCTTTGACAGAACGCATGACAATCAGAGCTTGGCGTTTGGGTTGGAAAACCGTAGACCGTCCATGTCATGGAAGGTGCCATACTCCGTAACCAGGGCCCCTTCCGGACCGGCGACCATGAAGTGCCAAGCTGTCAGCCGGTCTAGGTGCCCAATCTCATCGACTTCCAAAGGCTGGCAACGACGCGCGTGGACCAACTCGCGCTGGCTGGCAGGAATCTTGTTCAACCACTCGGGCGTTGGTTCGCCTTCGCCGAAGGTGTAGATCTGTCCTTTACGCGGATGCCACGACTCCATTTTCGCGGCCCCCTTGGTCGTGGCCACGTGGCTGTGTTCGGCAATCATCTGACCGGGCAAGAGGTAAATCTCGTGGCCGAAGTAGTTGAAGTCGTGCCGGTTGAGCCAGAAGATCCCCGCCATCCCGACTTGCGCGAAGTCTCCCAGTCCGAAGTCCAGAATCCACATTTCCTTCCGAAGCCGCTTGGAAATCGGATACCCAAACCGGCGAAACATGTCGTAGTAGGCTTCCCGAGCTTTGTCGACCAGAAAGCGCCCCTGACCGTCATAGAACTCGGCACTGGTGTACGTTTTCACCGGAGGGGCCTCGCACGGAGCCGCTTCAACCGCGTGCTGGCCTGCCCAAGCCGCGCCAGCAGACACTGCGGCGCCGGCCAGCAAGGAACGCCGTGAACAGAGTCGTTGGGAATCTGACGATTTCATGAGGGGGACTCGATGGGGAGAAAGGAATAGAAATCACTATCGGTTTTCGTCCGCCGTCCGCCGCTGGCCGTTAAGGACCGCGGCACGCATCCGTGCTTCGGCCTGAAGCCGGGCTTGGTACTTCTTCTCCTGGTTGATCTCGACCTGATCCACGAGTTGAAAACCCGGCATATCCGCACGAGGATGAGTCGCCAAACGCTCTTGGCCAATGCGAAGCAACGTCAACGTCTCTTGGTACCTCGGGGCTTGCTTGTCGGTGAATATTGCCAAGCAGGGGCTCAGTTCTGGCCGGCTGAAACTGATCTGTGTGAACATTTCTGGGTTGCGCAGTGGCAGTCCTGTCAACTCGCAGAGCCGTTTCAGTTCGCTATCGGTCAGGGGGGAGCGCCCGAAGGGTGTGTTGCGGTAAGCACCCGCTGCATAGTCCGGATAATAGGGAGCGTTGATGTCAATCCAGGTGATCACCCGATCGACGGCCTCCGGGTCTAACTTCACCTGTCGGTCAACCTCCGGGATGCCATGCCCCTCCAAGACAATCTTCGCCAGGGGACTGACCGATGAACCCCAGCTCAACGGCTTTTGCACCTGCGCCGGCCCCGCGCCGATCACTCGCACATAGCCTTTGCGTCGCAATTCAACATAGGAGGTGTTGAACAACAGTCCCAGATCTCCGGCCAGGTTTAGTCTCTGTCCTGCCTCTTTGCCGTAGTCGTGGCACGTGGTGCAATGTTTGTCGAGAACTGGCTGGACCTCGGCTGTATAGCTGAACAACCGTGGCGGGCCATACCAGGGCTTGAGTTTTGCGAAACGCGGTATGCCCTGCGTCGCGTAATCAATCCGTGCGGCCGAGCGACGATCCTCGTGGCAACCGACGCAGCCGGCCACTTCGCCCGGCCGGACGATCGTCCCGCTGCGCATCGACTGCACCATACGTCCCTTTGCATCGAGGAGTTGGAAGTAGACAAAGGTGTCGGCCGGCACGGTAAACGCGACACTGCCGTCGGCCTTAACCGGCACGGTGCCGAGAATTCGCTTGTTGTTGAAATCATCCCACGCCATTCCCGGCGCTTGCTGGCCCGTCCCACCATCCCAGGCCGGCTCGGTCCAGAACCGTTTTTCCGGCGACTCGACCACCCGAAGATACTTGACGCTGCCCGGCTGGACACGCTCCATCCCTGCCCCCACATAGACGTTTTGGACGTAGAAGTACCCCTCGGTCTTGGCCAAATCCACCCGCGACGGAATCGCCGGCGGGCGGATGCGGGCTGTTAACGGCATCGGATCGTAGCAGCCAAGCCCCTCCTTGTGCAGAAGCAGTTCGTTGCCAAAGACGTCCAACAGCACGAGGCCCATCTGCTCCCCCTGGCCCGTCATTCGGGAACAAAGGAAGTATTTGTCGGACAAGGGATAAGGGTCTTCGTACTTCAGCGGGACCTGTTTGAACGTGTCGTAGTTCCCCTTTTCAACCAGGTCGATCGCATCGGCCGGCCACGTTCGCACGACCGGCTTGCGACCATCGAGTCCCAAACGCCGGTCGAGAATCGCCAGCGCACCCCAAGGACGGTCGTGGCAGGAGGAAAAGGTGGCGATCAACAGTTCGGTGCCGGGAATTGCCCGCCCTTCGAGCACACCTCCCGGGGAGTTCGTATTGTTGCCCCAGTAGATCGTGTGGTTCGTCCCATCGGGATTGGTCAGCCACAGTCCTTGGGCATCGCCGAAGTTCCGATCCACATACTCCCAGCGGTCATAAATCACCCGACCGTCGGGAAGCAAGGCGGGATGCCCCTCGTGGAGTGTGCTGTGCCCAATTTGCACGATGTTCGAGCCATCACCGTTCATCGTGTACAGATTGCCCATGATGTGCCGGTTGCACATGCAGTACTTCGGCTCGCGAGTCGATGTGAAGAGAATCTGTCCGTTGGGAAGATAAATCGGATCAATGTCCGACAGGCCGGCGCCAAACGTCAATTGCTTCAGCCCCGAACCGTCGGCATTCATCTCGTAAAGATGGTAATCATCCGCCGAGTTTCGACGCATCGAGAAGAGAATCGTCGTGCCGTCAAAGCCAACATCCGGATCCCGGGCAATGCCTTCCGGCACTTCAAGAAGTGTCGTCACGGCCCCCGTGGCTAAGTCAATCGTTTTCAGCGCCCCACCGCCCCGAAAACTGTTCGTATTGATCTCTCCGTTCTGAAACATCGTCTCGGAGTTGTGATGGTCGGGACGATACTGATCCCGAACGACGAACAATAGCGGCTGGCCGCTAACCAATGGGTTGGCGACGAGTGCCTTACGGCGGAGCACCTCCAACTTGTCAACAACCGTCGAGACCTCGTGGGCGTCGGCCTCGGCCATCGTTTGGGCAAGCTGATCGAGGCAAGCAAGATACTCGTTACCGTTGGGATAGCGAGGGCCGAACGTGGCCACAAGATCCTCGATGGCGGCGCGAAGCGGAAGGACATGCTTTTCGTAGCTGACCCGACGACGCACGGCGGTCCTGGCTTTGGTTGCCTGGGAATCGATCTGGCCGTCAACACGGAAGTCGTCGAACGTCACATGCCCCCAACCGCCCCGATGTTGGTCAACAACGCGCAGGAACATGCGTTTTCCCACCCAGGGAGTCGTATTCCAGATTGTTCGCTGCATCGTCTGGCTGTTACGGCCGCTGGCCCGGAGGACTTCCTTCCCGTCTTCCGTACACAGGGCCACATACGTGTCGGGATGCGAGCCGCCGCCCACCAACAGCGACGCCGATCGGCCGGTGAGCAGAAAGACGGGCGACTCGACGATGCCGGTCGGCGCGTCGTCAGGCGCATCACGATCGGCCTGTTCCAGGGTGCTCAAGTAATAGGTTCCCTGCTTCGTATACTTCACCTGATGGTGGAATTCGAACTCACGATTGCCGAGCAACTTGCTGAACTGGCCGTCCACGACCTCCCACCCCTGAAGATCGCCCGACTCAAAGTCGAATACCACTTGTCCGGAATCGGCGACCACTGTGCGCGCCGCGCCCAGCACGGCCAATCCGCAAACCACCATCGCGAACCATTTCCGTCGGGCCATACCGTTTCCTTTTCGTATCACGCCAAGGAAGTCTGTCCGGCGATTGCCTACTTCGACGTCAAGGTGAAGTCGCACGAGTTCTTTCCTTCGGCACCGAGGACGGATTCCAGTTCTGAGTGTGTATTATACCTTGGCGGGATGATCTGTCTCATTTCCGCAACCATTCCCATGCCATTGGACGTGGGACCCTCGACTTTCCGGCCGGTTTCCCGGTACGAAAGAATTTCGACTCGGCATTTGCCTGGCGAGGGACCTTGCGCCATGGGAAGATGGTACTGGCCCTCGGCAATCGGCCCGCTGGCGGCCGTCCCAGCCCCTTGGGGAATGAAGGTGATCGTTCCGGCGTCCAGCGGTTGACCATCCAGTTGCACCCTTCCTTCCACTTCAACACGCTCAGGCCTGCAAGTTCTCCCACAACCGCTCAAGCCAAGGAGAACGATGGCCGTCACGAGCTTCAACAGCGTCGCAGGCATGATTCGAGCCCCCTGTCACGGCAATTGCACGGCTTCACCGCCGCTCATGCTGGCGGCCGCTTGCCAAATGGTCCGGTCGATCGTCTCGCTTACAAAGCGAACCGAGCCGTCGAACAGAAGCAGATTCACGCCCCCGGGATGCTTGCTCCGGGCGGTTAGCCGGTGCGGCCCACTGGAGCCACCGCTGGTACAGGGCAGTTTCGTCTCGCTCACGCAACGTTCCGTCACATCGTTGACCAGTTCGTTCGGCACATAATCATGGCAATACTGCACAGTGCCCGAATCGGCGAACAGGGCTCCTCGCGAATCGTTCCCCTTCGCCTTGCAGATCTCGGCCACCGCGGCCGTGTTCGACGTGCCGTCGGTCAAGTCGCTGAACCGGGCACTGAAACCGTGGACGAATGGGCCGCGAACCGTCAATTGATCCTGAAAACTGGGGCGGTATTCCCGCTTGTACATCCCGATTCCCGAATTTCCCGCGTAGTTGCCACGAAAACCGAAGTCGTAAGCCGTGTTAAAGATCTCCGCATCGATGTCGGAAGGGCAAGTGAACACGGAAATCTTGATGCCGCGTACGGTCTGGTTGGCGGGCTGCCACCAGGCCGCCTCATGATTGAACGTATCGTAGACGCTTTTCAGTTCCATTTGCGGGAGCAGCCCCTTGATCCATGAGCCTTGTTGCGAGGTGGTGACCCCATTGATGCCGAGCATAATATGGCCGAGGGGAAACGCCTTATGCGCGTCGTGGTAGTTGTGCAGGGCCAGGCCGATCTGCTTCAGGTGATTCGTACACTGGGCCCGCCGGGCCGCCTCCCTGGCCGCCTGCACTGCGGGCAACAACAGCGCGATCAAGATTCCAATAATCGCAATGACTACCAACAATTCGACGAGCGTGAACCCGCCAACGTCTCGTGTTTTACCCTGCGTCATGACGTCACCTCCCACCCAACCCCGGGCTTTTTCCGTGAACAGAAGAACCAAGAAAAGATGTTCCTGCCGTCGGGCCGCGGCGCATGCGCTCCCACGGCCGGCAAGAGAACAACGGCTAACTGACTCGTCGCAATCCCGTGCCTCGTCTCGGCCTTCGGACGGCCTCATCGTTGGGGCGAGGGAGACCGTGCCTTCGGCGCCCGTCCGTTATCGGGAATTCTAACTGGCCCCTGCACCGGCGGCTACGCAAAAAGATCGATTGTTTGTATAATAGATCTGCGCTTTTGTATCAGCGTCCCGACGCGGCGATTCCGGTTTGCGGAGAATGGACTATGCCTGCTCACCGCTGCTTGCTTGAAGGGAGCCACCAACGCCGGGTACTCATGGCTCTGGCCTATTATGAACACCGTATGCATCGTGGCGTGGCGGAGTATGCACGGCAAGCCAATTGGGCTCTTGACACGACGATGGCCCACTACGGCCACCCGCCGGCCTTCTGGCAAGGCGATGGCGTCTTGACGCTCGCCCTGCCCGACCGCCGCGATTTGATCCGCTACCTGCGCCGGCTCGATCTGCCGATCGTCGCGTTGACCGGCGATGTGGACGGAATTGCCACGGCCCGGGTCATGCTCGACAATCACCGGATTGGCCGGATCGCCGCCGAACATCTCCTGGAACGCGGCTTTCAGCATTTGGCCTTCTACAAGTGCACCGACTACACCGACGTTCGTGACCGCGAGGCCGGCTTCGCCGCCGCCGTAGCCGAGGCCGGACTCCGTCACACCTGCCTGAACTGGTACGCCGCATCTCGCCGCAGCCCTCGGCTTAATCCGGTCCGTTGGCTGAAACGGCAGTTGCTCGACTTACCCCGACCGCTGGGCGTGATGGCCCAGAGCGATCATCGGGCGTACTTCCTGCTGAACGTCTGCGAGGCCGCCCGCATTCGAGTCCCTGAAGAAGCCGCCGTGGTCGGCGTGGACAATGATGAATACACTTGCGAATTCGCGCCCGTACCGATCACCAGCGTCGAGAGCAACCGCCAGGAACTTGCCTACCAGGGAGCGGCATTGCTTGACGCCCTGATGCGCGGCCAATCACCGCCATCGCAACCGCTCCTCATTCCACCGACTGGGCTCGTCGTACGCCGCAGCAGTGACATCCTGGCCATCGAGCATCCCGAGGTGGCCAAGGCGTTGGGATTCATCTGGCAGCACTTTCCCAAGCGGATCGGGGTTACTGACGTGGTGGCCGTGACCGCGATGAGCCGTTGCAGCCTTTATCGGGCGTTCGAGCGACTCGTGGGACGGACCATTCGCGAGGAACTCGAACGTAAACGGTTGGAATACGCTCGGCGTTTGCTCCTCACCTCTCCGCACAAGGTGGCCCACGTGGCTCGCCTCAGCGGCTTCCAGAGTGGCGAACAGTTTTGCCGTGCCTTTGCCCGAGTAATTGGAACCACACCGAGCGAGTTCCGTCGCCAGAACGCTACGCTTGGCCGCAAGTCATAGCCGGCGTTTCGATGGGGCCGCCATCGAGATTGAACGTGCAGGTCTGAGCATCCAAGTCCAGAGTCAAGTCGACGTGGTGCCAAGCGGTGTCCAACGTGGTTCCTGACCGCTGGTCATTGTGCCCAGTGCATAAGCCTCCATAGGCAAATCAGCCAAGACTGTCTAAGAGGGCCAACTGGGACATCAACGCCAAGTCCTTCTCTCATCGACACTTGGCGTCATTACAGCTTCTATGCAGGGTTCTGGTTGCGGTTTCAACCTCCTCAAGCTACTATGAGAGGTCTGTAAATTGGTCTGATAGCGTCGCAAACGCGGCATGGGCCCGCGGACGCGATAACGATCCTCCAACGCACTACCAGGGAGTGGTACCATGGGTGAGCCGTCGAAGGCTGAAGCGTCCAAAGGTCTTCCCATGACCAGCAAGTGGGATCCTGAGAAGCTGGCTCGCGAGGTCGCGGAGCTGCAGGCTCTTGAGGGGAAACCCTTCTTCTCCCAGGCCGTGGGGTACATCAAGCGAACCGGCCCAGGCCTGCTGCAAAGCGCGATGACCTTAGGGGCCGGCAGTGCCGCCGCCTCGGTGGTGGCGGGGGCGTCGTTCGGCTACCAGTTGCTCTGGGTCCAGCCCGTGGCCATGTTTCTGGGCGTCTGCATGCTGGCCGCCTTGGGCAATGTCATCTTGACCACGGGGGAACGTCCCTATCGCGCGTTTGGCCGGGAACTGCACATCTCGATCGCTTTCCTCTGGGCCTTGGGGACCATCGTTGCCTCGGTGATCTGGCACTTCCCCCAGTATGGCTTGGCTGCCGGAGCCGCCTGGGATCTGACTGACGTGTTTGGGGTGCCAAGAGACTCGGAGACAGCGCAGTATATCGTACGCTGGGGGATTGGAGGGCTGATTCTCGCAGTGAGTATCCTAACCACTTGGAACTACGGCAGCGGTGCGAGGGGGATCAAGATCTACGAGTGGTTCCTCCGCGCGATGATCGGCTTAGTGATCCTCTCCTTCGGGGTCGTTGTCGTCTATCGCTCGTTCACCGGTCACGTCGATTGGGCAGCCGTCTGTCGCGGGTTCACCACGTTTGGCATCCCGGAGACCGAGGGAGGATTGACCGTCGTCCTCGGTGCAATCGGTGCGGCAGTGGGAATCAACATGACCTTCCTTTATCCCTACTCTTTGCTGGCCAAGGGTTGGGGCCCCCACCATAAGAAGCTCGCCCGATGGGACCTCGGAATGTCGATGTTCCTACCGTTCGTTTTGGTCACATCGCTGGTGATCATCGCCATGGCTAGCACTGTCCACAATCCGGCTGCCGTGGGACTCTGTAAGGACTTGTCGCCGGTGCAAGCCTCCAAGGCGTTGGTCGATATTATGGGGTCTTCGTTGGGACGCATCATTTTCAATCTCGGTCTGATCGGCATGACCTGTGGCGCAATCAGCACCCATATGGTAGTCTGTGGGTTTACGATTTGCGAAATGTTCGGCCTCGAATACACGGTGACCCGCTACCGCCTATTCACACTCGTGCCGGCGATTGGCATTCTTGGCGTGGTGACCAAGACCCCCTTGTGGTTCCCAGTAGCCGCCTCGGCAATCTGCCTGACGATGCTGCCGATCGCCTACATCGCCTTCTTTCTGATGAACAACAAGCGGAGCTACATCGGCGATGCGGTGGGGCATGGCTGGAAGCGGGCCGTGTTCAACGTAATCCTGCTGGCGGCGATTACTGTGGCCACGATTGGCTCGGCGATCAAGATCAAGCAGAACGTGATCGACAAGCTCTGGCCTGACGCGACGGCCCCCAGCGCCGGAGCAAAGCCATAGCCCCCCTCCCACAAGCGCAGACCTGCTTACAGGTTCCCCCGGGTGCGGCTGAAATGATGTTGCGCGACTGGGCAGAATAAGTAAAACAGGAC